>NZ_JBHDLJ010000001.1:0-516749 GCF_041877255.1 Arthrobacter halodurans
CTTCATCGTCGCCAGCACGCTGCCCGACGGGGCGCTCGAGCGCAGGAACAGGTTCGCCGTCGTCGCCAGCCTGACGTTCTTGGCGGTGGTCGTGGTCGCCGAGGCCGACGCGCTTGTCACGGCCGTCCTCTTGACGTAGGTCTTGGACACCCAGCCGGTCTTGCCGTTCGCGGTGATCTTGTGCCAGCTTCCGCTGCTGGAGCGCAGGACCACCTTGGTGCCCTTCGTCAACACGACGACGACGCGGTGTTTCGTGGACGCGCCGACCCGGAGGTTCACGTTCGCGGTCGTGGCGTAGGTGGTGGTCGTCGCAGCCGGCAGTGCCGCGGGGACGGCCGCCGTCAACGCCGCCGCCAGGGATGTGCCGGCCGGCGGCTGGAGGGCGGCCACAGAGGCCGGTGCCGCGTAGCCGGCCACGGGGACGGGCGCGGCGTGCGCCGGGCCAGCCGCCGCGGCGGCCAACGCAAGACCCGCCAGGGTCGTGATGGCAAGGTGGCGTGCGCGGAAGGCTGTGCTGCGGGCGTGCCGCGGCGAGGCTTCTGTGTTATCCATGTTTCCCCCGTGAAGCAAGTGATTGATGTTACAGAAGGAACTCTAGAGGGTGAAGTGGCCTTTGGGTATGGGAAGGGTTCGATGGCGGGGCTACGCCCCGGGCCGGCCGCCCCTCCTGGCGCGCACCCCGGCGTCCCCTGGCCTCGCGCCCGGGTACGGGCGCCGAGCGGGCGCGCTTTCCCACGAAGGCCCTGGTGGACTACCTCGACGACTTCATCCCGCACAACACGACGTCACGTCTCGGGGACATCCTCGCGTCGACACCGGTGCTCGCCGGTGGGCGCGACATCCTGGGCCGTCCCGAGCCCGGACGCTCGGTGGCGGACCCGATACCCACCATGCTCGTCGACGTCGTGGACCGGGAGGCCCATCGGCCTTTCCAGGAGATCCACGAAGCCTGGAACCGGCGCGGGGACTCCTTCCGGCGGGACTCTTAGCCCCGCGGGAGTCCGCGCATCGGCCAGTGACCCGGCCCGGGTGTGGGGATTCCCTGCATGTTCAACCCTCCCGCGCGGTTCGGCCGTCGGGGGCCTCGGCGGAAAGGTCCTCCCGAGACCGCAGGATCCGGACGAGGAACCAGACCGCCGGCCCGACCACCGGCAGGACGACCAGCATCACCGACGCGAGCACCACGGTCCGCGGCCGCGCCGAGGACCGTGCGACGTCAATGAGCGCGGCCACCAAGAGCAGGCAGGCGAGCACGCCGACGCCGGTGAGGGTCCATTCCCAGGCATTCGGTAGCAGAGGATTCATGCGGCCATCATGGCGCAGGCGGCGCCGGCGTCGTGCCGTGTCCTGCGGTCGGGTGCGTTCATGGTCGGTCCCCCGGGAGCGTGGTGGTCTGGCCCGATCCTACGGGAAGGTCCGGGCCGGTTGCGGGCCCCGCGTCCCGGGTTCGCGTCCACGTGGCGCACGGTGCCCCGATGCCTTACCCTCGCAGGAGAAGTCGCCCGACGGATAGGAGCAACGATGGCCCAGGACTACGACCTCGCCCGCCCCGAGGTGGCCGAGGAGAGCGAGGAGACGCTGAAGGGCGTCCGCGCGACGTCGGCACCCGACGCGCGCAGCGTCGTCGCGGAACTCGACGAGGTCGACTCGTTTGACGGGTTGGAGCTGCCCGGCGCGATCGTCGGCGAGGAGCTCGTGGTCAGGATCGTCCCGCAGGCCAGCGACGAGTTCACCTGCGGGGAGTGCTTCCTGGTCCGTCACCGCTCGCAGCTGGCGCGCGAGAAGGACGGCGTGAAGTTCTGCCGCGACTGCGATTGAGCACTTCGGAAGGGGACGGCGCGATGGCCACCGGGGAAACCCAGATCGACACCGGGTCGCTGCGGGTCACCCGCTGGGAAATCGAGCCGGGCGGCGCGATCCCCCTCCATCGGCACGAGCACGAGTACGTCGTGGTGCCGCTGGTGGACGCCACCCTGCACGTGGTCGAAGCCGACGGCTCCGAGGCGGCGGTGGAACTGCGCGTCGGCCGCAGCTACGCGCGGCCCGCCGGCGCGCGCCACACGGTGGCCAATCGCGGGAGTGCGCCCCTCGCGTTCGTGGAGATCGAGAGGCTGTCCTAGAAGACGCGTCCTCCCACGGTTAAGGGGCGTGCCGCCGGCCACACCCGCCGACCGCCCTCACCGGCGGATCCGGAGTCGGACGGTGACGACGTCGTCCACCCCGAGGCCTTCGGCGGCGCGGACCGCGTCCTTGAGCGGGACGAGGTATCCGCCGTCCTTCGGGATGAGCGAGGTGGTGAAGGCCGTGCCGCGGACGCTGGCCGCCACCGGGACCATGCCCCATCCGTAGGTCACGGCGGGAGCCACGCTCCTGAGGAACGAGGCCTCCTCCCCCAGGACCCGCACGAAGTGAAACGGCGCGGGTCCGCGCCAGTGCACGACGGGGCCGGTGACATCGACGCCGTCGTCATCGTGGTCGTTGTCGTCCTCCATGTCCCTCACCGCCCGATCGATCTGCCCGGCCCGGGCCATGGCCCGGCGCACGTCCCATCCTGCCATTGCGGCAGTCCCCGCACGAGTCGTGCCATGCATACCCCCGCGGCGTTGACAGGACGGGCCTCGCCGGGGACCGTAGGTTCGGAATGTTCATGCCGCGCACGCCACGAGGAGGACCCGATGGGACTGGAAGACAAGAAGCACGACGGAAGCACGGACGCCGGAGACCGGGCAGGGGTCCGCGGGCCCACGGACGGCGACAAGCTGGAGGCGGACGGGCTGCGGGGTCCCGACGGCCACGGCGACGACGCCACGGACAGCGAGAAGCTGCGGGCCGACGGTCTCCCCGGCGAGGACGTCCGGCGGGACGACGCGACCGACTAGCATCCCGCCGGCGCCGAGCGGGCACCCGCAGGCACGACGCCGGTGGTGGGCTCCGCGTGGCCCCCTCCGGCGTCCCGTTGTTCGAGGCGGGGACGGCGAACCCAACCCCTTCACGGCGACGAGGCCTCGTCCGCGGTCATCGGGGTTTCCCAACGGGCGGACAGGAGGCACATCGTGGTCTAGCGTTTCCCCATGACGGACACGTGGACGACGGTGGCGATCCTGTTGCTGGCGGTGGCCGCCTTCGTGTGGAACCGGCTCCCGGTGGAGATCGTGGCGCTGTCGGTGGCGCTGGCCCTCTACGGGACGGGGGTCATCTCGCTCGACGAGGCGTTTGCGGGCTTCGGCAGCGGAACGGTGGTGCTGATCGCGGCCCTGTTCGTGGTCGCCGAGGCCCTCGACGCGGCGGGCGTGACCACGTGGCTCGGGTCCCTGATCATCCGGTTCGCGGGAACGAGCCGGGTCCGGCTTCTCTGCCTCATGATGGGTATCACGGCGGTGCTCACCGCCCTGATCAGCGTCAACGGCGCCGTCGCGGCGCTCCTGCCGATGGTCGTGGTGTCTGCCGTCCGCCTCGGTCGCCTGCCCTCCCAACTGCTGATGCCGCTGGCCTTCGCTGCGCACGCCGGCTCGCTCCTGGTGCTCACGGGGTCGCCCGTCAACATCCTCGTCCTCAACGCCGCCCTCGAGTCCGCGGGCCGCGGCATCGGATTCTTCGAGTTCGCCCTCGTGGGGCTGCCCCTGCTGCTGGGCACCGTCGGGCTTGCGCTGTGGCTGGGACCCCGGCTGATTCCCGACCGCACGCCGGACACCCTGCCGAAGGACCTGAGCGCCCACCGGCGCACGCTCGGGGAGCACTATCTCGGCGGGGACGCGCTGGTGCGCCTGGGCGTGCCGGCCGGCTCCGACCTGGTGGGTTCGCCGACGGACCGGATACCCGCGGCGGGCGGGACCGGCGTGCACGTGGTCAGCGTGCAAGGCCCGGACGGCCGGCCCGTGGCCGGTGCCGTCCTCGCCGCGGGCGACCACGTCGTCGTCCGCGGTGGCCGGGATCTCGTCGACGCGTTCGCCGCGCAGCACGGCCTGGAACCCGGAGGCGCGGCGAACTGCGGCCTGATCAGCCGGTCCTACGGGGTGGCCGAAGTCGTCGTGGCGCCGCGGTCGGACCTCGTGGGCACGGAGACCTACCCCGGGATGGTCACCGACAGCGGCGCGCTGGTCGTGCTGGCCCACAACCGGCCCCGATCGCCGCGCGCTGCGGGGCGCAACCGCATCGAGGCGGGCGACACGCTGCTCCTCCAGGGTGCCTGGTCCGCCCTGGACCGGCATACGGCGGACCACAACGTGTTGCTGGTCGACTCCCCGGATGCCATCCGGCGTCAGACCGTGCCCCTGGGCCCGGGATCGCGGCCGGCACTGGCCATCCTGGCCGCCATGGTCGTCCTGCTGGCGACCGGCGTCGTCCCGGCCCCGGTGGCGGCCCTCCTGGCCGCCCTGGGGATGGTGGTGTTGCGGGTCGTGACGGTCGGACAGGCGCACCGGTCGATGGCGTGGCAGACGCTCATCCTGGTGGGCGGGATGATTCCGCTGTCCACGGCCATCACCCAGACCGGCGCCGCCGAGCTGATCGCCGACGCCCTCGTGGCCGCCATCGGCGGGGCCGGGCCGCTGCCCCTGCTGGCCGGGATCTTCCTCGTCACGACCATCCTGGGACAGCTGATAAGCAACACCGCCACGGCCCTCGTCATCATCCCCATCGCGCTGTCCGTCGCCGCCGAGTCCTCGATCAACCCGATCACGGTGCTGATGTGCGTCGCCGTCGCGTCCGCGGCGGCGCTCTTGACGCCCGTGTCGACGCCCGCCAACATGATGATCATGCAACCGGCCGGCTATCGGTTCGGCGACTATTGGAAGTTCGGCCTGGCGGTCATGGTCCTCTACGCGGGGGTCGCGATCCTGCTGGTGCCGGTCTTTTGGCCAGCGCACGTTGCGTGACGAAGCACGGCACGCCACGCATGCGGAGCACGGACCCGGAGTCTGCGGATCCCCTCCCCAGACTGATCCAGCAGGACGCCGCGAAGGAGCATCCGATGGCCAATCCCCTCCCCGATACCCCGCCCGCGGTCAAGGCCGCTTCGTGGCTGCCGCTCATCGTGGTGGTCCTGACGCAGATCCAGGCGTCGTTCGCGGTCAACGCCCTGACCGTGTCCATGCAGGGCATCACCACCGACCTGGACACGCCGGCGACGTCGGTGGGCACGGCCATCACCGCTGGCACGTTCTCCATGGCCGCGTTCATCCTGCTCGGCGCCAAGGTCGGCGCCCGCTTCGGGACGCGGAGGGTGTTCCAGATCGCCGTCGCCATCCACGCCGCGGCGATGGCCTGCGTGGCCCTGAGTCTCAGCCCGGCCATGCTCTTCATCGCCCAGGCCTCCTCGGGCGCGGTGATCGCGCTGATTGCGCCGGCGCTGACCGTGTTCATCGCGACCAACTACAAGGACGAGCAGCAGGCCCGGGCCATCGGCCTCCTCGCGGCCGCCATCCCCGCCGCCGGGGTCCTGGCCCTGCTGATCGCCGGCACGTTCGCGACAACCATCGGGTGGCGCTACTCGTTCGGCCTCATGGTGGTCCTCGGCGTGGTCAACCTCGCGCTCAGCTTCCGGCTGAGGAACATCCCCCCGCAGCCGGACCTCGGGATCGACTGGACCGGCGCGGCCATCGCCGCCGTCGCGATCATCCTCCTCAGCTTCGGTTTCAGCGGGATGGCGACGTGGGGCATCTGGCTGGCGACGGACCAGGCGCCGTTCGAGATCCTGGGACTCTCCCCGGCGCCGGTGCTGATCCTGCTGGGCCTCATCGCCGGACAGCTGTTCTTCAGCTGGCTCCGCAAGCGCCAGGACGCGAAGCTCTCGCGCATCTTCGACCTGCGCGTCCTGGCCTCGAGTTCGGAGCTCGCCGTGACCGCCTGCATGGGCATCATGCTCTTCGTCGGCACGGCGGCCAACTTCCTCATCCCGCTCTACATGCAGATGGTCCAGGGACTCTCCGGTCTGGAGACATCCTTCTCGATCATCCCCTACACGCTGTCCATCTTCCTCGCCAGCACGTTCGTGGCCTTCCTCTACGACAAGTTCCCCCCGCGGATCATCGCGCGCTACGGGTTCATCGTCGTCGCGGCCGCCCTGGCGCTGATCGCCTTCACCATCCGCAACGACTGGGGCCAACTCCTGGTGGTGCTGGGGCTGATCCTGCTGGGCCTCGGCCAAGGGGCGATCGTCGCCCTCGTGTTCAACACGCTGCTCAGCGCCGTCCCCAAGCAGCTGGCGGGCGACGTCGGGGCCTGGCGCGGCCTCGTGCACAACCTCTCCGGCAGCGTCGGCATCGCCGTCGCCAGCGCCTTCGCCGTCGGCACCCTCACCCTGTTCATCGCCAGCGGGGCGGCGGACCACCCGGAGGTCTCCGACGAACTGATCGCGACGGTGAACATCAACGACGCCAACTTCATGACCAACGAGCAGGTCGAGGCCGCCATCGGCGACCGGACGGCCGATGCCGCGGAGCTGGCCGCCGCCGTCGCCGTGAACGCCGAGGCCCGGCTTCAGGCGCTGCAGGTCTCCCTGCTGGGCCTCGCGGGGTTCGCCCTGCTCGCCATCGTCCCGGCCGGGCGCATGCCCGGCCGGATGGAGGGGGACCTGCCGGAGCAACTCGAGCCCGACGAGCCCGACGCGGAGCCTGATCCCGCACCGCGTTCCACCACGGGAAGGAACCCGGCATGACGCATGACTCGTACAAGCTGATCCCCGACAGCTTCACGCCCGTCCCCAGCCTCCTGCACACCGAACCGGCGCTGGACTGGGTGGAGGCATTCGGCCAGCTCGACGCGCTCGGCGTCCTGATCACCACGGACGGGCAACCGCCCGCCGCCCTCGGTCTGGATCGGGGTGCCCTGGAGCGGGCGGGATTCACGGCAGCTGCCGGCACCAGCCTGGTGGTGCCCACCGCGGACGGCCCGATCATGGTTGCGGTGGGCGGCGGGGCTGCCGGCGGGCTGGGTGCGCACGGGCTGCGCGACGCGGTGGCGACGCTCATGCGCGCGACGCCGCGGCACGCGCGGGTCGGATTCGATGTCTCGGCCGCCGCGTCGCTGGATGCCGGAGCCCTGGGGCAGGCGGTCGCGGAGGGAGCCCTCCTCGCCCGCTACCGCTACGACGTCCTGCGCGGCAACCCCCGGGACGTTCCGCTTTCGCTGCTGCAGGTGCGGGCGCCCGGGGTCGACGCCGCGGCGGCCGCCGAGGGCGTGGCTGTGGGACGCGTCACCGCCCGCGCCACGAACATCTCCCGGGACCTGTGCAACGCGCCGCCCAGCCACCTCACGGCCGCCGGGCTCGGCGCGGTCGCCCGGGATCTGGGCGAACGCTACGGATTCCGGGTCGAGGAGTTCGGCAAGGAGGAGCTGATCGGGCTGCGGTGCGGCGGCCTGCTCGGAGTGAATGCCGGCAGCGCCCAGGAGCCGCGCATGATCAAACTGAGTTTCGAGCCCGGGGGCGAGCCGTCCGGTCACCTGGGCATGGTGGGCAAGGGCATCATGTACGACTCGGGCGGCGTAAGCCTCAAGCCCAGCGACCCGATGCACCTCCTGATGAAGATGGACATGGGCGGCGCCGCGTCCGTGCTGGCGTCCTTCACCGCACTGCGCGAGCTCGGCGCGACGGCCGCCGCGACCGGGTTCCTCATGTGCACGGACAACATGCCCGCGGGTTCGGCCTACAAGCTCGGGGACGTGCTGACCGCGCGCAACGGGACCACCATCGAGGTCAAGAACACCGACGCCGAGGGGCGGCTGGTCATGTGCGACGCCCTGACCCTCGCCGTCGAGGAGGGCGTTGACGCCGTCGTGGACGTGGCCACCCTCACCGGAGCGGCGCTGATGGCCCTGGGCCCCCGGACGGCCGCGCTTTTCGGCAACGACCAACCGCTCGTGGACGAGGTGCGCGCCTCGGCCGCGCGGGCGGACGAACAGGTGTGGCAGCTTCCCCTGGAGCACAAATACCGGGACCAGCTGGACTCCGACATCGCGGACATCTCCAACCTCGGCGGAAAGTACGCGGGGGCGACCACGGCGGCGCTGTTCCTCGCGGAGTTCGTCGGCGATACCCCGTGGGCGCACCTGGACATCTCGGGCACGATGCAGTCGGACAACGACGACGGCTGGCGTTCGAAGGGCGCGACCGGGTTTGCCACGCGCATCCTCATCGATCTGGCGCGGGGTTTCAGCGGACCGTAGGCCGGCGCGGGTGCGCCGGCTAGGTCCGGCCGCCCTGCTCCGTTCGTCCGGAACCGGTCCGCAGCAGGCCGAGGGCGACGAGGGGGAAGACCAGGACCGACAGCATGCCCGCCCCCACCAGGGCCGACGCGGTGGCGGTCTCCAGGATGCCTTCCGCGACGCCGATGTCGGTGATGGCGACGACGAGCGGGAGCGCCGTCGCGCCGAAGAGCCCGAGGGCGGCGTGCTGGCGGGCCGTGGCGCCGGGTGGGGCGGCGAGGGCCGACGGAATGCCGCGGGCCAGCAGGAGGGCCGCGAGGAAGACCGGCACGAGGAGCAGCGTCGACGTCGAACCCGTGAGGGCCGCCAGGTCGAAGGTGAGCCCGGTGGTGATGAAGAAGATCGGCACGAGGAAGCCGAAGGCGACCGCTTCGAGCTTCGACTCCACGAGGTGGCGGTCGGCGTCGCCCGCCTCGCGCAGGACGAGGCGGCTCAGCACGCCCGCGGCGAAGGCCCCGAGGAGCATGTCCAGTCCCATGACGACGCTCAGGGTGACCAGCGCGACGATGACGAGGATCGCGATCCGGACGGCGAACTGCCCGCTGGTGTGCAGCGTATCGGCGACGAGGCGGTGCAGCCGCGTGTGCCCGCCGCGGCCCGCGAGGAAGATCGCGGCGCCGGTGACCGCGGCGAAAACGACGACGACCGCGAGCGCCTCCGCGGGTCGTCGTCCGCTGAGGAAGAGCGAGATCGCGAGCAGGGGCCCGAACTCGCCGACGGCCCCCACCGCGACCGCCGACCTCCCGAAGGGCCGCGCCAGGAGTCCGGCGTCGCGCAGCACCGGCATGATCGTTCCGAGCGCCGTCGTCGTGAGGGCGATCCCCACAATGACCGCCACGTCCAGCCGCGGGGCGAGGAGGAGGCCGACGCCCACGCCGAGCACCAGCGACCCGGACCACCCGATGGCCGCCCGCCGCAGGGGCCTGCCCCTGATGGCACCGAAGTCGATCTCGTTGCCGGCCATGAAGAACAGGAACGCCAGCCCGAACTCCGACAACAGTTCGATGGCGTGGTTCGGGCTCGCCCACCCGAGCAGGCTTGGCCCCACCGCCATCCCCAGGAGGATCTCGAAGACCACCAGGGGGACCGGAGCGATTCTGCCGGTCAGGCGGGAAAGCACGGGTGCGGCGACCGCGACGGATCCGACCACGAGCAGCGAGAGGAGCTCCTCAACGTCCATGGCGGTCCCGCGGGACCGGGTGCGGGCCAGCGCCGGAACCATCCATAAGAGCCTCCCCGCCGCCGTCACCGTTGCGCCTGGACCGGACCGTCCAGGGCGGCCGACCGTTCGCCTGTGGCCCACCCTAGGACCATGTGCCGCGTTTGTCAGGGCCGGGGACCGAGCGGTTCGGCATGGCCCGCGAGGGCTTGCCCGAGGGACGTATCGCAAGTATTGACAGAACAGGTCATTCCGTGACTAAGATGATCACAGATTCGATAGGGGCCTCCCCCGGGCCCGCCGAATCGACGCGGCGCCGCCAACCCCAAGTGGCGGTCCCGCAGACGCCGGGTTCCCCCCAGGCCCGGCGCCCAGTTGGAGCCCCCATCCGCTCGGCCGGATGGGGGCGCTTTCTTGCGCGGCGGTCGCGCGGATCTCCGCCTCCCACGGCGGGGATCCCGCATGGCCGCGGCGGGGATCCCGCATGGCCGCGGCGCGGATCCCGCATGGCCGTCGCCGAGCTGCCTACGGGATGGCGACAACGATCTTTCCGGCCGCGTCGCCGTCGATCAGGGCCCGGAGCCCCTCGTGGATGCGCGCGAGAGGCAGCACGCGGTCGATCCGGGGCCGCAGCCCCGTCGCCTCCAGCATGCGCAGCATGGCCACGGTCTCGTGCCGCGTCGATCCGGTGGACCCCAGGATGCGCAGCTGCTGGTAGAAGATGCGGCCCAGGTCGGCCGCCGGGGCGGTGCCGCTGGTGGTCCCGGCGATCACGATCGCGCCGCCGGGCCGGAGACAGCGCAGGGAGTGCGCCCACGTGGCCTCGCCGACGGTCTCGATGACGGCGTCGACGCGATGCGGCAGCCGTTCGCCGGGGGCGAACGCCGCGTGCGCGCCCAGTTCGAGGGCGAGCCGACGCTTCTGGGCGGTCCGGCTCGTGGCGTAGACCGTGGCCCCGGCGGCCGCGGCGAGGGCGATGGCTGCTCCGGCCACGCCCCCGCCCGCGCCCTGCACCAGGACCCGGTCGCCCGCCGTAATCCGCGCCTGCGAGAACAGCATCCGGTAGGCCGTCGACCAGGCGACGGGAAGGCAGGCCGCCTCCTCGAAGCTCAGGTGGGCGGGCTTGTCGACCACGCAGCGGTCCGGCACGACGATGTACTCGGCGAACCCGCCGTCGTGACGCTCCGAGAGCAGCGCGCGGTTCGGGTCCAGGGTCTCGTCGCCGGCGCCGGCGTCCGGGTCGGCGATCACGGGGTAGACGATGACCTCGCGTCCGTCGTCGGTGACCCCGGCGACATCGCAGCCGAGAATGATCGGGATGTTCGCGGGGTCGTGTCCCACGCCGCGCAGCGTCCACACGTCGTGCATGTTCAGGGAGGAGGCCCGGACCCTGACCCGCGTCCACCCGGGCGCCGCTTCCGGCACGGGCACGTCCTTCAGCTCGAGGCAGGACAGCGGGTCTTCGGCATTTTGGGCAACGGCGACGGCGGCAAGCACGCGGGGGGTTCCTCCTCGGTAGGTGGACCTACCGGCACGCCAAGGCGCCGGAGGGCATCACCCGGAGTCTGCCAAACCTCGACGGCCAGATCGACCAAGCGTTCCGCCTGTCGGCATCCGGCATGCCCCGTGTCCCCCCGACACGGGGCGCCTCACGCCGGGTCCCCGCCGTCGACCGCGGGGGAAAACTGCGGGACCTGCGGCGCCGTCGTCGTCAGGTGCGCCACCGCGGGTCCGCCCACCGCGCGGAAGGTGTGCTCGCTGTCGCCCGGGAAGCGCAGGAAGTCACCCTCCCCCAGTTGCCGCACCGCGTCCGTGGGCCCGGCCTCGAGCGTCCCGGAGACGACGTAGAGCTGGTGCAGTGTCCCGAAGCCGTGGGCACCGACAACATGCGCCTCCCGCCCCGGTTCGACCCGGACGACATGCGTCCGGACGTACCCCGAGCCGTAGATGCGGTCCAGATCCCGGATCCGCCCGACCGACACCGGGCGCCACGGGGCGTCCGCGGCACGGGACACGTGCAGCGGCGTTCCCCACTCGGTCAGCAGGCGGGCCACGCTGACGCCGAGACCGTGGCCGATCCGCTCGAGGGTCTCCACGGTCGGGTTGCCGACGCCACTCTCCACCTTGGACAACGTCTGTTTGGAGATGCCCGCCAGGGCGGACAGCTCACCGAGGGACAGGTCTCTCTCGACCCTGAAGCGTCGGATGTTCCGGGTGATCAACTCGTTCGTCTGCACGGACACAACTGTCACATATAAGTGACGATCTGTCATGTTTGACTCACCCCCGGGTGCGGCGCGATACTGGTGGTGCCGGGGTTCGTACCGCACACCGGCACACCAGGCCCCACATTGTTCGGCTATCTGAACCCCCGCGCCGGAGGAGACCATGACCCGCAGCACACCTGCCCCCCGAGACGAGCGCACGGCCGTCGACAAGGCCATGTCCCTGCTCAACGCCTTCGGGAACGACGCGTTCGTCGGCGTGGGTGTCAGCGAACTCGCCCGCCGCGCCTCGCTGTCCAAGTCCACCGCGTTCAGGCTCCTGGCGACACTGCAGAACAACGGGGCCGTGGAGCGCGCGGGCAACGCCTACCGGCTGGGCAAGATGATCCAGGACCTGGGCTCCACCCAAGAGGACGCGTTGCAGGGACGCATGCGCGACGCGCTGACACCCTTCCTGGCGGACCTCTATGAACTGACCAAGCAGACGGTCCACCTCGCCGTCCTGCAGGGAACCGACGTCGTCTACCTCAACAAGCTCTACGGCCATCTCCAGGTGCGCAGCCCCTCGCGCATCGGCGGCCGCGCGCCCGCCTACTGCACCGCGGTGGGAAAGGTCCTGCTGGCCTACGACTCCGACGGCGCCGAGCAGGTCATGAGGTCGGAGATGCTCGCGTGGACGCCCACAACGATCACGGACCCCGAGAAGTTCAGGGCGGAACTGCAGGAGGTTCGCAGCACCAACCTGGCGTACGACCGCGAAGAGATCCTGACCGGGCTGAACTGTGTCGCGGCGCCGATCTTCGGACCGAATGGAAAGCCGGTGGCCGCGATGTCGGTGTCGGGTCCGGTCGGCAAGTTCATGCCGGAGTCGCAGGCCACCGTCCTGCGGAAGGTTTGCTACGCGGCCTCGCGCGCGGTGGCCGCGATCAGCGGGCAGCAGCACCCGACGAAGCGGCAGGCCCCCAAGAGCGCCTAGCGCGTGGGGACGTCGTCGATCCGGCGGGACTCTTCGAGGACCCACCCCGGCTCGGCGGCCATCAGCGACACGGACCGGTCCGGCAGGTCCACGTCGACGACGTAGCGGTACCCGGCCTTCTCCGCCCGGGCGATCTGCGCGACGTCGCCCTCCGGCGTCGAGACGACGAGCCGCCGGCACGACGGGTGGGCGTCCATCACGAGCTCGGACACCAACTGGAGCGCCTCCGCCGTGGCGTCGTCCGACGGCTTGAGCAGGCGGTCCCTCACCGAGGCGGGGTAGGCCGCGTCCAACTCGCTCCTCACCACCAGAGCCACGGAGACCCGCCCGCGCGGCACGCCGTTCTCGGTCACCGCGAAGGCGCCGTCGTAGCCGTCGTCGGGCGCGGCGGGCTCCGCCACCCACGATCCCGGAAGCGGCTCCGGCCACCTCAGCTGGTCGACCTCGTCGTCAGCGGACATCGCGACCCTCCTCCGCGACCATCTTGCGGATGGCCGGCTTGTCGAGCTTTCCCGCGCCGTTGCGCGGGACCGCCCCGGTCAGCACCAGTTTCTTGGGCAACTTGTAGCGCGCCAGGTAGGTCGAAGTGAAGTTCCGGACCTCCTCGATGTCCGGAACGGTGCCGTTGGCGCAGCTCATGACGGCGACCACGGATTCGCCCCACCTGCTGTCCTCGACGCCGACGACGGCGACGTCGAGCACCCCGGGGAACTCCATCAGCGCGCGTTCGACCTCGGCGGGGTACACGTTCTCGCCTCCGGTGATGATCATGTCCTTCAGGCGGTCGACGATGTAGAAGAAGCCGTCCTCGTCCCGGAAACCGATGTCCCCGGTGCGGAACCAGCCCCCGAGGAACGACACCGCCGTCATGGCGGGGTCCTTCCAGTAGCCCGGCGTCACGTTGGGGCCCTTCACCCACATTTCACCGGTGGTCCCCGGCGCGGCGACGTCCTCGCCGGTGGCCGGATCGACGATCTTGACCTGCGTGTACGGCATGGGGATGCCGCAGGACCCGGCTTTTTCGTAGGTGAGCTCGGAGGGCAGGTACGTGGCGAACGGGGACGTCTCCGTCAGGCCCCACGCCTGCTGGACGGGCACGCCCTTGTGTTCGTACTGCTTCAGCAGCACCGGCGGCACGGGGGCGCCCGCGCAGATCAGGGCCCGCAGGCTGGAGAGGTCGTGCCGCTCGAACTCGTCGGTCTGCTGCATCGCGGAGAGCTGGGCGGGAACGAGGAACGCCTGGGACACCCGGTGCTCCTCGATGTCGCGCAGGGTCTGCCGGGGGTCGAAGGTGCGGCGGACCACCGTCGTGCCGCCGCGCACCAGCACGCGGAGGGTCAGGGCGTTCAGGCCGCCGATGTGGAACAGCGGGGCGACGGCGAGGTTGGTGTCGCCCCGGCGGGTGTCCACCAGCGAGTCCACGTTCACGGAGTTCCACCACAGGTTGCCGAACGTCAGCTGGACGCCCTTGGGCACACCCGTCGTGCCGGACGTGAACATGAGGATCGCCAGATCGTCCTCGAACCGGGCCCGCGCCTCGGGGAGCTCCCCGCCGGCCGTGGCGAGGAAGCCGCTGAGCGGCGTCCAGAACGCGGCGGGTTCGATGGCCACCGGCACCGCCGGATCGTTGTCGACGAGCACCAGACGGTACGCCCCGGCGTCGAACCCCTCGTGCCCGGCCAATGTCTCCACCACGTCCTGGTGGCAGGGCTCGGTCACCACCAGCCTGGGTGTCGAACGTTCCAACAGGACGCCGACCTCCCGCGGAGCGAGGCGGAAGTTCAGCGGTTCGAACACCCCGCCGAGCCACCAGGTGGCGAGCATCGTGGTGAGGAACGTGGCGCTGTTCAGGCCGAGGTAGGCCACGCGGTCGCCTTCCACGACGCCGTTGGCGCGCATCGCGGCGGCGAGCCGTCCGGCATCGTCGACGAGTTCGGCATAGCCGATGGTGCGGCCCTCGTAGACCAGTGCCGGGGCGCCGGGACCGAATTGCGCCTGTCGGCGCACGCCGGCGACGGGGTTGATGTCGATCTGGGTGCTCATAGCTGGTCGCCTCCCGCGGCCCGATCCCCGAAGCCACGGACGGCGATGCCGCCGTCGGCCTGGAGGGTTTGTCCGGTGATGTTGCCCGAGTTCGCCCGCGAGGCCAGCAGCACGTAGGGTCCGGTGAAGTCCACCGGGTCGACGGACGAGTCGTGCAGGGGAATGAGCGGGTTGTTGCCGGTGACCGTGGACCGCGCAAACGAGTCGGCGATCGAGCGCTCCCTCAAACCGATCGCTGCGGGGCCGCGCAGGTCGGTGTTCATCCCGCCCACGGCCACGCCGTTCACCCGCACCTTTGGGGCCAGTTCGTAGGCGAGTTGGTTGACGAGGCCGCGCGCCGCGAACTTGCTGGCCGTGTAGACGGGCCCGCCGCCGGCGGTGTGGAAGGACGCGTTGGACAGCGTCATCACCATGCAGCCGCGGGTCTTCACCAGCTCGCGCCAGACCGCCTCCGCCGTGAGCAGGTAGCCCTTGACGTTGATGGAGAAGAGCTCGTCGAACGCGGCGGCCAACTCCCCGCCGCTGAGCCGCGTCAGGGACCGGTTGAAGTCCCAGATCCCGGCATTGGGCACGGCGATGTCGAGCCGGCCAAAGCGGTCCACGGTCGCGCCGACGGCCCGGTGCAGGTCCTCGGAGCTGCGCACGTCCCCGGCGACGGCCAGCATGCGCTCGGGGTGGCCGGATTCCGCGACGACGGCGTCGAGCTTTTCCTGGTTGCGGCCGAAGACGGCGACGTGGGCCCCCTCGGCGAGGAAGCGCTCGGCCACGGCCCGGCCAATGCCCGAGCCGCCGCCGGTGATCAGGGCCACGTCGCCCTGAAGCCAACCGGCCTGCTGTGTTTCACTCATGTGGACCTCTCGTGGTGCGGTGGGGCGGGAGCGCTGCTAGAAGAAGGTGCTGAGGTTCTTGGCCTGCAGGACGTTGGCGTCGAAAAGGATCTCGCGTCGCGCAACCCGGAAGCCGCCGTCCGGCTGGATCCGCAGGACGTCCGTCCGGCCGCCGGCGTAGATGTCCGTCTCGGTCTGCAGGCGGTTGCGGTAGACCAGAAAGGCGCACCGCGCGCGCAGCGTGCCGTCCGGCTGGTGGCGCACCGTCACGTTGGAGATCAGATGCCGGGTCCGCGAGGGCGGGTCCTCGGCCCAGGCCATGCCGGAGTCGTAGCGCCTGATGCGCCAGGCGAGGGATTCCTTGGTTTCGTCGAAGTAGGCGGCCTCGCCCTGCGCGCCGATGGACAGGGCCGCCTGGCGCCGGAGCCTGTTGGTGCGTAGCGGCGCCCAATAGAAGAGGTCGTCGTCGAAGACCTGCAGCCAGTCGGCGAAGCGGCCGTCGTCCAGCAGCTCCGCCTCGCGGAAATAGAACTGTTGCACGCGGTAGCTCAGCTCCGCATCGACCAGGCGGTCGTCCTCCTCGGCGTCCGTCTCGGCGGTGTCAGGCCCCGTCGTGGGGGCCACGTTTTCTGTCATGGTGTCGGCTCACGTTTCTTCGGGGAATCAGCGGGCGAGTTTCTTGAGGTCGATGTCGGGGTCGGCCAGTTGCGCGGGGTCCACCAGGATGCGCCGGTCGATGATGCGGCGGGCGGCACGCACGGTCAGGCCGCCGTCGATGGCGGCGCACCCTCCCATGTAGCCGTCCGGGTCCAGGCGGAAGCTCGCCAGCGGGACGCCGTCCCGTTCCCGGACCACCACGCTGCCCTCGCCGACCATGGAGCCGACGCCCTCGACGTGCACGCCGTGGCGGTCGGACCAGAACCAGGAAGCCCCGTGCGCCGGGAGGTCCTGGCCCAGCAGCGAGGCGGCCGCCGTCGTGCCGGTGTTCATGGCGTGCTCCCAGTGCTCGGCCCGGCGCAGCAGTGTGCCGTCGGCCCGTCGGGTGCGGGACGAGTCCCCCACCGCGTAGACCCGGGGGTGGCTGGTGCGCTGGTGCTCGTCGACGAGGGTTCCGTTGTCGATGTCCAGGCCGGCGGAGGCCGCCAGCGCGGTCTCGGGGACGATCCCGATGCCGACGAGGACGAGGTCGGCATCGATGGTCCCGCCCGTGTCCATGACGATGTGGTGACCGGCGTCGTCGACCGTGATGGCCGTGGGGATGCCCGTGACCAGGCCGATGCCGCGGTCGGTGTGCATCCGGTGCAGGCGCCCGGCGAGCTCCGGACCGACGGCCGGCACCAGCGGCGGGTCGATGGGGTCGATCAGGGTGACGTCCGCGCCGAGGGTCAGCGCGGAGGATGCCGTCTCGGCGCCGATCAGTCCGGCGCCGATGATGGCGAGCCTGATGCCGGGCCGGAGCAGGCCGCGGAGCCTGTCGGCGTCGGCCCGGCTGCGCAGCTCCAGGACCGAATCGAGGCTCCCGCCCGGGATGTCGAGGCGGCGGGCAGCCCCGCCGGTGGCGAGGACGATCCTGTCGCCGGCCAGTTCGCGCCCGTCTTCGAGGACCACGACGCCGTCGTCGGGGCGCAGCGCCACGGCCCGGCCGGTCACGACATCGACGCCCTGCTCCTCGAACCATGCGGCGGCGGAGAGCAGGATCTGGTCCCCGCTCCGGTTGCCCAGCAGGTAATCCTTGCTCAGCGGCGGTCGGTCGTAGGGCAAACCCTCCGGATCGACGATGGCCAGTTGGCCGTCGAAGCCGCGGGAGCGCAACTCCTTGGCCGTGGTGAAGCCCGCCATCCCACCACCGACGATGATGACTGATTCAAGCGACATGGTTTTTTCCTTGCAGGTTGCTGGAGTGGGGCCGGAAGTGTGGGGTGGTCGCGCCGCCTAGACCTGGGCCGCGACGGGGCAGTTCGGGTAGAGCATGACGGCGCCGTCCTGGACGACCACCTTGTGGGTGCGGGCCGCGATGGTCGCGGGCATGCACATGGCTTGGCCGGACTTGAGGCAGAACTTCGCGGAGTGCACGGGGCACTCGACCTCCGTGCCCTCGATCCAGCCGTCGGCCAGCGACGCCGTCTCGTGGGTGCATTCGTCGTTGAGCGCGTAGAAGTTGCCGTCCTCGGCGTGGAACACGGCGATGTCCTCGCCGGTGCCGTTCTCGTCGCCGGGGATGACCTTGGCCTCGCCCTCGTCGATGTCGTCGATGCTGCCCAGGTTGATTGCCTCGCTCATTGTGGTGCTCCTTGCCAACGTTGGTGGTTACTTGCCGGTGTTCTCGTGCCAGGCCGGCTCGTTCATGAGGCCGGCCCAGTGCCTGTAGAAGGACCGGCCGGCGGCGTCGGAGTAGAGCTCCGACGTCTGGCCCGGATAGACGCCGTCCTCACGCTCGCTGCCCATGCCCATCTGGAAGTTCAGCGGCACGCTGTTGGTCACGAAGCCGTGGGAGATGGCCTGGACCTCGGACCAGTTCTCGCCGTCGTCCGCCTCGAAGATGCCCGACGGGCCGAACGTGCGCAGGTTGTAGAGCCGCTGGGCGTCCTTGACGTCGTCGGGCATGGACTTGTCCACCAGGATCCACGCCCAGACCTCGATCTTGTCCGGGCCCTTCGGGTGCCAGACGCGGATCGAGCCGTTGACGGGCAGGTAGGAGAAGTTCGGGAACACGGTCGCGTGGCCCGTGGTCATCGGCCCCTCGACGGCGGCGTCGCCGAGTCGTTCGCGCAGGGCCGGGTAGTCGTAGTACTCGTGGACCGGACCGGCGTCGAACCGTGACTTGGGGTGCGTCGGGAATCCGGCGCCATGGCCGTTGGGCGCCACGAACTGCCGTCCCGGGGTGGCCACGATGTCCGCCTTCGGTCCGCGGCCGGTCGGCGACATGACCATCAGCGCCGAGGCGTGCGACATGTTCACGTGGTACCAGTCGGTGGCGAACTGCTCGGCGGCGAGCTTCCAGTTGCCCTCCAGCTCCCACTTCATGACCCCGCCCATGACCTCCGTTCCCTCCGGGTCCCGGTCGAGCATGGCGTCCATGTAGTAGCGCATGTCCCCCAGCGCCTCCTCGAGGGGTTCGGCGTTGGGGTCCCAGTTTCCGAAGATCAGGCCCTTGTACGTCGCCAGGCTGGGCACGTCGATGAGGCTCCAGTCCTTGCGGTCGAAGTCCTCCGGGTAGGCCGTTTCGTTGGGCACGGACTGCAGCGCACCGGCCAGGTCGAACGACCAGCCGTGGTAGGTGCAGGTGAACATCTTCGTGGCGCCCGCGTCGGCGCGGCAGAGCCGGACCCCGCGGTGGCGGCACGAGTTCAGGTAGGCGCGGATGGATTTCGTCTTGTCCATCGTGACGATGACGGGGTCCTCGCCCATGAACGTCGTGAAGAAGTCACCGGGCTTTCTGAACTGGCTCTCGTGCGCCAGGAAAAGCCAGCTGCGGGCGAAGACGCGCCGCATTTCCTGGCCGTAGATCCCCCGGTCCGTGTAGATGGAGCGGTCGATCATGCCGCCGTCGCTGTCCACCAGCGTGGAAACGTCGACGTTGGTGGCCATGGAGGCCGGGCGCGGCAACCGACCGATGGCGGGGTTGGCCTTCGACGGGCAGGAGTCCGTGGTGCTCATCTGGAACATTCCTTCTGACGGGGGAACGGTTGGCCGCGCCGTGCGGCGCGATGTGCTTGGATCCATCACACACCCGGTGGGACCGGGGGGCCAGCGGGCGTTCCGAACACTAGGACGGTGGGGTTTGTCAACCCCCGGGCGGCGATGCGTCAGCGGCCGGTCCAGACCGGGGCGCGCTTCTCCCTGAAGGCGGAAACGCCCTCCGCGCAGTCCTCGGAATCGAGCACGACGGGCCCCTCCGCATAGGTACGCCCCCACGCGCCGTCTTCGTCGGGACAGGCCAGCGCGCCGGCCGTCCGCTCGAAGCCCCGGGCGATCCGCTTGGTCGCGGCGACGCTCAGTGGCGCGTTGGCCGCGATGCGGCCGGCCAACTCCAGCGCCGATTCCAGCACCTGCGCGGCGGGCACCACGCGGTTCACGAGCCCCCAGCGCGCGGCTTCATCGGCACTCAACGTCCGGCCGGTCAGCAGTGCCTCGAGGGCGATCTTCGGCGGCAGGTGGCGGTACAGCCGGAACGCCCCGCCCCCACCGGGGTAGACCCCCACGGTGGCTTCGGGCAGCCCGAACACGGCGTGATCCGCGGCGACCGCCAGGTCGCAGGCCAGAAGGATCTCCGTCCCGCCGCCCAGGCACGCGCCGTTGGCGGCGAGGATGACCGGCGTGGAGATGTGGTGCCGCACGATGCCGGCGAAGCCCCAGGCGTCTCCCTCCGGCGCGGCGGACCGCAGCAGTTCCCCGGCGGCCAGCGCCCCGAGGTCGGCGCCCGCCGTGAAGGCCCGATCGCCCGCGCCGGTCAACACCAGCGCGCGCACGGCCGGGTCGGCGTCGGCGTCTTCGAAGGCGGCGCCGAGTGCCGTGGCGACCTCGGTGTTGATCACGTTGAGCCGATCGGGCCGGTTGATCGTGACGATCAGCGCCGGTCCGCGGCGTTCACTGAGTACGACGTCGGTCGGCTGGGAGCGTCTCGGCACGGGTTTCTCCTGGAGTGGTTCTGGGTGGTTTGGGTGGTTTGGGTGGTTCCGGGTGGTCTAGGACGGGGCGTGAGTTTTGAAGGGCTCCGGCCGTGCCGCCCACTGTTGCATGCGGAACGTTTCCCTCGGCCGCCGCGTGCCGGGGCGCAGAACACGAATGCCCGGTGCCGCGCCGCCGAAGACGGTTCAGCGTTCCACGCTCCGGCACGCGGCGTAGGTGGCAACCGTCACACGCGTCATTCTTTTCGATAGACCCACTGGTCCGATCCCCACAGCACGCCAGGAGATAACCATGTCATCGAACCTTTCCACGCCGGCGGCGGTCCCGCCGGCGCACGGAGAAACCACCGAGAAGGACTCGCGACGCGCGCTGGTCTCCAGCTTCCTCGGCTCGACCGTCGAGTACTACGACTTCCTGCTCTATGCCGCCGCAGCCGGCCTGGTGTTCCCCAAGCTGTTCTTCTCCAGCGAGATGGACCCGGCGCTCGGAACCATGCTCTCCTTCGTGATCCTGCTGGCCGGCTACGTGTCCCGCCCGATTGGCGGCATCCTGTTCGGCCACTTCGGCGACAAGTTCGGGCGCAAGAACATGCTGTTCATCACCCTGATGATGATGGGCGTGGTGTCCATCTGCATCGGCCTGATGCCGACCTACGCCGCCATCGGCGTCGCCGCCCCGCTGATCCTCGTTCTGCTGCGCGTCATCCAGGGCCTCGCCGTCGGCGGCGAATGGGCCGGCGCCACCCTGATGGCGGCCGAGCATGTGAAGGAGAAGAACCGCGGCTTCGCGGCCTCGATCGCCGTGACCGGAGGCCCGACCGGGTCGGTGCTCGCGACCCTGGTGCTGGGCCTCTTCGCGGGCCTGCCCGAGGAAGCCTTCCTCAGCTGGGGCTGGCGTATCCCGTTCCTGATGTCCGCCGCCCTCGTGGTCATCGGCCTCTACCTGCGCTACCGGGTCACCGAGTCCCCCGACTTCGTCAAGGCCCGCGAGGCCGGCGAGGTCCACACCGGCGTGCCGATCATGCGCGTGCTCCGCAAGTACCCGCTGTCCTCGCTGTACGGGATCCTGGCCGCCGCCGGTCCCCTGTTCATGCAGGCCCTGCTGGCGGTCTTCATGGTCCCGTACGTGGTCTCCACGGGCGCGGTCGACCGCCAGACGGCGCTGATGATGCTGACCGCCTCCTCGTTCGTGCACATCTTCGCCATCCCGTTCTTCGCGTGGCTCTCCGACAAGTTCGGCCGCAGGCCGGTCATGCTCGCCGGCGCCGCCGTCTCCGTGGCGCTTGTGTTCCCGATGTTCGCGATGTTCAACTCCGGCAGCTACTGGCTGATCGCGCTGGCCTTCATGGTCGGCAACCCGATCATCCAGGCGTCCATGTACGGACCGATCGGGGCCTTCCTCGCCGAGAAGTTCGAGACGCAGGACCGCTACACCGGCGTCTCCCTGACGTTCCAGGTGGGCTCCGTGCTGGGCGCCGGCACCGCCCCCCTGCTCGCCACCTGGCTGGTGGGACTCGAAAACGGCGCCGGCACCAGCAACATCGCCTGGTACTTCATCGGCCTCATCGCCGTCTCGGCCCTCGCCGTGTACCTCTCCAAGGAGACGCGCGGCCGTGCGGACCGCGACCGGACCGCGCGTGAGGATGCCGCGGCGGCGAACGCGGTCTAGCCTGCCCCGGCCACCACGACCGGCAGGCCTCCGTTCTGCCAGGCGGCACCCGACCTCACCGGACGGGTGCCGCCGTCGTTAGGGTGAAACCAACCGCCCCCGCGGGGCAACCCGCCAGCCACCCCAAGGAGCCGACCATGGCACTGCCCGCCACCCTCGAGGAATTCACCGCGTTCGTGGAGAAGTTCACCGCCACAAGGGGCTTCGACGACATCGCCGCCACCTTGGGGCTGGAGCCCCACGCCGTCGACGGCGACTCGATCAGCATGAGCATGCCGCTCACGGAACCCCTGTCCCAGGCCAACGGGATGTTCTCCGCCGCGGCCCTGTTCGGAGCCGCGGACATCACCGGGACCTTCCTGGCCCTCCAGGCCTACGCCGGCACGGGACAGTTCCCCCTGGCCATCCAGTCGAACCTGAACTTCCTGTCCAACTCCACATCCTCTCCGGCCGTCGCCACGGCTCGGGTCCTGCGCGGCGGCGGCTCCGTGGCCGTTGCCGAGGTGGTCGTCCGCGATGCCGACGGCAAGGACCTGGTGCATTCGACGTTCACCTACGTCATCAAGGAACGCAAGCTCGGCAAGTAGGGACCCGTGTACCGCTAGGCGGAACGACCGTATGTTCAGGACCCGGAGCCCGATGTGCAATTGAAGACAAGACGAACCAAAGGAGCCACGCCATGAAGCAGGCACTCGTGTGCATGTCGCACAGCCCGTTGCTGGAACACACCGACCCGCCGGCCGAGGTCAAGGCCGCCGTCGAGGCCGCATTCGACCAGGTCCGCGCGTTCGCCGCCGACTTCAAGCCCGACCTGATCGTGAACTTCGGCCCCGACCACTACAACGGCTTCTTCTACGACCTCATGCCGCCCTTCTGCATCGGCTACCAGGCCCACGGCACCGGCGACTACGACTCGTGGGACGGCCCGCTGAACGTGCCGACCGACATCGCCGAGGCGCTCGCCCAGTACGTGATCGACCAGGACATCGAAACCGCGATCTCCCGCAAGATGGAGGTCGACCACGGGGCCGTCCAGCCGATGGAGATCATCTACGGCGACATCAGCTCCATCCCGGTCATCCCCGTGTTCGTCAACTCGGTCGCCCCGCCCTTCTCGAAGATGAGCCGGATCCGCGAGTTCGGCACGGCCGTCGGCGAGTTCTTCAAGAACACCGACATGAAGGTGCTGTTCATCGGTTCCGGCGGGCTGTCCCACGACCCGCCGGTCCCGCAGATCGCCACCGCGACCGACGAGCAGCGCGCCTTCCTGACGGACGGCCGCCACCCGACGCCCGAGGCACGCGCGGCACGGCAGCAGCGCACCATCGACACCGCCAAGGCCTTCGCCCGCGGGGAGGCCGACATCATGGACCTGAACCCCGAATGGGACCGCGAGTTCATGGAGGTCTGCAAGTCCGGGGACGTCAAGCGCTTCGACGCCTACATCCCCGCGGAGATGGACGCGGTCGCCGGCCACTCCTCGCACGAGGTCCGCACCTGGGTCGCCGCCTACTCCGCGCTGCGCGCCTGCGGCGAGTACGAGGTCACGTACGAGTTCTACAAGCCGATCAAGGAGTACATCGCCGGCTTCGGCGTCACGACCGCGGTGCTGAAGCCGTGACCGCCGCGGCAGAGAGCGGCGCGGCCGGCTGGACCTCCCACCACTCCGACGAGGCGACCCGCGACGAACAGATGCGCCGGCTGGCGGGCGAGCTCCTCGAAGCCACCGAAACGCTGGAGCCCGTGGCGCCGCTGCGCGACCGGGTGCTGGACATGACGCTCGACGACGCCTACGCCATCCAGACGCACCAGCTCGATCGGCACCTGGCCGACGGCCGGGTCCTGGCCGGGCGCAAGGTCGGCCTCACGTCGCCCGCCATGCAGCGCCAGCTCGGCGTCGACTCCCCGGACTTCGGCTTCTTCTTCGAGGACATGGTCCACCACGACGGCGCCCGGCTGCCCGCCGGCGCGTTCATCGCCCCCAAGGTCGAGCCCGAGTTCGGGTTCGTGCTCCAGAAGACGCTGCGCGGCCCGGGAGTCACCTTGGAGCAGGCGCGCGCCGCGATCGGCGCCGTCTACCCGGCCATCGAGATCATCGATTCGCGCGTGGCCAACTGGGACATCCGGCTGGTGGACACCGTGGCCGACAACGCCTCCTGCGGCGCCATCGCCGTCGGCACCACGCCCCTGGACGTCGCGGTGGACCGGCTCGCCGGGGTCTCCTGCTCGCTCCTGATCGACGGCGAGGTCCGCGAGACCGGGACCGGCGACGCGGTCATGGGCGACCCCGTGGCGCCCCTGGCTTGGCTGGCCAACGTCCTCGGCGAGCAGGGCGTGGCCCTCGAGGCGGGACAGCTGGTCCTGCCCGGCTCCTTCACGAAGGCCCTGCCCGTCGTCTCCGGCGAGTCCGCGACGGCCGACTTCGGGGATCTGGGATCCCTGACGATCGATTTCACCTAGACCCCACCCCGGGCCCGGCGCCCCCGCCCTCCTCGCTTCCCCGCTTCCCCACGCAAAGGACTTCCCCATGGCCAAGAAGACAGCCGCCATCGTCGGATCCGGCAACATCGGCACCGACCTGATGTTCAAGATCATGCGACGCTCGCAAAACGTCGAGGTCAAGTACATGATCGGCGTCGACCCGGCCTCCGACGGCCTGGCCCGCGCCGCCCGCCTGGGCCTGACCACGTCGGCCGAGGGCGTGGACTGGCTCCTGGCCCAGGACGAGCTGCCGGACTTCGTGTTCGAGTGCACCTCCGCCAAGGCGCACGCGGCCAACGCGCCGAAGTACAAGGCCGCCGGCATCCACGCGATCGACCTGACCCCGGCCGCCGTCGGGCCTTACCTGGCCCCGGTGGTGAACCTGGATTCGCTGACCGACACCCTGAACGTCAACATGATCACCTGCGCCGGCCAGGCCACGACCCCGATCGTCGCGGCCGTCTCCTCGGTGGTGCCCGTGGACTACGCGGAGATCGTCGCGTCCATCGCGTCCAAGTCCGCCGGCCCGGGCACCCGCGCCAACGTCGACGAGTTCACCGAGACGACCGCGAAGGCCCTCGAGGTCGTCGGCGGCGCCAAGCGCGGCAAGGCCATCATCATCATCAACCCGGTCGAGCCTCCCATGATGATGCGCAACACCATCTACTGCGCCATCCCCGCCGAGGCCGCCGAGCCCGGAGAGACCCGGGACCGGATCCGCGCGGCCATCGACGAGGCCGCCGCCAAGATCCGCGACTACGTCCCCGGCTACGCGCTGCGCGTCGAGCCGCAGTTCGACACCGCGCGAGAGGACTGGGGCGGCAACGGCCGCGTCGGCATCTGGGTACAGGTCGCCGGCGCCGCCGACTACCTTCCCGAGTATGCAGGCAACCTGGACATCATCACCGCGGCCGCCACCCGGACCGCCGACCTGCTCGCCCAGCGCATGGACGAGCACTCCGCCGAGCTGGCCAGCGCCGGCACCGTCACCGCCACCAAGTAGGAGCCCGCCATGACCACCACGACGGACACGCCCGTGCCCACCACCTTCGACGTCCGCCTGACGGACACCACCCTGCGCGACGGCTCCCACGCCATGAGCCACCGGTTCACCGAGCGCCACGTCCGCGACGTCGTCCGGGCCCTGGACGACGCGCGCGTCGAGGTCATCGAAGTCACCCACGGCGACGGCCTCGGCGGCTCCTCGTTCAACTACGGCTTCTCCCTGACGCCGGAGCTGGACCTCATCAAGGCCGCCGTCGACGAGACCAGGCAGGCCAAGATCGCCGTCCTGATGCTCCCGGGGCTGGGCACCATCCACGACCTCAACCAGGCGCACGACGCCGGCGCCTCCGTGGCCCGCATCGCCACGCACTGCACCGAGGCCGACATCTCCATCCAGCACTTCCAGCACGCCCGCAAGCTGGGCATGGAGACGGTCGGCTTCCTCATGCTGTCCCACCGCACGATGCCGGAGAACCTCGCCAAGCAGGCACGCATCATGGCCGATGCCGGCTGCCAGTGCGTCTACGTGGTGGATTCCGCGGGCGCGCTGATCCTGGAAGACGTCTCTGACCGCGTGGAGGCCCTGGTCTCCGAGCTCGGCGACGACGCGCAGGTCGGATTCCACGGGCACCAGAACATGAGCTTCGGCGTCGCCAACTCGGTCTACGCCGTGCGCGCGGGCGCCCAACAGATCGACGGCACCCTGATGGCCCTGGGCGCCGGCGCCGGCAACTCCCCCACCGAGGTCCTCGCCGCCGCGTTCGACCGCCTGGAGATCAAGACGGGCGTCGACACCCAGGGACTGATGGCCGCGGCCGAGGACGTGGTGAAGCCGTTCATCACCAGGATGCCCGTCATGGACCGCGCGTCCATCATGCAGGGCTACGCCGGCGTCTACTCCTCTTTCCTGATCCACGCGGAACGCGCCGCGGAGCGCTACGGCGTCCCCGCCTACAGGATCCTCGAGGAGATCGGCAAGGCCGGCTACGTCGGCGGCCAGGAGGACATGATCGTCGACGTCGCCGTTCGGTTGGCGGACGCCGGGCGGTGAGCGAACGGGCGGCCGCGGGCCGCGCGCGGCGGCCCGCGGCGGCACGTGTGGCAGGATCGTCAGCGTGACCGATCACCCTCCCGCGACGCCCCGGCCGCCCGCCTCCCGCACCGCCGGATCCCAGACGCTGGCGCGCGGCCTGGAGGTGCTGCGTTCCGTGGCGCTCGCCCGGGACGGCCTGACCGTCGCCGAGGTCGCCGAGCGCGCCGGTGTCCACCGCACCATCGCCTACCGCGTCCTCAACACCCTGGCGGATGCGCGGATGGTCCACCGCGGCCAGGACGCCCGCTACCGGGGCGCCGCCGGCCTGCTCGCGCTGGCGTCCGCGGCGCTCCAGTCCCTGAACGCGGCCGCGCTGCCGGTGCTGCGCGAGACGGCGGACCACCTCGGCGCGACGGTCGCCCTCATCGTCCGGGAGGGGGACGACGCCGTCGCCCTCGCCGTCGTGGCCCCGACCGGCGGCTCGTACCACGTCTCCTTCGCACAGGGCAGCCGCCATCCACTGGACCGGGGGGCCGCCGGACACGCCTTGCGCGCCGCGGGAACCCCGGCCCCCGGGGAGTCCGAGGCCGTCCGTCGCGTGCGCGACGACGGCTTCGCCCTGACCTTTGGCGAGGTCGAACCGGGCATGTATGGCCTGGCCGTGCCGATCGACGCCCGGGCGGCCGGCGTGGAGGCCTGCCTGAACGTCATCGCGGTCCGCGAGGACGTCGCCGCCAACGCCGTCGCCCCGCTCCGCGCCAGCGCCGCCAGGATCGCGGAACGGCTCCTCGCCTAGCGACCCGGGTCTCCTGGTTCCGCCGGCCACGCCGGCGTCGAGCCCCGGGTTCCCACGTCCCGCCGCGCGTAACGGTGTTCCGCCCAACAGCACGGCCTCGTTGACGGGCGTCACACCGCGATGCTCTGATGGAGACCGAGTGTTGCATATAGCGTATTTGCGGTGCGATATTTACACCGCCTGACGATGGGATTCCCGTGACCACCGACCACCCCCGCATCGACGCCGGCACCGCGCCCGCAATCGACACCGACAGCGAAGTCCTGATCGTGGGAGCCGGGCCGGCCGGCCTGATGCTCGCCAACCTGCTCGGCATGTACGGACGGCGGGTGACGGTCCTGGAGGCGATGGACCGGCTCATCGACTATCCCCGCGGCGTGGGACTCGACGACGAGTCCTTCCGCACCATCCAGACCGTCGGCCTCGTGGACGCCATCCGCCCGCACACCACCCCGCAGCACATCATGCGGCTGGTCAACGGCGCCGGCAAGGTGATCCTGGTGAACAACCCGCAGACGGACGAGTTCGGATGGCACCGGAAGCACGGCTTCATCCAGCCCGAGGCCGACAAGGCGCTCTACGAGGGCCTGGCGCGGTTCGATCACGTGCGGGTCCTGTTCGGGCACCGCGTCGAGGACGTGCGGGAGACCGCCGACGGCGTCACGGCCACCGCACTCGTCGCGCGGCCCGGGGGCGGCGTCGAGGAACGGCTCTTCCGCGCGCAATACCTGGTGGGTTGCGAGGGTGGCAAGTCCCCCACCCGCAAGCGCCTGGGCGTGACCTTCGAGGGCGAGTCGCCGTCGACGCGTTGGCTCGTCGTCGACGTCAACAACGATCCGCTCGGCACCCCCAATGTCTTCCTGGGCGCGGACCCGAAGCGCCCCTACGTCTCCATCGGCCTGCCCCACGCGGTGCGCCGGTGGGAGTTCATGCTGCACGACGACGAGACCGAGGAGCAGGTCACCGATCCGGAGTACGTGAACGCCCTCCTGCGCGATCACGTGCCCGATCCCACGAAGCTCGACTTCATCCGCCGCCGGGTGTTCACCCACCACGCCCGCGTCGCCGGGAATTTCCGCACGGGCCGGCAGCTGATCGCCGGGGACGCCGCGCACCTGATGCCCGTGTGGATGGGCCAGGGCTGGAACTCCGGAATGCGCGACGCCACCAACCTCGGCTGGAAGCTCGCGGCCGTGCTGTCGGGCCAGGCCGGGGACGCCCTGCTGGACACCTTCACCTCGGAGCGCAAGGAGCACGCCCAGGCGATGGTCGACCTCTCCCTGACCTTCGGCAACTTCATCAAGATCACCCATCCCGTCCTCGCCGCCGGACGCGACGCCGCGGCCTCGCTGCTGAACCTCTTCCCGTCGGTCAAGAGCTACTTCTCCGACATGAAGTTCAAGCCCATGCCCCGCTACACGCGGGGCGTCCTCGCGGATCCGAACAGCCAGGCGTCCGGACGCGCCACGGCCAGGCTCACGAGCAAGCTCATCCCCGTCCTGAGCGCCAACACCAAGGTCTCGCCGGTCGGCGTCCAGTTCCCGCAACCGCGCGTGAACTCTAGGCACGGGGAGAACGTCCTGCTCGACGACGTCGTCGGCAACTGGTGGTCCGTGGTCGTCTGGGGCAACAACCCGAAGGACGTCCTGCCGGCCGAATCGCTGGAGAAGCTCGCCGGACTCGGCGCCCGGCTGGTCTGCATCCTGCCGGAGACGCAGCGCGGCTGGGCCGAACAGAACATGGGCGACGACGTGCTGGTCCTCGGCGACCACACCGGCCGGATGAAGAAGTGGTTCGACGACCGGCCCACCCCGATGGTGTTCCTCCGTCCGGACCGCTTTGTGGCCGGCGCGTGCCTCACGCAGAACGGCCCCGCCACGCTGGACGCGATCCTGCGCTCGATGGCCTTCACCGGCCGCGGCGCGGCGCCGGGCCGGGTAGCGGTCCCCCACGACGCGCGGTCCCTGCTCGGGTAGCCGGCCGCGTCCGTCCGGCACGACGGCGGCGGCCGGCTTCCGTGGGGAAGCCGGCCGCCGCCGTCGTGCCTCAGGGCCCGGGCGGGCCGTGCCGGCTAGTTGCCGCCGACGCCCCGGGAGGACAGGTAGTCCTTGATGACCGAGTTGAACTCCTCCGCGCGCTCCACCTGCGACCAGTGTCCGCACTGGCTGAAGACGTGCGCGTCCGCGGTGGGGATCACGTTGAGAAGCTCCCACGTGCGCGACGGCGGGATCACGACGTCCTGCATGCCGTGGATCAGCAGCACCGGGATCTCCAGTTTGGAGAGCACATCGAAGTCCAGTGGGAGGGCGTCGCGGTCGCGGTCGCGGGCCGTGACGACCTCGACAAGGCGGTCGGAGGCCGTGTCGTTGAGCGCGGACTGGTAGCGCAGCGACACGAGCTCCTCGGTGACCAGGGACTTGTCGACGACGAACTGCTCCAGGGTGCGGCGGATGCCGGCCTCGGAGAGCTCCGGCTTCGCGTGGCCGGACAGGGCCGCGGTCTTCTTCGCGCCTCCGGTGCCCATGGAGACGATGCCGAGGAGCCGCTCCGGGAAGTCGATCGCGAACTGCAGGGCGACCCACCCGCCGATGGAGTTGCCGACGATCCACGTCTTGTCGATGCCGAGCGCGTCGAGCACCCGCACCGCGTGGCGGACCCATTCCTTGATGCCGTACTCGGTGCCGGGTGCCACGATGGACTGCCCGTAGCCGATCGAGTCGATCGCGATGCAGCGGCCCAGCCCGGAGATCTCCGGCAGGTTCAGCCACCAGTTCGCGGCGGCGGTGACGCCCGTGCCCGAGCCGTGGAGGAAGAGGATCGGGGTGCCCTCGCCGAGCTCGTGGTAGTGGGTGACCTCGCCCGGGGCGGTCTCGAGCCACCGGTCCTCGAGGCCGAAGAACGCGTCGGTCGTGTAGTCGGGAATCTGGACAGTGGTCATGGCGCACTCCTGTTGCTCGTCAACGCGCAGAGTCCTCGCGGACCCGCGGCATGGGATGGGGCCGGCCCCGCGCGCCGCGCGGGGGTCCCCTCCCCATCCAGCCTAGGCACGCGTGGACGCGCGTCCACGGGAGCGTTCCGGTGGGCGGCACGACGTCGTTCCCGGCACGACGCTGGCCGCTCCGGCCTCAGCCCTGGGCACCAGCGATGTTCACCATCCAGCCGATCCCGAACCTGTCGGTGCACATGCCGAAGATGTCGCCCCACGGGGCAGCGACCAGTGGCTGCAGGACCGTGCCACCCGCGGCGAGCTTGTCCCAATATCCGCGCAGCTCCGTCTCGTCGGTCCCGCTCAGCGACACGGAGAACCCCTGCGGCTTCGCGTACTCCATCGAGTCGGGGGTGTCCGATCCCATGAGGGTCAGCCCGTTGGCGCCGTCGACCCTCCCGTGCATGATCTTGTCCCGCTCGGCGGGGTCGTCGCTGGCGTGTGCCTCGCCGAAGGTGCTGAGCGTCAGATCGCCACCGAAGACATCGTGGTAGAACTCCATCGCTTGGCGTGCGTTGTCCCGGAATCCAAGGTAGGGGTTGAGCTGGGTCGCCATCGTTGCCGTGCTCCTCGCTGCGTGCTGGGTCCGGGATTCGGGCTTCCTCGCGCCGGTTCCGGCTGTCGCGTCCCATTCTGCTGCGGATCGGACGCCGAGGCGAGGGTTGCCGCCCGGAGCACCTCACCCGGCGGCTTTGCGAACGATCTCCGAGATCCTCCGCTCGGTGGCCTCGTCGAGCCGGGTGAGGAACCACGCCGATCCCATCAGCTGGTCGCTCGCGCCGTCCTCGACCGAGTGGTGCGCCTTCTCCGTCAGGCCGAACGACATGTACCCGTCGTCGAAGCGGAAGAAGCACAGGACCGGACCACCCCTGGAATACCCGGGCATCCCGTACCAGAGCTTGGGGCGGAGCTCCGGCACGCTGTCGAGGATGACCGCGTGCACGCGTGCGCCCATGGAGCGGAACGGCTCCGGCCAGGTGGCGACCTTCTCGAGCACCGCCGCCCCGGCGTCCGCCGGCTGCTTGGTTTTCTTCTCCGCCACGGTCAAGCTCCTCACGCGTCGATGCCGGTTTCGCTCAGCATTCTATTCGACGGCGACCCCGCGCCCCGCCCGGCCACCGTGACGGCATGCGCCGCGGGGCACCGGGCTTCGCGGCCGCCCGTCCCGCCAGCCCGTCAGGCGTACAGGCTGGCCAGCAGGTCGACGACGTTCCGCCGTTCCCGGGGCGGGTCCGCCGTGGACCACGCGGCGTAGACCGGCACGGGCGGCGCGTCGCGGACCAGCCGATAGACGAGGCCCGGACGACGGTGCTGGTACGCCGTGGACTCCGCGGTGACACCGCGTGCCCGGCCGGTCGCGATGAGGGTCATCCAGTCCTCGGTGTCGTCCGTGGCGATGGTCCGGCGGGGCCGCAGGTCGGCCGGCCAGAGCTCCGGCGTCGTGCTGCCGGTCTTGGGGTCCATGGCCACGGGCGCGTCCGCGACCTGAGCCAGCGTGACCGTGCGCCGTCGGGCCAGTGCGTCGCCGGCGCCCAGCGCGCAGTAGCGCTTCTCGTGCCCAATGAGCACCAGCTCCAGAGCCGACGAGTCGGGCACCCGCCGGAGGATCGCCAGGTCGCAGGCCCCCTCGGCCAGGCCCGCGGTAGGGGTGTTGCTCCTGACCAGACGCAGTTCGCTGCGCGGGAAGGCGGACGCCCACTGCAGCTGCAGCTCCGGCGTGTGGCGGCCGAGCGCGGACCACGCGTACCCGATCCGGAAGGTCTCGGCCTCGGCCGTGGCCTCCCGCTCCAGCTCGCCGACGGCGGCAAGGATGCGCCGCGCCCGACGGATGGTCCGCTCCCCCGCGGCCGTGGGTTCGACGCTGCGGGTGGTGCGGTGCAGAAGCCGGACATCCAGGGCGCGCTCGAGCGCCGCCACGTTCCGCGAGACGGCGGCCTGCGAGATCCCCAGTTCGATCCCGGCGTCGGTGAAGCTCCCCGCGTCCACAACGGCGAGCAATGACCGGAGGTGACGCAATTCGAAGTCCACACGCACAGTCTATTCATGCGCGAGTGGCATGAATACGGCCGCACCTGCATTATGCGCATGGTCTAGGGCGGCGCAGAATCGGCCCATGGAACAGAACATGCCGGCCGCCCGGGGCCGCTCGGCCGGGGTCGCCGCGCTCGTGGGAAGCGCGCTGTCCAACCAGCTCGGGGCGGCGAGCGGCTCGCTGGCGTTCCCCGCCATGGGACCGCTGGGGGTCGTCGCTGTCCGGCAACTTGTCGCCGCCGTCGTCCTTCTGCCCGCCGTCCGTCCCGACCTGCGGGCCTTCTCCCGCGGGCAGTGGTGGCCGGTCCTGTCACTCGGTCTCGTGTTCGGCGCCATGAACCTGAGCCTGTACGCCGCGGTTGAGCGCATCGGCCTCGGCCTGGCCATGACCCTGGAGTTCCTGGGTCCACTGGCCGTGGCCATCGTAGGGGTGCGCACGTGGGCGGGGAAGGCGTGCGCGCTGCCCGCCGCCGCGGGCGTCGTCGCGATCACGCAGCCGGGCCCGTCGACCGACTACGTCGGCATCGCGTTGGGGCTGACCGCGGCGGCCTGCTGGGCCGCGTACATCGCACTGAACAAGACCGTCGGGGCCCGCATCCCCGGCATCCAGGGAACCGCGGCCGCGGCGGGGGTCTCCGCGGCGATCTTCCTGCCGGCCGTGCTGCTGGTGTTCGCCACCCGGCGTCCCGACGTGCCGACGATTCTCTTCGCCGTGGGCGCCGGAATCCTGGCGACCGTCGTCCCCTACACGGTGGACCTGCTGGCACTGCGCCGGATTCCGGCCAACCTCTATGGGATCCTCGCGAGCGTCAACCCGGTCTTCGCGGCCGTGATCGGCGTCGTGGCCCTCCACGAATCGCTGCGGGCCAGCCAGTGGGCGGGCATCGCGCTCATCGTGGGGGCGAACGTGGTGGCCGTTCTCCTCAACCACCGGGGGCCGGCATCCGGTGCTCCGAGGGCGGCCGCCGCGGGCCCCGCGTGAGGGGTTAGGGGATCGAGGTACGCGCGGGAACCGCCCCGCGCGACCTGTGGCGCTCGAGGCGGACCAGCCCCGTTCCGACCAGCGCGATCATCGCGGCGATCGACAGGACGTAGAGCGCGACGGACGCGTAGCCGTTCGCGGAGGTGCCGGGATCCAGGAACGGATAGGGGTACCACCCGACGCCGGTCCCCGGGTCCGTGGCCAGCGCTCCCCGGAGCATCGTGTAGACCGCCCACACGATCGGGAACCCGGCGATCCACGCAAGGGTCCACCGGGGCAGCGGCCGCGTCGCCGGGGAGATCAGCCAATCGAGGAGCATGATCACGGGCCCCGCCACGTGGAGGACCTCGTTCGACCACGGCACGGCGGCCGCCCCTGGTCCGGTGTCGCGCAGCAGGACGTTGAAGACCACGCCGGTCACGACCATGAAGGTCGTCGCCGCCGCGCGCGCCGTCCCGAACCACCCCGGCTCCCATGCCGGCCGCACCGCGAGCACCAGCCCCATCGCCAGGACGGTCAGGGCCAGCAGGCTGGATTCGATGGTGAACAGGCTGAAGAAGTTCACGACGGCGAATCCGACGTTCCCACCGCCGGACGCCTCCTTCTCGATCGTCCACACGAGTTGGTCGATGACGGCCGCCCCCAGGGCGAGGGCGCCGGCGGCCCGCAGGCCCAGCGTCAGTGCGCGCATACGTGCAGGGTACCCGCGCTACGGGCGGCGCTCGCCGCCCCGGGCCGCGGTCAGGCGTCGGAGCGGGACGATCCGGCGCCGCGTCCGGCGGCGGCGGGCTAGTTCGCGAAGACGTCCAGGAGCTTCCCGCGCTTGCTCCACAGCGCCACCGAGTCGCCGCCGTTGTTCAGCACCGACGCGGTGCCGCCGTTGTAGTACGCGTCCGCCGAGTTCGTGCCGGGGCCGGTGTACACGCGGAGCTCGGCCCCGGGGGCCAGCACGTATCCCCCGCCGACGCGCAGGACGTTGTTGGCCGCATCGCGCAGCAGGAGACCGCTGGCGTCGACGGGGCGGCCGGATGTGTTCCGCACCAGGACGTACTCCCCCGTCTCCGCCTGGACGTCGTCGCCGGCCGGGTTGTTCACAGAGCCGCCAATGACGAGTCCGGATCCGCCGGGGAAGGGCTCGCGACCCTCGATGTGGCGCACCGCCTGGAGGGGGAAGTCGCCCGTCACCGCGTCCACCCCCAGGTCGATCGCCGCCTGCACCGCCTCGGGCGAGTTCGCGGTGTACACGCCCATGACCAGTCCCGCGTTCTTGACGTCGGCCACGTTTTGTTCGGTCAGAGTGCGGTAGTTCGTCCCGACCGAGTCCGCGAAGCCGGCCCAAGACGCCAGCGTCGCGGCACCGGGCACGGAACCGGACAGTTGCTGCAGCGGCACCTCCGGGGCGAGTTCCGCGAACGTGCGGTTGGAGGCCTCGTCGAACCCCAGCACCTGAATCTTGTCGGCGGCAACCAGGCGCTTCCAGCGCGGATCCGTCGCCAGCTCCGCCGCCACCACCGCCTCGACGCCCGGGGAGTTCCGCGGCGACTTGATCTCGATGTAGACGCCCGTGTTCGGCGTCGCGATCCGGGCAGCGTCGTCCAGGTGCGGGATCGACTCGCCGGCGTGCTTCTCGCCGAAGTAGGAGCCGGCATCGAGCCGCTGCAGTTCCGCCCACGTGAACGACGTGATCGGATCGGCCGCCCGGCCGGGGAAGACCTCCTCGACGTTGGTCGTGCGGGCCGGCGTGTCGTCGTGGAACAGGAACGGCACGCCGTCGGCGCTGAGCTGGACGTCGATCTCGAAGAAGTCCGCCCCGGAGGCGCGGCCGTCCTTGAAGGCGGCGACGGTGTTTTCCGGTGCGGTGCCGGCCGCACCGCGGTGGCCGATGACGAGGGGCGGCGCTGTGTGCTCGCTCCCCGGCACGTCTGCCGGCCGCGCGGCGGCGGCCGGAGAGATCAGCGAGAGTCCCACGGCGGCGGCGGCCGCGGACCCGGCGAGGGTGGTGGCCAAGTGGTTGTTCACGGTGTGGACCTCGTCCTGTTGAGTGGTTCGGCTGGTTGCCGCTTCCTCTCGAGGCTTGCCGACCCCCGCAACGGGCTCCACAACTCGCGGTTAATGGCGGGTGAAGATCGGGCCGGCGGATTCCGTCGCCGGCGTAGCCGTGCAGCAGGACTATCTGGGCCCTGGACCCGTCGCGCGCGTAGGCGATGCGGAATCCGTCGACCCCGGCCTGCTTCACGGCTGCCGTGACTCGACTCCGGCGACGCGCCTGGCCCATGGACCGCTCGGGACGCCGTGACCGCGACCGCGCCCAGCGCATGCGCGCGCTGGCCGCGACCGGATCGGGTCGCGGCCAGCGAACCTCACATGCCCAGGATCTTCGCCTTCTGCCCGGCGAACTCCTCCTCCGTCAGGATCCCCTGGTCCTTCAGCGAGGCCAGAGCCTTGAGTTGCTCGACGACGTCGTTGCCCATGCCGCCCCCGGCGGCCGGCGGTGCCGGCGGCGGTGGTGGCGGAGGCGGCGCCTGTTGCTGGTACACCTGCTCCTCGTAGGCCTGCTGCCGTTGGGCCGCCAACTGGGCGTCGGAGTCGCTGAATCTCGCGGCCTGCCGCCGCTGCACGCGGCCGCTGACCGCTGTCGCCGTCCCGGCGACGACCGCCGTTCGCGCGACGCCTCTCAGTAGTCCCATCTTGTTCTCCCGTCGTTTCGATTCTCAGCCGTCAGGCTGCCGGTGGCTTGGCGTCGAGGGCGTCGAGTGCTGCCATCACGTCCGGCGCCGGGATCCTCGTGCTCGCGACGAGTTCTCCCTTGCTCTCGCGCACGGCCGCCACGAAGGGCGCGGCCCAGGTGTTCTCGTAGACGATGAGCGCGGCGACCCTGCCCGGCATGATCGCGACCGACGCCTCGGCGATGTCGTCCTCGTCGAGGAGCCCGGAACGCGCTCCCGCGAAGTAGGAGAACGCCTCCCCGGGTCCGCCGGGATCGGTGAGTTCCAGCACCTCGATCGCCCCGTCTTCGTCCTTCACGACGATGGTGAGGTCGAAGAGCCGGATCATGCCGCTGTCCACGAGTTTCATGAGTTCCTCGCTCGCGCGTCCCGTCAATCCATCCAGTGGGAACTCGAGCAGTACGAAGTCGACCGGGCCATGGGCCTCGGTCTCCGGTGTGGCTGTCACTGGCATACCTCCATTGAGTATCGGGCGCACTGGCCGGCGCTCTGGTTTCAGTGTGGGAGCGGTCCCTGCGGATGTCACCACCCTCCGCGCATGATTCCGACGACGGTGGGGTCGCAGGAGCGGTGGGGCCGGCACCTCAGGGCCGGTCGCGGGCCGGGTCGGCGTCGAGCGCGGCAAGGTTCCTGATCAGGACGATGAGCCAGGCGAAGACCAGGGAACCGGCGATGAGTTCCACCGCCGTGAGGTTGTAGTAGCCGAGCGGGAAGAACATCACGACCGCGAAGGCGATCACCGCGAGGAAGAGCAGTCCCAACGACCAGAAGGCGACGGGAATCGGCGGGACGAGACGTCGGATGCCGGCCGCCAACGCCGCGAAGACCAGGACCATGCCGGAGGCGAAGGCCGTGTGGATCCAGAAGTTCTCGTCGACCGGGAACAGGCCCACGCACGCCAGGAACAGGCCGATCAGGACGAGGCCGCCCTCGAGCCGCCGGGCGCGGCGCCGCTCGGACGGGGTGTCGGCCACCGACCGCAGGGTCCGCGTCGCGTATCCGGCCAGGGTGGTGATGACGACCCCGGCGACGATGAGCGTGATGTTGAAGGCCCATCCGGAGACGTCGGAGCTGGCGCCCAAGGCGCTGAGGTTCTCCTGCCACCACTGGGGGTTCTCCGTGGTGAGCATGCTGGTGAGGCCGCCGGCGACGAGGAACACGGCAAGGAGAGTGGCCAGCCGGTACGCGTCCATGGTGAGCGCCGACAGGTAGGCGGCATAGGCGCTGATGGCGCCGGCGGTCCCGATCAGCACCGACCCCGCCACGGGGTAGAGGACCGCTCCCACGAAGGCCCGCTGGAGAATCGAGAAGAGCGCCAGCCAGCCCAGCAGGAACACGCAGGCGTGGGCCAGGGCGAGGGCCGCGATGTCGATGGCGGCGCGTGTCCGCCCATCTCCCCGGCCGGCCGTTGGCGCGGTGGGCCGCCGCTGCAGGCTACCCAGCACCACGGCGGCGGCGCCCAGCGCCGCCGTGCCGAGCGCCGCGATATCGCCGGCGGAACCCCTCCCGGACAGCGCCAGCGGTTCACGCCCGGTGAGAAGGTACGCGACCGTGCCCAGCACGATGAGGGCACCGCTTCCGACGGCGAGCGCCCGCGACTCGGACGCAACCGCGGTGATCCGGGCCCTGTCCGCCATGGCGCACTTCCTTTCCCCGGGGACGGTGGCGGCGCCACCGGAGCCCTTCCCGGGGCCCGTCCCACCGACCGTCCCGCACCCGCAGGGAACCACGCTACGCCCGCGGGGGCGCGGCTGCCTCACCCGGGACGGATGAATCCGGGGTTCCGGCCCCTGTAGTCCACGTGACGGACCTCGGACGCGTGCGGGTGAATCCAACGTTAGGAAGCCACCCGGGCGGGTTCCCCCCGGCGCATCTCGCTTGCCACCATCGACAGGCGCGGGCCCATCTCCGCGTGGGGGCCAGGGGCACCGAAGGGGCGCCTCGCGCGGTCGCGGGCGGTGACGGACCAGCGCAGCCCATCGGCACGCACGGCTCCCTGCGCTTCGAGGCGGCCGAGCGCCCCCGCGACTGCGTTGGCGGCCAAGTGGGTCGATCTCGCGAGTTCCGCGGCGCCCTGTTCGTCGCGGACGGCCAGCGCGTCGGCGACGAGCTGTGCCTCGAGATCGTCGGCGTCCATGACCATGCGGATGGTGAGGTCGAGCCAGATCCAGCTCCCGTCCTGGAAACGCAACTTGGGGCAGTGCCCGCCGCTTTGGACGTGGCCCGTGTCGATGACGCCGACCCGCGATCCGGCGCCCCATAGCCGACTGCAGGCCCGCCGCCCGTGGATCGCCTGGCAGACCGCACGGAGCGGTGTCCTCGTGGCCTCCGCGCGCGCGAACGCCTCGTGCAAGTCGTACCAGTAGGTTTCCATCCTGTGCTCCTGTTCCGCCCCGAGTCCCCGTGTGTTCCGGCCCGGACAACGTCACTGCCCGCCGGATCGATGTTCCGTGTTCCCCTGTCGAACCGCTTCGTTCCGCACCTCCAGTAGGCGCGCACGCGTTTGAAGTCCACTAGACGCCCGCTTGAAGGACACCCGCGCCACGCTGTCGAGGGACGACGTCGGGCCTCCTCCCAGGCGTCGCCACGCAGGCGATGCCACCCCGGCCGAGACCGCGGCCGCCGCAGGCGCACGTCAGTCGTGCCGCAGGCGCGCGTCAGTCGTCTGGCGCGTAGATGTCCTCGAACTTCGCCGCGCCCATGGCATAGGCATCCGTGCCGTCGGCGTTGTTGCACACCACGTAGTCGCCCTCGCGGAAGTGGGTGCGGCCCTCTTTGGTCCGGATGCTCCCCGGCTCCCGGGCGAGGTACGCCCACACGGGGGTGGACTTCGAGTACAGGCCGCGGCCGACCTCGCGGTACGTCGCGGCGAAGACCTCGGAATCGACGGTGTGGATGTCACCCTCGTCGTCGACCAGCCAATCGCCGGCCTTGCAGTACTGCTCGGCGCCCCACTTGCGGTAGCCGAACCCGGGCGTGTCCAACCGGAGGGGCACGGCCACGACGTACCGGTCCGGCCGCGGAAGATAGCGCTTGCGCTCGGGCTGGGCACTCATCCGGTCAGCCCTCGGGCGGCAGGTCGAAAACGGGCCTGAAATCCCGGGGGTCCACATCGCGCTCGCCGGCCAGGACTCCCAGCCGGTGCAGGAGGCCCATGTTGTCCGGGGCGTCCATCCTGCTCAGTGAATCGATCGCGCCGGCGTCGGCCGGGGACCCGACCAGCGACAGGACGCTCTCGCGCTGCAGGTCGACGTCGTAGCGCAGGTAGCTCAGCAGCGGGCCGCCGGGGATCCGGTCGCCGCGCAAGTCGCCCACCTCCCGATCGATCACTCCCGCGGTGGGGCTCTCCGACATCCACTGCAGCATCGCCCGCTGCTGCGCGGCGCAGTCCTGCATCAGGGACGCCAGCGCACGCACGGCGTGGCTGACCGCGATGTTCGATTTCTTCACCGCAGCGTCACGGCGACCGGTCCCGATCGAGACGAGCAACAACCTGTCGCCGCCGGTGGGCCAGCCGACCCGGTAGCCCTCCAACGTGGCATACATGAAGGCCAAAAGGGACGGGTCGTTGAAGGGGCTCACTCCCCCGTCGACGAAATTGCCCACCACGGGGTCGCGGTCCCCGGCACCCGAAATCGTGATGGACTCCGGCTCGAAGTAGGACGGAGCGGCCGTCGAGGCGCGCACCACCTCCCACAGCAGGTAGCCGGCGTTCCCGGCGCTTCCGTCCGGGTCCGTGGCAAAGAACTTGCTCCGGGGGTTGTTGCCCAGCGGCCACACGCTGCCGGTGTCCAGGCGTTTCGTGACCACCACCAGGCCCGTCAGCAGGCGCGGGCTGCCCAGTGTGGTGTCTGCCCCAAAGACGTCCCTCAGTTCCGCGTTCAACCCCCGCTTGTCGTACTTCGCCCGCAGGAAGCCGTGCCGCAACACGCTCCTGCTGAAGACACGCCGTCCCAGGCCCAGATACTTCTCCCGCACCTGGGCGACGCTCCAGCCCTGGGCCAGCGCGGCCGCAATGATCGCGCCCGTGGACGTTCCGGCCATCAGATCGAAATAGTGGCACAGGCGGAAGTCCGGGTCGCCGCCGTGCCGCTCTCGAAGCAGGGTCTCGATCCTTTCGAGGATTCCGAGACTCAGGATGCCGCGCAGTCCCCCACCATCCAGGGCGAGGATGCGTTTCGGGCGGCCATCGTTGCGGAAGTGGTCGTCGCGGGTGAGGTCCTGGACTGCCATCCCCTTGCCCTTCCTCTCCCACGAGAGTTGCGTCCGGGGGCAGCGAACGCGACGTCGATCGACTTGCTGGGGCGGGCGGAACGACATCGCGTCGGAACCACCGGGTGCGTCGCCGGGTCTTCCCGGTCGATGGTCACATGCTCCTGCCCGCGGAGCACGCAGTCAAGAACACGGCCCGGAGCTCACCGCGAAGGCGGGACCGGAAGATCGGGACACGGGGCCGTGTACGCGACGTCCGGCGGGACCCAGGCCCGCCACTGCTCACGGCTCGGGTTGTGTGTGAGCTTGGAGCACAACGCGTCGGACCAGTCCAGGGGCGCGGGCCAGACACGGACGCTGCTGTCGCGGCTACCCGAGACGATGCGCAGGTTGTCCGAGGTGAACGCGATGCCGTTCACTTCGTCCCAATGCCCGATGGATGGATCACCGATGGCCGTTCCGGTGCCCGTATCCCACAACCGCACCGTCCTGTCGTCACTGCCGGAGGCAACGCGCCGGCTATCCGGACCGATGGAAACGCTTTTCACGGCTGCTTCGTGCCCGGCCAACGGCTGCCCGGTCTGTTGGCGGGTCTCCGCGTCCCACAGCCGCACGGTCTTGTCCGCGCCGCCGGAGGCGATGAGGCGCCCGTCCGGGGCGAACGCCACCGAGTTCACCGCGCCGTCGTGCCCGGCCAACGGCTGACCGAGTTGTCGGCGGGTCTCCGCGTCCCACAGCCGCACGGTCTTGTCCGCACCGCCGGAGGCGATGAGGCGGCCGTCCGGGGCGAACGCCACCGAGTTCACCGCGCCGTCGTGCCCGGCCAACGGCTGACCGAGTTGTCGGCGGGTCTCCGCGTTCCACAGCCGCACGGTCTTGTCCGCACCGCCGGAGGCGATGAGGCGGCCGTCCGGGGCGAACGCCACCGAGTTCACCGCGCCGTCGTGCCCGGCCAAGGGCCGACCGAGTTGTCGGCGGGTCTCCGCGTCCCACAGCCGCACGGTCCCGTCGCCACCGCCGGAGGCGATGAGGCGGCCGTCCGGGGCGAACGCCACCGAGTTCACCGCGCCGTCGTGCCCGGTCAGCGCGCCGCCCGCGGCCCGCCCCGTGGCGGCGTCCCACAGGCGCACGCTCCCGTCGCCGCCGCCGGAGGCGATCAGGCGGCCGTCGGCGCTCGTCCCGATGCCGAAGACCCACGCGCCGTGTTCGATGGGCACGGCGGCCTCCGCGTCCCACAGGCGGACCGTGCCGTCACCCATGCCCGAGACGATCCGCCGCCCGTCCGGACTGAACACCGCGCTGAACACCTCCTGCCCGTGCCCCGTCAGCGGCTCTCCGATCGGGCGGCGCTCCAGCGTGTCCCAGAGGACGAGGGTGTAGTCGGCGCTGGCCGAGACGAGGCGCCGCCCGTCCGGGCTGAACGCCACGCCCAACACCCAGTTCTTGTGGGCGGTCAGGGGTTCCCCCGCCGGCCGGGCGGTGTCCGCGTCCCACAGGCGCACCGTGCGATCGTCGCCGGCGGAGGCGATCAGCCGCCCATCCGCGTCGAAGGCCACCGCATTCACCGCCCCCTGATGGCCAGCCAGCGGCGGCGCGACCGGCCGGCCCGTCACGGCGTCCCACAGCCGTACCGTGCCGTCGGCGCCGGCCGACGCGATCAGCCGCCCTCCCGGGCTCAGTGCCACCGCGTGGACGGCGCCCCGATGTCCGGTCAGCGGCTCCGCCACCGGCTGGCGGGAATCGGCGTCCCACATCCGCACGGTGCCGTCCGCGCCGGCGGACGCGATCCGCCGTCCGTCCGGGGCATAGGCCACCGCTCTCACCGCTCCGTCATGCCCGGTCAGCGGGTCCCCCACCGGCAGGCCGGTGCCGGCGTCCCACAGCCGCACGGTGCCGTCCGCGCCGGCGGACGCGATCCGCCGCCCGTCCGGGCCATAGGCCACCGCCGTCACCGCTCCGTCATGCCCGGTCAGCGGGTCCCCGACCGGCTGGCCGGTTTCGGCGTCCCAGCGTTGCACCGAGCCGCCGCTGTCGCCCGATACGACGAGGCGCCCGTCCGGACCGAACACCACGCTCCCGACGGGAGCCCCCACGTCGACCATCTTGTGAACGTCGCGCTGTGTCACCACGGCGCTGGCGATCGCCCGATCGCCCTGTGGGGTGCGCGTGAGGGCCTGGGCCGCCAGCATCTGCTGCATTCCCAGCAACTCACCCCCCGGTGTGGCTCCCGCAAGCATCGCCTGGCCCTCGGCCGTGAGCTGCAACGCCGTCGCCTCACGGGCCCGGTCGGTCGCAACCCGCTGGGCCTGGAAGGCCTGGAAGAAGCCGGCGATGGCGACGAGAGCGATGAGGACGGTCGCCGCCAGAACGGCCCGCAGCACGTGCGACCGTCGGCGCAGCGCGGACGCATGGTCCTCGGCCAGTCGCTGCTTCTCCCGCGCCGCACTGAGTTCGGCATCCTTCCGCCGTCTTTCCTCGGCGATGCGCTTGTCTTCCCGGGCCCTGGAGGCGGAGAGGAACTCCCCCGCGTGCGCCAAGCGGTCCCTGAAGCCCGGCTTCGACGCCAGGTTCTCGGCACTGCCGAGGCGTTCGCCCTCCAGCAGCCAGGCGGCATTGCGGCGGTTTCGCGCCCAGGCCTCCGCCGCCCGCTCGAGATTGTCGGCTTCCTTGAGGTCTTCCCGCTCCGCGGCGAGCCACCCGGCCAAATCCCCCCACTGGCGCAGCAGGCTTTCCAGGGCCACCTCGATGAGGACCTCGCCGTCGCGTTCGTCCTGGACCAGAAGGCGTTTGGCCACGAGGGCATCGATTTCCAGTCGCGCCTCGGCCGGCAGGTCCGCCAATCGGGCGACGCGCCGCATTGGCTGGTCGTTGTCCGCATTCACGGTGGCCAGCCAGGGAATGAAAGCCGTGCGGAGCCGGTCCAGCTGGGACTTCCTCACCACGGGGTCCCGGGCCAGCACCGAGTCGATCTGGGTCTGGACCACGCGGCCCATGCCGCCCATCGACTCGTATCCCGCAAGCGTGAGCTCACCGGTGTCGCCATAGTCTTCGTACATCAGCGCGAGGGTCAGGGAAAGCAGCGGAAGGCTGTCCGCGCCGTGCGCGCTGTCGCGCTGGAGCCGCTCCACGAGCTCGGCCCGGACCGCCAGGGGGCGGCCGGCCGCGGTCGCGCGCGCCGCGGGTCCCTGGATGACCTCCCTGAAGTTGGCCGGCGGCATCGGCCGGAGCTCGTCGAAAACCACGCTCTTCAGCCGCGCCAGTTCCGGGGCCGCCTGCAACGAGCCGTAGAAGTCCGTGCGGATCGTGCACGCCACCACCATCCCGGGCACCGACCCGTCTCCCCGGCTCGTCAGGTGGGCGAGCAACCCGAGGAAGCGCGGCGCTTCGGGGCCCGCGTCCGCGCCGAAGAGCTCCTCTGCCTGGTCCAATGGCAGAACGACAGTGGGCCAGGAGAGCCCGTCCGTCTCATCGAGAAGCCGCGTTCTGGCAGCCTGCCGGGCTTCGGCCAGCCACCGCGCCACAAGCTCGGCATCCGCGCGCAGGCAGGCGTCTTTAATGTCTCCGAGGGAGGGGAAACGCAGCCCCACATCGGCGCGCAGGTCGTGGACCGCCCGCGCCAGTCCGCGTTCCCCGGTCAACACGTCGCGCCCCGGGCGCACGATCGCCAAGACGAGGAAGTGCCGGTCGTCCCTCCGCAACCGCGGCAGGAGGCCCGCCCGCAGGAACGAGGACTTGCCGGCGCCGGACGGGCCCAGGATCACGAAGAGCGATTCCACCGCGGACGCACGCATGCCCCGCAGCGCGTCCATTCCGCGAACGATTTGCGCGTCCCGCCCGAAGAACACGGCCGCGTCGTCCTCCTCGAGCGGTTCCCACCCTCGATAGGGCGACCGCTCCGGATCGCCCGGCGGCGGCCAGGCGAATTGCCCCGCCCCGATGCCCGCCCGGCGCAATCCCCGGTGGAGCCGCAGCAGGCCGTCCGTCTGAAAACTGACGGAACTGCCCGTGTCGCCGACCGGGATCTCCGTGGACGGTCCGTCGCCGAACAGATCGCAGCGTTGCCATTCCCCCGTGATCCCCTCCCGGTTCAGCGGCTCGAGGCGGGCGCACAGTATGAGCTTGCCCAGGTTCTCCGCGGTCCGGTACTCGGCCAGGCATTCGCTCGAGGTCTCCCAGTGCGTGGACAGCAGGCAGATGACCGCTTCACACCGCTCATTGGCCTGACGCAACGCCCGTTTCCACCGCTCGCCGGGGGCAATGCCCGTGTCGGGATCGAGATCCAGAAAGATCTCCTCGGCCAGGCCGGGCTCCCGCTCCACGAGCCAGCGCTTGAGGGCGATCGCCTCCGCGGAATTCCGGCTCGAGTGGCTCAGGAAGATACGTGACACGAGACCACTCCCGGGACGAGGCGGGTTGCCAAGCCGGCGGAACCCGCCGCCGTCGCCCCGCAGGATCCGCGACGGAACGACGGCCCACACCGGCCATGGCCCGAACCCCAGTCCATGCTGTCCATGCTCCACCCGAATCCGCGGCACGGCAATGACCAGACGCCACAGCAACCTCGGCTTTCCGTCGAGTCGCCGCCTCCGTCCCTCGCCCGACGCCTGCGGGGAAGCGCCGCCGCGCCCGCTCCGGTTGCGGCACTCGTGCCTTCTCCCTGGAAGTGGATGGGTTATCCGCCCCGACGGCCTATCCTGTTCCACATGGTGACGCTGGGAGTCCTTGGTCCCCTGATGGCGCACGATGGCCATGGGGTCCTCGCCATCGGCGGCTGGAGGCAACGAGCGGTTCTGGCGCGATTGCTGGTCGCCCGCGGACAGACCGTTTCGGCGGATCGTCTGATCGACGACCTCTGGGGGGACGAGCCCCCCGCCAGGGCCTTGCTCTCCCTGCAGACCTACGTCTCGCGGCTTCGGCGCGTCCTCGAGCCGGTCAGGCCGGCGCGCGCCCCGGCAACCGTCCTGCTCACGGTTCCACCGGGCTACCGTGTGAGTCTCCACCGCGACCAGGTCGATGCCTGGCAATTCGAACAGTCATTCCTGGATTCGGATCCCCAACATCTTCCGGCCGAGCACGTTCGACGCCGCCTCATCGACGCCTTGGCGCTGTGGCGCGGCCCCGCGTATGCGGACTTCACCGGCGAGGCGTGGGCGGCACCCGAGATCTCCCGCTTGGACGAACTGTGGTGTGCCGCGCGGGAGCGACTTGCCGCCGCATCCCTGGCCCTGGGACAGGTCCCCGAGGCGCTGACGAATCTCGAACTGGTCCTCGACCGGTCACCCCTCCGGGAGAGCGTCTGGCAGCTTCTGGTCCTGGCGCTCTACCGTGGCGACCGGCAGGGTGACGCGCTGGCCGCCGTCCGCCGGGCACGCCGCACGCTGGCCCGGGAACTCGGAGTGGAGCCTGGGCCCGGCCTCCGCCGGCTCGAGGCCGATGTCCTCGCGCAGTCCCCGGCGCTCTGGGACGACGCCCACACCCTGTCCGCCTTCGCTCCGTCCGCTGCCCCGACGTCGGTTCGCCCGAAGGAAGCCGCTCCCAGCACGGACCCGTTCCTCGGGAGGTCCGCCGAATTGGAGCGGCTGCTGGCAGCGGCCGAACTCGCGCGCCGCAGCGCCGCCCAGGTGGCGCTGGTCGAGGGACACACCGGCACGGGCAAGACGCGTCTTGTCATGGAATTCGCCAACAGGTTGCGGGCGGACGGGTGGTTCGTGGCCGTGGGGAGATGCGACGCCGAGGAGGGCGCCCCGGCGGGCCTGCCATGGGCGGCCGTCATCGATGAGCTCCACCACCTCCACCCTGACGAGTTCGAGCAGCCGCTCGAGGCCATTTTCGCGACCGGCCACCGGGATCCCGGCCAGGGAGCGGATCCGATCCTGGAGAGGTTTCGGCGCCACCGGCGCATCGGTGCGTTCCTGCACGAAGTGGCGGCGTCCGCACCCGTACTCGTCGTGGTGGACGACCTTCACCGGGCTGACGGTGAAACCCTGGCGATCCTGAACCGCGTTGTCCTCGACCTCGCCGCGGATCCGATTCTCTTCGTCTGTATCCAGCACTCCGGGGAGGGCAGCGTCTCGCACGCCATCCGCCGGCTCCTCCCCGTCATCAAGACCCGTCTGGAACTGGGTGGGCTGCCCCTTGACGACGTGGCGGCCCTGCTGCGAACGACGTCGTCACGGGAACCCTCCGACGACGAGCTCCTCGCCATCAACCGGTGGACCGGGGGCAACGCGTTCTTCGTCCGTCAGATCGGCAGCCTGTTGGACACCCTGCAGCCGGGGACGACGCTTTCCAGTGTCCCCGTCGGGGTTCGCGACGTCGTCCGGCACCGTCTCGCACGGCTGCCGACCGACGCCCGGGCGCTGCTGACCACCTTGGCGGTGATCGGGATGGAGACGGACGTCGACCTGCTCCTGGCACTCGACGACGTCCCGGCGACGTCCCAGTTCGAGGCGGTCGAACGCGCCCTGCTCGCCGGGCTGCTCATCGAGCCGCGCCCAGGGCGCGTGGCATTCGTCCACGGCATCGTGCGCGAAGCGATCACCACCGACATCTCCAACATCAGGCGCAGCCACCTCCACGCCCGCATCGGCCAAGCCATGGAGGCGGCGCATCCCGAGGACGCCTCCGCCATCGCCTACCACTACGCACGTTCGGCGAACGTGCCGCTGCTGCGCAGGGCGATCGGCTATTCGCGCACCGCGGCCGAGCAAACGGAGTCCCGGTTCGCTTTCCGGGAAGCGGCCGCCCTCTGGCGGCAGGCGACGGACTGCCTGGAAGCGGTGGGCGACGGCGATCCGCGCGACCGCCTCGAAATCGCCATGCGGTTCGTGCGCGCCACGGCATGGGGCGGGGAAGCCGCACACGCACGGGAGATACGCGAACGCGCCCTCCGGGACGCGGAGGCGCTGGAGGACGCCGACCTGACGGCCCGCCTCATCGTCTCGTACGACGTTCCCAGCCTGTGGGTCAATCAGGAATACGGAACCGTGGACCAGCCGACGGTCGACATCATCGAGCGCACCCTCGCGGAACTGCCCCACCGAACATCGGCCCTGCGTTGCCAGTTGCTCACCTGCCTGGCCCTGGAACTCGAATGGACCGGACTCGACCGGGGACGGCAGGCGGCGGCCCTGGCCGTCACCATGGCCAGGGAGCTGGATGAGCCGTTGTTGCTCTGCAAGGCCATCGAAGCCCTCTTCCGCCAGTCCTACCTACCCGGCCAGCTGGACTTCCGCTTCACGCTCGCCGAGGAGCTGCTCGGGTTGGCCCGGAAGCACCGCTTCCTCACCGCGGAAGTCGTCGCGCACCTGATGATGACCGAATGCGCCAGCGCCCGCGGGTGTTTCCGGGTCGCCGACGAGCACCATGCGGAAACGAGGAGGTTGTCGGAAAAGTACCAACTGCCGTCGCCGTTGGCCGTTTCCAGCTGGTACGACGGGCTGCGCCACCTCGTCCACGGACGGTTCAGGGAGGCCGCGGACGCGTACCGCGTCGCCGCCGAACTCAGCGCCCGGACACGGCTCTGGGAGGTGGACGAGGCATGGGTGCTTGGCACCACCATCAGCCTCGCCATGCAGCAGGACCAGATGGCCGGGATTCTGGAACTCATGGAAGGGGCCTTCGCCAAGTGGCCGGTGATGGGCCGCGAGGTCTACGCCCAGTCGCTCCTGGCAGCGGGGCAACCGGAGGCCGCGCGCAGGATCGCCGAAGAACTGCCGCCGGTGCCGCAGGAGGCGTCCTTCCTGCTGACCAGCGTCTGGCGTGCCATCACGGGACTCCGACTCGACGACCGGCGCCGGATCGAGTGGGCCTACAAGGCGTTGGAGCCATACCTCGACGAGGTGGCGGCCGCCGACACGGCGGTCGTGGCGCACGGTCCCGTGGCACAGATCGCCGGCGACCTCGCCCTGTGGCTGGGGCTGCGCGCCGACGCCGTCGGACACTATCGCCACGCCCTCGCCGTGGCCGAACGGGCGGAGTCCCCGTACTGGATCGCCGCGGCACGCACGGCGCTGGCCACGCTCGAAGCGTAGGCCACACGGCAGTTCCGACGGACTCAAGTCGCGCTTCAAATGCCCGTCAAACGGCACTCAAACGGTGTGGCGCGTAATTGAGTCACGGAGCCACACCGCGTCGACCGGGACACCGGACACGGCGGGCTCCGTAACGGAACGAACCCCAGCCAACCCCTAAGGACAGACCATGACCACGCGCCAGCCGTCACGTACGAACCGCTCCCGCCCCCGCACGAGGAACATCGTGGCCGCCGCGGCCGCCTTTGCCGCCGCCCTCCCCCTGGTCCTCGCCGCGCCCGCCCAGGCGTCGCCGGCTTCGACGTCCTCGTCGGACTACGACTACTCGTGCACCGTCAAGGCCAAGAAGCCCTATGACACCGGCGACCACAAGTGGGGCAAGAAGGTGGTGGACTACCCGGTCAGCATCTACTGCCACAAGGACCGGTACCTGAACATCAAGCAGCAGTACTGGGAATACGACGGCAAGCACGACGACGACTACGACCATGACTACGACCAGCACGGCGACGGCCACGACTACCTCGGCGGCTACAACTGGCACAAGGTCTACGTCGAGCACGGCAAGTGGACCACGCTGCACAGCTACAAGCTTCTCCACCACACCCCCGACGACGACTACACGGAGGAGGTCTTCCACAAGGTGAAGTACCAGGAGCGCCACCACGACGGCTGGAGCCACTGGAGCGGATGGCACAGCAGCCACTACGCCCCGATCCACCACTGACTCCGCGGGACGCGAGGACCTGCCGAACCGGCATGCCGGGAAACCGGGCATGCCGGTTCGGCTCGCCCACGTCCCCACGCCGAGCCAACGGTCCGGATCCTTTCCTCCCACCGCAACGGATCGACCGCCCCCAAGGAACCCGCCATGTCCACGCAGCAGCCGGCACCGCGAACCGCCACCACCATCGCCGCCCCGTCGGGGGGACGCGGCTGGAGACTCCAGCTGGTCGGCGCGTGGCGGCTCTCCGGCCCGGACGGCGCCCTCAGGGTCACACTGCGGCAGCAACGCCTGATCTCTCCTTGCTGGCGCTCCAGGGCGGCCGTCCACGGGCCGTGCTGGCCGGCGTCCTGTGGCCGGAGAGCGCCGAGGGGCGCGGATCCGACAGCCTGAGGGAGAGCCTGTGGACCGTCAACCACCAGGCTCCGGGCCTGCTGCAGGACGACGCCCGGATCGTGGCACTCGCGGACGGCGTCGACGTCGATGCCGACAGGATCCGAAAGCACGTGTCAGGTGCCCGAACGGCGCGGTCGGGTCCCCAGCGGTTGCGGCTGCTGGGACTCCTGCGCGATGCCGGCCTGCTTTCCGGATGGTACGAGGACTGGGTCCTGACCGAACAGGACTGCTGGCTCCGCCTGCGGCTGGGTGCGCTGGAGGGCCTGGCCATGGAGTTTCTCGAGGCCGGTGAGACCGCCCTCGCCACGGATGCGGCGCAGTGTGCCGTGGACATCGACCCGTGGCGCGAGAGCGCGCTGGGGCTCCTGCTCAGGTCGCACCTGGCCAGCGGCGACCACGTCCGTGTGATCCGGCTCTATGAAGCCTTCGCCGTCCGCCTGCGGAGCGAATACGGTGTCGCTCCCTCTCCCCGGCTCTCCGCGCTGGTGGCCCCCGTTGCCGGGCGCCGGCCCGGATGGGCACCGGTCCTCACAGGGCGCCCGGCCGATCATCGCCCGGCGGACGCCGCCATCGCGGCGAGGCGGTGACGACGGAAAGCCGGGGAAAAAGTGCCGCCTGACGCGTGTCGGAACGCGACCGACAGGAATATCATGGCCCCATGTCCCGCCCGACGGCGCGGCGGAGGATTGCCGGCCGGGACGACGGGGTGTCGCATGCGACGAGGCCCGGGTCGGCACGAATGCCCGGGTCACCGGAAATCCATCAGTGGCACCGGAATCCCCCGCTTCCGCGGGGCCCGGCAGCTGGATCGGCGAGCCACTTGCGTCCGCGGCGTGGCGCCCGCGGAGATATCGTTACCGACCGAACGGCCAGGTCATCGGTTGCGTGGCCCGGTTGCGGAAAGCAGGCACTCATGTCGCACCACCTCCCCCAGGACACGGCCCCGCTCGAGCCACCACCCGCGGACACGGTCATCGCCCCCGACCATCCCGACTACGACACCGCCCGCAGACTCTGGAATGCCGACATCGACCGCAGACCCGCGCTCATCGTCCGGTGCGCGTCGCCTCAAGACGTCTCCTCTGCCTTGAGCCGCGCGCAAACCCACAACTGGGAAGTGGCGGTCCGGGGCGGGGCGCACAGCACGTCCGGGGCATCCAGCATCGATGGCGGCCTGGTCATCGATCTCAGCACCCTGCGCGGGGTAAGCGTGGACCCGGTGGCAAGGCGGGTCCGAGCGGGCGGCGGAGCCCTGCTGAGCGATGTGGATGCCGCGTGCCAGGAACACGGATTGGCGGTGCCGGCCGGCATTGTCTCGCACACGGGAGTCGGCGGACTCACCCTCGGCGGTGGCATGGGGTGGCTCACCCGGCGCGAGGGCCTCACCATCGACAACCTCCTTTCCGCCGAGGTCGTCCTCGCAAACGGAGACATCGTCCATGCGTCGAAGGACGAGCACCCGGACCTGTTCTGGGCGCTGCGCGGCGGCGGAGGCAACTTCGGCGTCGTCACCGAGTTCGAGTTCGTCCTCCACGAGGTAGGCCCGATGGTGGACTTCGGGCTGTTCTTCTGGCCCTTGGATCAGGGGTCCCGGATGTTGCGCTGGGCGCGGGAGATCATCCCCACCCTGCCGCGGGACCTCAACGTCGTGCTCGCGGGGCTCAACGCGCCCCCGGCACCCTTCGTCCCCGAGCAGTACCATTTTCAGCCCGGGTATGCGCTGCTCCTGACCGGATTCGGACCGACCGGGCAGCACGCCGGCGTGGCACAGAGGATCCGCACGGCCGTGCCGCCGCTGTTCGACATGGTCTCCCCCATGCCGTACACGGCACTCCAACAGCTGCTCGACGAGGCGAACGCCTGGGGCATGTTCAACTACGAGAAGGCAACGTACCTGCCGGAGCTCACCGACGAGGCCATCGACACCATCACCCACTACGTTCCGCGTAAGAACAACCCCCTGTCCGTGACCCTCATCTACAGGCTGGACGGCGCGTACTCCGACGTGGGCGAGGGCGACACGGCCTTCGGAGGGCGACGCACGCCACGCTATTCCGTCTTCATCATCGCAGTGGCCCCCGAACCGGAACAGCTCCCGGCCGAGCGGACGTGGGTCCGGGACTTTTGGGATGCATTGCAGCCGGCGGCGCAGGGCGCCGGGGCCTACGTGAACACGATGGCCGAATACGACGACGCCCGTCTGCGCGCCACCTATGGGGCCGCGAAACTGGCGCGGCTGGCCGGCATCAAGGCCGAATACGATCCCGGCAACGTCTTCCGCCACAACGTCAACATCACACCGGCCTGAAAACCGCGAGTCGCGACGGCGGTGTATCGTGCGACGACGCCCTCGCCGGCCGCGTTGAACGTCCCGGCGAGATGGCGGGTCCTCCTTCGGGTTCCCTCGGTCCTGGGCACCACGCAAAAAAGTCGCGGGTCCTGGCTCCAATATGGAGCCAGGACCCGCGAGCATGCGTCACGAATGTAGATCGGCAGGCCACTTGGTCCCTGGGACCATTCCCCTCCCCCGCGTTTGCGCAGGGGCATGAGCCCGGCCGGATCTTCCCGTGGTCAAACTGGTTGGTCCTTTTACACCGGACCCGCACATCGGCTGGCTAAACACGGCTTCTTGGACCGCGTTGATCCCAGGGGTCGGTCCCTAACTCATTAAATCCATACTCGACATACTCACGGATATTGGCGTTCGGCTGGAACTCTCGTGCGAGAATCACGCTTCTGTCTCCGGATACTTTGCGGTCGCCATTGGCGCAGGTCATCAAAACAGCACCTAGCATTTCTAGCGCCGGCGGACTGAAAGCGAAGCATTCTCTCGACCGGACTCGGGCATTGTTTTCCCTGACATCCCGATTAAGTTGACAATGCACTATTCTGCTGGGCGTTGAACGCTGACCCGGACGGTTGCGGATCAGGCGTTGCCGACATGAGTCCGAGTCTGGCATCGGACTTGCTTTCGACAGAGTTTTCCAGCGGGATCAGCGGATCGGACCACTAGCCAGGCTTGTCGAATACGCCCTGGATGAACACCGTGCGCCCGGCGTCGGTGTTGCGCCCGGAGTTACTCATCTTGACGGCTGCCTGTTCTCCCAGCACGAGATGCATTCCAAGCGGAGGAGGGGCGCTGGAGCCGCTCGCACCCGACGCTTGCGCCTTCGCCTGCTGTGCCTTGCGCGCCGCCACGATGTCGGCGGTAATGTCGCGCCAGGTGCGCTCCAGGAGACCTGCACCGCGGATCAACCCGCGGAGGGATTCCGCATCGGCCAGATGGCTCTGGTTGGGGCGGCTCGCCCATGGGACCGGAAGCTCGATCGGCTCGCCGTTCCCCGCGCAGATTTCCTGGCAGACGAACAGCCCGCCCGGCCTGAGTACCCGGGCGATTCCGGAATACAGGCGGCGCTTGTCCCGGATGTTCATCTGCATTTGTATCGTCCACACCACGTCGAAGCTGGACGCGGCGAACGGAAGCTCCAGGGCATCACCCGCCTGAAAGCGGGTGCGATCGGACAACCGCGTCATCCGAGAAAGGGCGTTGGCCAACCCGCAGAATTCAGGCGAGAGATCGATGCCTGTCACGTCGCAACCCAAAGTTGCGGCGAGGTAACGCGCCGGGCCGCCCAACCCGCTGCCTACGTCGAGCACTCGCGATCCTGGCGGAATCTTTGCAAGCTCCACCAATGCGCGCGTGGCCGAACGTCCCGCGGAGTGAAACTCGTCGGCCGGCGCGAGATCTTCGTGCGTGACCGAGTCCAGGTCCTTGCCGAGAGCTTGCAACCCCGCCACGATTCGCGGCAGAAGTCCGCCCGGCTCGTAGTGACGAAGCATTTCCTCGTGCGACTCGCCCATGGACGCAAATCCTGCGCGGATTTCGGGGAGCCGTCAAGTAAGCGCTTGCTCCCACCACCCCGTCACCTGCCCTCCTCCGGCAGGAGGGAGGGTCTGGCCTGTGCCCTCACGAGGTCTCCACTCGACCGCAGAACGGCATCGCAGACCCCCCTGACCAGCAAACGATCTCTGTCCTCCTAAACGACATCGGAAGGGTCGCGGTCGTGCAATTCTCCCTTCGTCCCAAGGGTCCGTGGGTGGCTGACAACCTGGATCAGCGGACAGCTCGCCTCCCCGCAATCGCTTACGGCTTCGTCGTCCGCTGGACCGTTCCCGAGATGCGATCCATGGCGCAATTCCTACTGGTGCTGTCAGGCGTCTTGCTCGGCACCGCAGCAACGCTTCTTATCGAATTTCTCCTGCCCCGTCGTGCGGCAGAGAAGGCAGAGGCGGCGACGGATGCGTCGCGAGAAATTCAAGAGACGTCGCTAGAACTTCTTCGCGAGACTCAACTCCTGCTCGCCCACGCGCAGGCCGAGTTGGGGACTGCCCACGGTTTGGTTGACCCGCGGGGCTGAGAGTTTCCTACGCGGCTGGCGCCAAGTTGCTGAATGTCTCCAACTCGATCGGCGTCGGCTTTCCGAGCGCCTCTTGTGGCGGTCTTCACCGCCGATCCGCAAATCGTGATCCTGCACGGACGTGAAGAAGTCGGCTCGGTCGATCCGATGTTGCTGCAGCGGAGGGTCGAGGGGCCGCGGCTCATCACCCTCGGCGGGCGCTCCTGGCAGGTGAACTACGTCGACTGGAAGCGGCACCGGGCCTACGTCGAGCCGTCAGACCGGGCGGCGGACTCCAAATGGTCGAGCATGCCGCAACCGGAATCGTATGCGTTGAGCGACGCGACCAGGCGCGTGCTGCTCGGCGCTGAGCCAACTGGGGTGACGCTGTCCAAGCGAGCCATCGTTAAGCTCGAGGAGCTCCGCGGAGAGTACATCAATCGTGTCGCGGCGGATTCTACGGTTCTGGTCCGCGAGGCCAATGGCCGGCTGCGGTGGTGGACGTGGGCGGGTGCTCGGGCGAATGCCGTACTTGCCGCAGCTTTGCTGGAAATTTCGCCCAAGCTACTGGACGAACCTAGGGCCTACAACAATTGGCAAATTGGTCTTCGCGGCGATGCGACGGCTGGGACCATGGGTCGCGCGCTCCGGGACATTCGCGACACGTTGCACTCTGCGCCGACACGCTTCCGACCCTCGATCGACGCCCGCGCGCTGAAGTCGCTGAAGTTCTCCGAACTCTTGCCCCTTGACCTCGCGGTTAGCGCCACGGCAGAACGGGCCGGCGAGCCGGAACGAGCTACGGACATTTCGGAGCGCCCGATTCAAGCCGTCCACTGATGACGCTCACCGCCAGAAGGTTCCTGGCCCGTCACTCCGGGCCAGGAACCTCTTTGGACGGCGTCATGGACCGCTAGCTCGCCAACGGCATCCGGCCCTTCCGTTGTCATCGTATGGACCAATGGACCAAGTTCGTTGGGAATGGACCAAGTACGGCGACAAAAGGACCAAGTTGCCTGGAAATCTACAACGACCTAGAAGTCCCAGTCCTCGTCTTCTGTGTTGACGGCCTTGCCGATGACGTAGGAGGATCCCGATCCGGAGAAGAAGTCGTGGTTCTCGTCGGCGTTCGGGCTCAGCGCGGACAGGATCGCCGGGTTCACGTCGGTGACGGAGGCCGGGAACATGGCCTCGTAACCCAGGTTCATCAGCGCCTTGTTCGCGTTGTAGTGCAGGAACTTCTTGACGTCCTCGCTCAGGCCGACCCCGTCGTAGAGGTCGTGCGTGTACTGGACCTCGTTCTCGTAGAGCTCGAAGAGCAGCTCGAACGTGTAGTCCTTCAGCTCCTGCTTGCGCTCCTCGCTGAGGCCCTCGAGCCCCTTCTGGAACTTGTAGCCGATGTAGTACCCGTGCACGGCCTCGTCGCGGATGATCAGGCGGATCAGGTCGGCGGTGTTGGTGAGCTTGGCCCGCGAGGACCAGTACATCGGCAGGTAGAAGCCCGAGTAGAACAGGAAGGACTCCAGCAACGTCGAAGCGATCTTCTTCTTCAGCGGATCGTCGCCGTGGTAGTAGCCCTCGACGATGCGCGCCTTCTTCTGGAGGTTCTCGTTCTCCGTGGACCAGCGGAACGCGTCGTCGATCTCCTTGGTGGAGCACAGCGTCGAGAAGATCGACGAGTAGCTCTTGGCGTGGACCGACTCCATGAACGCGATGTTCGTGTAGACGGCCTCCTCGTGCGGGGTGATCGCGTCGGGGATGAGCGAGACGGCGCCCACGGTTCCCTGCAGGGTGTCGAGCAGCGTCAGACCCGTGAACACGCGCATCGTCAGCAGCTTCTCGTCGGCGGTGAGCGTCCCCCACGACTGCACGTCGTTGGACAGGGGCACCTTCTCGGGCAGCCAGAAGTTGTTGACCAGACGGTTCCAGACCTCGACGTCCTTGTCGTCCTGGATGCGGTTCCAGTTGATCGCCTCGACGTGGCTGAGCAGCTTGACCTTCTCGGTCATGAGATCCTCTGACTTTCCTTGTGCATTGCGAAGTTTCTTGGACCCGGGGTACGACGGCGGGCGGGTACCCGCCGTCGTACGCCTCGGCTGGGGGCGCCTAGAGGGCGCAGGACACGCAGCCCTCGACTTCCGTGCCCTCCAGCGCGAGCTGGCGGAGACGGATGTAGTAGAGCGTCTTGATGCCCTTGCGCCACGCGTAGATCTGCGCCTTGTTGATGTCGCGCGTGGTCGCGGTGTCCTTGAAGAACAGCGTCAGGGACAGGCCCTGGTCCACGTGCTGCGTCGCCGCGGCGTAGGTGTCGATGATCTTCTCGTAGCCGATCTCGTACGCGTCCTGGTAGTAGTCCAGGTTGTCGTTGTCCAGGTAGGGCGCCGGGTAGTAGACGCGCCCGATCTTCCCCTCCTTGCGGATCTCGATCTTCGAGGCCACCGGGTGGATCGAGGACGTCGAGTTGTTGATGTAGGAGATCGAGCCGGTCGGCGGTACCGCCTGCAGGTTCTGGTTGTAGATGCCGTGCTCCATGACGGAGGCCTTCAGCTCGAGCCAGTCCTGCTGGGTCGGGATGTGGATCCCGTCGAAGAGCTCCGCGACGCGGGCGGTCTCCGGGGTCCACTCGCGCTCGGTGTACTTGTCGAAGAACTCGCCCGAGGCGTACTTCGAATCGGGGAAGCCGGCGAAGGCCTCGCCCTTCTCCATGGCGAGCCGGTTGGAGGCGCGGAGCGCGTGGAAGAGCACCGTGTAGAAGTAGATGTTGGTGAAGTCCAGGCCCTCCGCGGAGCCGTAGTGGACCCGCTCGCGCGCCAGGTACCCGTGCAGGTTCATCTGTCCCAGGCCGATGGCGTGCGACTGCAGGTTGCCCTCCGCGATCGAGGGGACGGAGCCGATGTAGGACATGTCCGACACGGCGCTCAGGGCCCGGATGGCGGTTTCGACGGTGGCGCCGAGGTCCGGGGAGTCCATGGACTTCGCAATGTTCATCGAGCCCAGGTTGCAGGAAATGTCCTTGCCGACGACCTCGTAGCCGAGGTCCTCGCCGTACACCGACGGGGAGGACACCTGCAGGATCTCCGAGCAGAGGTTGCTCATGGTGATCTTGCCCTTGATCGGGTTCGCCCGGTTCACCGTGTCCTCGAACATGAGGTACGGGTAGCCCGACTCGAACTGGATCTCCGCGAGGGTCTGGAAGAACTCGCGGGCGCTGATCTTGGTCTTCTTGATCCGCGCGTCGTCGACCATCTCGTAGTACTTCTCGGTGACGTTCACGTCGGAGAAGGGGATCCCGTAGACGCGCTGGACGTCGTACGGCGAGAAGAGGTACATGTCCTCGTTCTTGCGGGCCAGCTCGAACGTGATGTCCGGGATGACGACGCCCAGCGAGAGGGTCTTAATGCGGATCTTCTCGTCGGCGTTCTCGCGCTTGGTGTCGAGGAACCGGTGGATGTCCGGGTGGTGGGCGTGCAGGTAGACCGCGCCGGCGCCCTGGCGGGCGCCCAGCTGGTTGGCGTAGGAGAAGCTGTCCTCGAGGAGCTTCATCACGGGGATGACGCCCGAGGACTGGTTCTCGATCTGCTTGATCGGCGCGCCGTACTCGCGGATGTTGGTCAGCGACAGCGCGACGCCGCCGCCGCGCTTGGACAGCTGCAGCGAGGAGTTGATGCCGCGGGCGATCGACTCCATGTTGTCCTCGACGCGGAGCAGGAAGCAGGACACGAGCTCGCCGCGCTGGGCCTTGCCGGCGTTGAGGAACGTCGGGGTGGCGGGCTGGAACCGGCCGTCGATGATCTCGTCGACGAGCTGGGTGGCCAGCTCCTCGTCGCCGCGGGCGAGGTGCAGGGCGACCATGCACACGCGGTCCTCGTAGCGCTCCAGGTAGCGCTTGCCGTCGAACGTCTTGAGCGTGTACGAGGTGTAGAACTTGAACGCGCCGAGGAACGTCTCGAAGCGGAACTTCTTCTTGTACGCGCGGGAGAACAGGTCGCGCACGAAGTTCATCGTGTACTGGTCCAGCGTCTCGCGCTCGTAGTATTCGTGCTTGACCAGGTAGTCGAGCTTCTCGTCCAGATCGTGGAAGAAGACGGTGTTGTTATTGACGTGCTGGAGGAAGTACTGGCGCGCCGCGGCACGGTCGGCACCGAACTGGATCCGGCCGTCCTGCCCGTAGAGGTTCAGCATGGCGTTCAGCTCGTGGTAGCCGAGCCCCTCGAATGCTGCGGGCATGTCCTTGCCGTCCGTGGTCACGGCCGGCTCTGCGACTGTTGTGTCCAAAACTCTTCCAATCCTTGGCGTACGAGGGTCACGTCTTCAGGCGTGCCCATGAGTTCAAAGCGATATAGCAGGGGCACGTCGCACTTGGCGGAGATCTTGCGTGCCGCCAGGCAATAGGTCGTGCCGAAGTTGGTGTTGCCGGCGCCGATGACGCCGCGCAGGAGCGCGCGATTGCGCGGGTCGTTCAGGAAGCGGACCACCTGCGGGGGGATCGAGTGCCTGCCCTCCTCCCCTCCGTAGGTGGGGAGGACCAGGACGAACGGCCGGGCGGCCACCAGCGCCGGCTCGTAGCCGAAGAGCGGGATCCGCGCGCTGTCGACACCGAGCTTCTCCACGAATCGGCGCGTGTAGCCGGAAATGGAGGAGAAGTAGACGAGCCTGCTGTCGGTCGCCGTTTCACCGGCGGCCGCGGAGCCGCTTGCCGGGGTCAGCGTTGCGCTGGCAGACACCATGACCGCCTTCTTGCCGGGTGTTGAGGTGGGTGCGCCTAGGCGACGGAGGACGTCGCGAGCTGGGCGAGTTCCTCGATCTTGTCCGGGCGGAAGCCGGACCAGTGGTCGGCCTCCGTGATGACGACGGGCGCCTGCATGTACCCGAGGGCCCGGACGCGCTCCAGCGCCTCGGGATCCTGCGAGATGTCGACGCTCTGGTAGGCGATGCCCTTCTTGTCCAGCGCGCGGTAAGTTGCGTTGCACTGTACGCAAGCTGGCTTCGTGTAAACCGTGACGGTCATGGCCGTGATCCCCTCGTGCAAAGTTTCGTGTGTGTGGTTGCCGGTCCGGTGTCACGGGTGCCTCTCGGCCCCGGTGGAACAGGTCGTTTTTCGGGCTGTTTCCCGTGACCGACCTTTGGCCCCTCCAGCGTTTTCAATACTACATGTTGTGCAAGCCGAGGGATTGAACCCCAAGATGATGTATTACAAGTATGTCATTCGCCACCCCCTTAGTCCACAGCCGGTGTGGACAAAATGGACTCGTTTTTCCGCGCCGATCCGCCGTTCGGGCCTACCCGTCCACAGGCTGTGGAGCCGCCGTGCACAGGTGAAGAATCCGGCGTGTCGCCGCCGCGCGGCGTGTCGCGCGGGACGTGGAGCGGGGACGGCTTGACTTCCCGAACGCGTCCCGGATGACCCGCCCGCCCCCGTCCAGTCCACCGCCGGCGTCTTCAGGTGCCCACTCGTGGACGCAGCGGGGACACACCAGCAGGGCGCCGGGCTCGTGGGTGTCGTTGCGGGAGCATTCGGGGCACGCGGGCGGATCCTGGTTCACACCACCATGCTCGGCGAGGCGCCGGCCGGCGGGCCGCCGCACCGTGGCACACGAAAAGACCGGACCCACGTCGTGGGTCCGGTCTGCCGGGATCTCCTGGGAGATCCTTCCGTGGAGGTAAGGGGATTCGAACCCCTGACCTTCTGCATGCCATGCAGACGCGCTACCAACTGCGCCATACCCCCGGAAGGACGCTGCCCCGGCCGATTGCTCCGCCGGACAACTCGTCCATCATAGTTCAGGGTAAAACCGCCGCGCAAATCCCGCGCGGCGGGACGGACTCAGCGCTGGCCCGGCTCCGGCGAGTCGGCCGGTGCGCCCTCGGCGGTTTCCGCCGTCTCCGCCGCCGGCGCCCCGTCCCGGGCGTCGCCCCCGACGGTCTGGGCGGGTTCCGCGGCAGCCGCGCCGGTCGCCGCGGACGCCGGCTCCCCGGTCGTCGGCAGCTCGATGAGCGGGCAGTCGCTCCACAGGCGGTCGAGCGCGTAGAACACGCGGTCCTCGACGTGCTGGACATGGATCACGACGTCGAGGTAGTCGAGCAGGACCCAGCGGCCCTCGCCGCGGCCCTCGCGACGGACGGGCCGCAACTCGAGCTGCTCCCCCAGCGCCTTCTCGATGCCGTCGACGATGGCGTTGACCTGCCGCTCGCTGGACGCCGACGCGATGAGGAACGCATCGGTGATGCCCAGGCGGTCGCTGACGTCCAGCGCGACGAGGTCCTCGGCGAGCTTGTCCGCGGCCGCCAGGGCTGCGATACGGATAATGTCTAGGGAGTGATCTGTGGCGGTCACTGTGCTCCTTGGGTCGGTGGTGCCGGCGGCGTGTGACGCCTAGCGGGAATTGATGATCATCATAAGGCCGGTCACGAAGGCGATGCCTCCGAGGACCAGCGAACCGGTTACCGCGAGAACGCGGATCCTGGATTGGCGCGCGGTGGCCGTGAGGTAGTCCAGGGTGTCGAGTCCCTGCGCGCCGTCGGCGCGGACCGGCAGCGCCCCGTCCCCCTCACGGGGAACGACGGCGGCGACGCGCGGCGCCTCGTCGTGCGCGGGCACATCGTCGGGTTCCGCCCGCGGCCCGCCCGGCCGGGCCGCCTCGGCCGCCGCGGCGGCGGACGGACGCGGCGGCAACTCCAGACGGAATCCGCTGGTCATCGGTCCATCGACACCCGTGTTCGCCAGCTTCTTCTCGCCCTGCGGGTCGCGCAGGATATTCATGGCCCCGGTGAAGGGGTCCGACCGCACGGGGTCGGTTCCCGCCGCACCCGCCGTCTCCGGGAGGGCCTCGTCCGGGCCGTTTCCCTCCGCGCGTGCCCCGTCCCCGGCAGAGCGGTGGGACAGGGCCGAACGGGTCGCGTTGCCGCGCCGCCGGGCCAGTTCCTCAAGGTCCATCAGGCCGGTCTCCACCGCCGCCGCGGAATCCGGCGCGGTGGAATCCGGCGCGGTGGAATCCGGCGCGGGGGACGTGGGTTCGTGTGACGCGGGGGACGCGGGCTCGTGCGGCACCGGAGCAAAAGGCGCCGGCGCGGGGTTTCCGGCCGTGCGGGCACGGGCCGCCAGGGCCTCCTCCACCGTCATGAGACCGGCGCTGCGCGGCGCTTGCGGCTCGCCGGCGGACCCGCTTCCGGCTTCCGCGGGCGCGGGACCGGCCGGACCGGCACCGGAGGTCCCGGGGGCGTGCCCGGCTTCCCCACCCGCCGCCTCGTCGGTCCGCGGCGGGACCGCTCCCTGCGCCCGCAGCCGGAGCTGACGCCGGGTCAGGGGCGCAGCCCCGTCCGCTGGCTCGCCGACGTCGCGCGCCGAGGGGAGCGACCCGCTGTCGCGGGAGGACGGCACCGGGGGGCGTTCCGCGCGTGCGGGCAGCGCGTCCACGGGCGCGTCGGAGGCCCGTCGGCTCCGCCGGGGGGGTGTGGTTCCGCCGTCGGGCCCCGCTGGGGGCTTCGTTGCGGGTCCTGGCCCGGGGGCCGGAGCGTGGGCGCCCGCGTCGGCGGGGACGCTGGCGGCCGCGGGCGCGTCGGAGTTCGGCGCCACGGCGGCCTGGGGCCCCCGACGCTGCTTGCGTCCCCTCGGGGAACTCCCGCGGTTCTTGCTCATGCTGTCCCTCCCGGGCTAGGCGCCGACGGCTCCGGTGCCGTTGGATCCCGTGTCCACGGTTCCGGCGTTGACCGCTTCGGCGCCGTCGGATCCGGCGTCGCCCGCGTACAACTCGTACTTGGCGATGTACTGCACCACGCCGTCGGGCACCAGGTACCACACGGGCTTGTGCGCACGCACCCTGTTGCGGCAGGCGGTGGAGGAGATCGCCATGGCGGGCACCTCGAGAAGGCTCACGTTCTGGCGGTCCAGCTCCGGCAACTCGTGACCGGGCCGGGTGACCCCGACGAAGTGGGCCAGGCTCCACAGTTCATCGATGTCCTTCCAGGACATGATCTGCGCCATCGCGTCGGCGCCGGTGATGAAGAAGAGCTCGGCCTCGGGCCGCTCCCGGCGGAGGTCGCGCAGGGTGTCGATCGTGTACGTGGGTCCCGGTCGGTCGATGTCCACCCGGCTCACCGTGAACCGGGGGTTCGACGCCGTGGCCACCACCGTCATCAGGTACCGGTCCTCGGAGGGCGAGACCTCCGTGTCTTCCTTTTGCCACGGTCGCCCGGTGGGGACGAAGACCACCTCGTCCAGCCCGAACTCGGCCGCGACCTCGCTCGCGGCCACCAGGTGGCCGTGGTGGATCGGATCGAAGGTTCCGCCCATCACGCCCAGACGAACCGGCCTCTTGGACCGCTCCGTCGCGGTTCGGTTAGTGATGTTCGACGCCGTGCTTGTTCGAGTGCTGGCGGTGCGAATCCGCGACCTCGGGGTGCGCCTCGTGGCGTCGCCCCACGTTGGAGAAGGACACGGTGACGAGCAGTCCCACGAGGAAGATCGCCATGATGCCAGCGCCGATGAGCAGGGCCTGACCGGAGGCTGATTCCGCTTCGGCTTCCACCGCGCTGGCCAGCACGGTTCCCATGAGCTGAGTGAGCATGTCTCTCCTAGTATCGATGTCGCGCCGCGCCCGCCGCATGATGCGGTGGCGGGCGCGGAAAGTCCTGCTTAACTGGGTTCCATCGTACCCATGTTGACCACCGTCTACGAACGGACGTGGCCGTCGCCCTGCACGATCCATTTGGTGGTCGTCAGCTCGCGCAGCCCCATGGGCCCGCGGGCGTGCATCTTCTGCGTGGAGATCCCCACCTCGGCCCCCAGCCCCAGCTGGCCGCCGTCGGTGAACCGGGTGGAGGCGTTCACGATGACCGCTGCGGAGTCGACCTCGGCGATGAAGCGTTCCGCGTTGGCGAGGTCGTTCGTCAGGATGGCCTCGGTGTGTCCGGTGGACCAGCGGCGGATGTGCTCCAGCGCCGCGTCGAGGTCGTCCACCACGGCCACGGCCAGGTCCAGGTCCATGTACTCGGTGGCCCAGTCCTCCTCCGTCGCCGGCACGGTCGGCACGTCGCCCGCGATCGCCCGCGCCCGCTCGTCGGCGTGCAGCCGCACGCCCGACCGGGAGAGTTCCCGCAGGACCGCGGGGGCGGCGGCGCACCGGGGGTGGATCAGCAGGGTCTCGACCGTGTTGCACACGGACGGACGCTGCGTCTTCGCATTGAGCAGGATCGGGACGGCCGTATCCGCGCTGGCCGACTCGTCGAGGAAGATGTGGACGTTGCCCTCCCCCGTCTCGATGACCGGGACCGTGGCGTTGCGCACGACGGCCTGGATCAGCGAACGCCCGCCACGCGGGATGAGGACGTCGACCTTGCCGCGAGCGGCCATGAGGGCGTTGGCACCCTCGCGCCCGTACTCGTCGACGCTCTGCACCGCGTCGGCGGGCAGGCCGACGCCATGGAGCGCGTCGCGGATCAGGTGCAGCAGCGCCCGGTTGGTGGCGGCAGCCGCGGACCCTCCGCGGAGCAGCACGGCGTTGCCGCTCTTCAGGGCCAGCCCGGCGATGTCCACGGTCACGTTGGGGCGGGCCTCGTAGATGGCGCCGACCACCCCCATGGGCACGTGCACCTGGCGCAGGCGCAGGCCGTTGGGGAGGGTTTGGCCGCGGACGACCGTGCCCACCGGATCCGGCAGCCCGGCCAGCTCGCGCAGCGCGGCGATCAGCGCGTCGACCCGCGCGTCATCGAGCCGCAGCCGGTCCAGCAGTGCGCCGCCCATGCCCGCCTCCCGCTCGCGCGCTACGTCCTCGCGGTTCGCGGCGATCACCTGCGCCCGGCGGGCGTCGAGGGACGCGGCGATGGCGTGGAGCCCGCGGTCCTTCCAGTCGCGGTCGGCGCGGGCCAGGGCCCGCGACGCGGTCCTGGCCCGGTCGGCCATGAGTCCGACCGCGTGGCGGACCTCCTCCGGCGCGTCCGGCGCGCGGTCCGCCGGTCGGTCGGCCGTGCCGGGAGACTCGGAGGGAGCGGGGGCGGACGTGTCGCGGATCGCGTCGGCGGCTTGCTGGCTCATGCGGCCAGTTTAGTCCGCGCGTCCCCGCGGCGCCGCGTCGGGAGGCGTCGGCTGCCCCGCCAGGCGGAATGTTAAGCGGTGCTGCGTCACACCAAGCGGAATGTTGAGCGGGGCCGCGTCACACCAGCACGATGTCGTCGACGTGGACGACCTCGCGCTCGTAGTGCGGCCCGAGGTTGCGGGCGAGCTCGCGGGTGCTGCGCCCGAGCATCTCGGGGAGCTCCTGCGAGGAGTAGTTGACCAGGCCGCGGGCGACCACGAGGCCGGCGGTGTCGGTCAGTTCGACGGGGTCCCCCGCCTCGAAATCACCGTCGACCGAGGTGATGCCCGCCGGGAGCAGCGAGCGCGAGCCGGAGGCGACGGCCGTCACCGCCCCGTCGTCCAGGATGAGCCGTCCCCGTGTGTCGGCCAGGTGCGCAAGCCACAGCAGGCGAGCCGGCCGCCGGTTGCCGCGGGACGCGAACCAGGTGCCGACGTCCTCCCCCGCCAAGGCGCGCGCGGCGTTGTCGGTGGAGGTCACCAGCGCAGGGATCCCCGACTCGGCCGCCATCGTGGCGGCCTCGACCTTCGTGGCCATGCCCCCGGTCCCGACGCCCGCCGTGCCGGTCCTGCCGATGCTGGCGCCCCGCAGGTCGTCGGCGGACCCGACGTGCGGGATGCGCCGCGCCCCCTGCGCGGGCGGCCCGTCATAGACGGAGTCGACGTCGGAGAAGAGGACCAGGGCGTCCGCCTTGACGAGGTGGGCGACGAGCGCGGCGAGCCGGTCGTTGTCGCCGAAGCGGATCTCGTGCGTGGCCACGGTGTCGTTCTCGTTCACGACCGGAACGACGCCGAGCGCCAGCAGGCGGTTGAGCGCGCGGAAGGCGTTGGCGTACTGCTGGCGCCGGATGAGGTCGTCCGCCGTGAGCAGCACCTGCCCGACCGTCACGCCGTGCGCGCCGAACGCCTGCGTGTAGCGGGCCATGAGCAGCCCCTGCCCGACGCTCGCCGCGGCCTGCTGCGTCGCGAGGTCGCGCGGACGGCGCGGCAGGCCCAGCGGAGCGAGCCCCGCGGCGATCGCGCCGGAGGACACGAGGATGAGCTCGGTGCCCGCGTTGCGCACCGCCGCCAGCTGCTCCACCAGTCCCAGCAGGGCGGCCTCGGAGATGCCGCCGCCGACCGTGGTCAGCGAGGACGACCCGACCTTGACGACCAGCCGGGTCGCCCCGGCGAGCCCCGAGCGGTCCGTGACGGCGGACGGCTTCCGGTTCTGCCGCATCCCTACTCGCTGTCCTCGGCGGGACGCTGGTGCTTGTAGTTGACGGACTCCGTCCAGATGCCGGCCTTGCGCTCGGCCTCGAGCTCGGAGCGCGCCGCCTCGCGGGCGTCCTTGCGGTCCTGGTGATCCTGGCGCTTCTGCTCGCGCGTGGGCCGGTTCAGCTCCTCGAGGCGCACGTCGTGGCCGCGGCGCGAGCCGAGCAACTCGGCGCCGGCCGCCATGGTCGGCTCCCAGTCGAAGACGACGCCGTCGTAGTCGTCGCCGATGACGACCGCGTCGCCCGGCTTCGCGCCCATGCGGAAGAGCTTGTCCTCCACACCGAGCTTCGCGAGCCGGTCGGCGAGATAGCCGACGGCCTCGTCGTTGGTGAAGTCGGTCTGCTTGACCCAGCGGATCGGCTTCTCGCCGGTGACGCGGAAGAGCGGCTCGAGGTTGCGCTCCTCGCGGCGGATGTCGAAGCCCTTGGCGTTGACGGCGCGCGGACGGAGGACGGGAACCGCGGCGATCGGGGGCGCGGCCTCGATCCGGGCGCGCGCCTCCTCCACAAGGCCGGCCATGGCGAAGGTCAGCTCGCGCAGCCCGGTCCGGGTCAGCGCCGAGACCTCGAAGACGCGGTAGCCCCGCTTCTCGAGCTCGGGACGCACGAACTTGGCCATCTCCTCGCCGTCGGGCATGTCGACCTTGTTCAGGGCGACCAGGCGCGGACGCTCGTTCAGCGGGATGATCTGCCCGTCGACGCCGGCGAAGCTGGAGTCGACCTCGTACGCGGCGAGCTCGGCCTCGATGATCTCGAGGTCGGAGATCGGGTCGCGGTCCGATTCCAGCGTGCCGCAGTCGAGGACGTGCACCAGCGCCGCGCACCGCTCGACGTGTCGCAGGAACTCGAGGCCGAGGCCGCGCCCCTCGCTGGCTCCGGGGATCAGCCCGGGCACGTCGGCGACGGTGAAGCGGACGTCCCCCGCCTGGACTACGCCGAGGTTGGGCACCAGGGTGGTGAAGGGGTAGTCGGCGATCTTCGGGCGCGCCGCCGAGATCGCGGCGATCAGGCTGGACTTGCCGGCCGAGGGGTAGCCGACGAGGGCCACGTCCGCGACGGTCTTGAGTTCCAGCACCACGTCGCCGGCCGTGCCGGCGATGCCGAGGAGCGCGAATCCGGGGGCCTTGCGCTTCTGCGACGACAGTGCCGCGTTCCCGAGCCCACCGAGTCCGCCGGCGGCGGCGACGTACTCCGTGCCCTCGCCGACGAGGTCCGCGAGGATCTCGCCGCTCGGGCTTTTCACCACCGTTCCGTCGGGGACGGGGAGGACCAGGGTCTCTCCGTGCTTGCCCGGGCGCATGTCGCCCTTGCCGCCCTCGCCGTTGCTGGCGTGGCGGTGCGGCAGATGGTGGTACGCCAGCAGCGTCGTCGTCTGGTGGTCGACGCGGAGAATCACGTCGCCGCCGTTGCCCCCGGCACCGCCGTCGGGCCCGCCGAGCGGCTTGAACTTCTCCCGCTTGATGGAGACACAGCCGTGGCCTCCGGTTCCACCGGATACGTGGAGGACCACGCGGTCTATAAACGCTGCCACTGCCGAAACTCCTCTGTAAAGGATGCGCCGCTTCGTTAGCGGCGCGGTACTGCCTGAAAGACGACTGGAGGGTGGGCCGAGTGGCCCACCCTCCAGTCTAATGAAACTTGACGACGCCGTATTAGTCGGCGGTCACGATGTTCACCACGCGGCGGCCGCGGCGAGTACCAAACTCGACGGCGCCGGCGGAGAGGGCGAACAGGGTGTCGTCGCCGCCGCGGCCGACGTTGGCGCCCGGGTGGAAGTGGGTGCCGCGCTGGCGGACGATGATCTCGCCTGCGGAGACGACCTGTCCGCCGAAGCGCTTGACGCCCAGGTACTGAGCGTTGGAGTCGCGGCCGTTGCGAGTGGAGCTCGCGCCCTTCTTATGTGCCATTGAATGTGCCTACCTTCAAATCGGGGGGAAACTGGTCTCCGGCGCCTTAGGCGATGGAGGTGACCTTGACCTTCGTCAGCGCGGAGCGGAAACCCTGGCGCTTCTTGTAGCCGGTCTTGTTCTTGAACTTCTGGATGACGATCTTCGGGCCGCGGAGGTTCTCCAGAACCTCGGCGGTCACGGTGACCTTGGCCAGCTCGTTCGCCGCGGACGTCACCTTGTCGCCATCAACCAGGAGCAGGGCGGGCAACTCGATGGTGCCACCGGCTGCTACGGGCACGCGGTCAAGCGTTACGAAGTCTCCAACGGAAACCTTTTCCTGGCGGCCGCCAGCGCGGACAATCGCGTACACCACTTGGGAACTCACTTCTCTCGACGTTTATTACTCTAACTGCGCATAAGGCACCCCGGACACGATGTCCCGGGTTTGCGCCGTGCTGTCACGCCGAGCGGAAGAATCCGATTGGCTGGCGTTCGCACCGAAGGTCTAGATTACGCTAGTCCGGCCCGCCGGGGCAAATACACTCTGCCCCGGCGGGTCGTCAAGCACTTTCCGGCTACAGCTCCGAGGCCGGCACGCCGACCCCGAGGATCATGGGCGCCGCGGCGGCCTCGCTGTCCTGGCGGGCACGGGCGGCGCGTGCCGGGAGCTTCGCGACGTGCGCCACCACCGCCTCGCCGGCCGGCCGCTGGGCCGTGTCACCGGCGCTGCGCTCGATGGGCTCGTTGGCCGAACCCTGGGCGCTGCGCGCCGAGCGGGTCCGCCGCACGCGGCGGGGGCTCTGCTCCGCCGTGTGGGACGACGCCGGAACCCCGGGCCGGGTGTCCGCGGCCGGGCCGGCCGCCGTCGCGCCGGAGGCCGGCGCCTCCGCGCGCTCCGGCACCGCGCTTTCCGGAATCGCGGATACCGGGGCCGAGGGCTCCGGGACGGACCGCTCCCGGCGGGATTGCGTCGGCTCGTCGCCCGAGGCCGCCTGGTGCGGAGCCTGCGCGGCCGGCTCCGCGGCGGCGTCGGAACGCTTCCCGGAGTCGGTGGCGCGCCGGGAACCGCGCGAACGGCGCGAAGCGCGTGGCGCGGTTGCTGCTCCGGCTTCGGGGGACCGCCCCGCGTCCGGGCCGGCCACGGGTTCGGCGGTCTCCGCAGTTGCCGTCTCGGGCCGGTCGTGGGTTCCCTCGCCGGACCCGGGGCGATGAGCGTCGCGTTCCGTGCCGGGCTCCTGCGCGGGCGCGCCGGGGCTCGTCCCGGGGGCCGCGAAGGCGGCGGACAGGCCCTCGAGCGTCAGTTCGGGCGCGTGCGTCGGCGACGACGCGCGGCGCCGGCGCCGGGACCGCGGGAGGCGGACCTCCTCGCCGGCGATCGTGACGACCTGCTCCTCGTCCTGCTCCTCCCCCACCGCGGCGGGCTCGGCGGCCTCGACGGGGCGGGACGGCTCCGGCGTCGCCGGGGTTTCCGGCCGGACGGCCCGGTTGCCCTGAAGCTCGTGCTCGTGCGCCGCGTGCGCCGCGGCGGCAATGGACGCGAACGCTGCGCGGGCGGCCGTGGCCTTCGCCTCGCGCTCCGGGTCCGCCGCCGCGACGGGAGCGACGTGCAGCGGCTCGGTCGACGCGTCGGCCTCCCGGTCCTGGCCCCGGCCGCGCCGCTTGCGGTCTCCCCGGGGCGCCCGGTCCGCCTGGGCGCCGCGATCGCCGCGGTTGCCTCCCTGCGGCTCGCCCTGGGCGGTGTAGGCCCGGCGGTGCTCGACGGGCTCCTCGTGCGTGACCACGCCGCGGCCGTTGCAGGCCTCGCAGTTCTCGCTGAAGACCTCCAGCAGCCCGGTGCCCATGCGCTTGCGCGTCATCTGCACCAGCCCCAGGGAGGTGACCTCCGCGACCTGGTGCTTCGTCCGGTCGCGACCGAGGCACTCGACCATGCGGCGCAGGACCAGATCGCGGTTGGCCTCGAGCACCATGTCGATGAAGTCGATCACGATGATGCCGCCGATGTCCCGCAGGCGCAGCTGGCGGACGATCTCCTCCGCCGCCTCGAGGTTGTTCTTGGTGACGGTCTCCTCGAGGTTGCCGCCGCTGCCCGTGAACTTCCCGGTGTTGACGTCGACGACGGTCATGGCCTCGGTGCGGTCGATGACCAGGGAGCCGCCGGACGGCAGGAAGACCTTGCGCTCCAGCGCCTTGTGGATCTGCTCATCCAGGCGGTGCGCGGTGAAGATGTCCTCCTCGGCGGTCCACTGTTCCAGGCGGGACAGCAGGTCCGGGGCGACGTAGGTGACGTAGGCCTCGATGGTGTCCCAGGCCTCCTCGCCGGAGACGATGAGCTTGGAGAAGTCCTCGTTGAAGACGTCGCGCACGACCTTGATGGTGAGGTCCGGCTCGCCGTAGAGCAGCTCGGGCGGCGTCGTCTTGTTGGACGTGGACTTCCGCTCGATCTCCTCCCACTGGGCGCGCAGGCGGTTGATGTCGTTCATCAGCTCCTGCTCGCTGGCGCCCTCGGCCGCGGTGCGGACGATCACGCCGGCGTTCTCCGGCAGGTGGTCCTTGAGGATCTTCTTGAGCCGGTTGCGCTCGACGTCCGGCAGCTTGCGGGAGATCCCGGTCATGGAGCCGCCCGGGACGTAGACGAGGTAGCGGCCGGGCAGGGAGATCTGGCTGGTCAGCCGGGCGCCCTTGTGTCCGACGGGGTCCTTGGTCACCTGGACCAGGACCGAGTCCCCGGACTTCAGCGCGTGCTCGATCCGGCGCGGCTGGCCATCGAGCCCCGCGACGTCCCAGTTGACCTCGCCCGCGTACAGCACCGCGTTGCGGCCGCGGCCGATGTCGACGAACGCCGCCTCCATGGAGGGCAGGACGTTCTGGACCTTGCCGACGTACACGTTGCCGATCAGGGAGTCCTGCTGCGTCTTGGACACGAAGTGCTCCGCCAGCATGCCGTCCTCGAGCACGCCGATCTGGATGCGGTCCTCGCGCTGGCGCACGATCATCTGGCGGTCGACGGACTCGCGGCGGGCCAGGAACTCGGCCTCCGTGATGACGTGCCGGCGGCGGCCCGTCTCGCGGGACTCGCGCCGGCGCTGGCGCTTGGCCTCGAGCCGCGTGGATCCCTTGACGCTGGTCACCTTGTTCGACGGCGCGGCCTCGGGCGCGGCCTGGCGCGGCCCGCGGACGCGGGTGACCGTGTTGGGCGGATCGTCGTCCTGCCCGCCGGTCAGTTCCAGGTCGGCGTCGCCGCGGCGCCGGCGCCGGCGCCGGCGGGAGACGACGCCGTCGCCCTCGGCCGCGGGGCCGGACTCGCCGCCCTCCGACTCGGCGGCGGCGTCGCCGGACTCCTGCTGGGCGGACTCGTCGCGCGTGCGTCCGCGTCCGCGGCGGCTGCGGCTCCGCCGGCCGCGGCCCTCGGACTCGTCCTCTTCGCCCTCGGCGCCCTCGTCCGCGGCAGGCTTCGTGCGGGAGGGGGCGACGACGGCCGTCAGGTCGGGGGCGTGGAAAAGCAGGGAGGCGGCGGACGGGACCGCGAACGGGTCGGCGACGGTTTCCGCCTCCTCGACGGCGGGCTCGGCGGCGGCGTCCCGGGCGGAGAAACCATCCGTGGGGGCATCCTGCGCGGCGCCGCCCCCGGCCTCCGTGGCCGCGGGCGGCTCGGCATCGGCGGTCGCGTCCGTGGCGTTCCCCTCGGCCGGCGCGGACGGGTCCACCGCTGCGGCCTTGCGGGTGCGGCGCACGGGCGCCTTGCGGGTCCGGGCGGCCTTGGGGGCGACGGCGGTGTCGTCCGCCGCCTCGTCCGCGGACGCGTCGATCGTCGCGGCGGCGCCCGTGAGGGAGTCGCCGGTGGCCGGGGCCTCGGCCGCGGCGTCGGCAGCGGGTGCCTCGGCGGGCTTCTTGGCGCGGCTCGCGCGGCGGCGCACCGGCTTCTCCGCGGGTTCGGCCTTCGTCGCGGGCTCGGCGGTCTCCGCCGACGCCGGGGAAACGGCATCCTCGGCGGCGGCCGCGCCGTCCCCGGGCACCCCGGCCGCGGGGGCGGCCTTCTTGGCCGAGGCGCGTCGGCGGGTGGTCTTGGGCGCCGGGGCCGGCTCGTCGGACGGCTGGCCCGAAGCCTCGGGCGCGTCCGCCGCGGACACCGCGGCGGCGGCCGGACCGGCCGGCGGTGCGGCCTCCACCGTCGACGCCGGCGCGGTGCTCTTGCGTGGCGCCCGCTTCCGCGGCGCCTTGGCCGCCGGAGCGGCCTGCGCGGCCGGATCGTTCGTGGTGCTGTTCGGTTCTTCGTTAACGGATTCCATGAAGGGTCATGCTCCTACCCGGTGGCTCCTCCACAGTAGGGACCGCCGGACGGTCAGTTCGGGGAGAGGGGCCGGGTGGCCGTCCACTTCCCGGAAGTCAGTGAGCTATCCGCCGAGGTGCACCAACGTTGAGGGGTGCGGACGTCCCGGCGGACCAGCGGCGCTTTTCCCGGCATGCCGCTTTACGTTGCGGCGACCGTCGGCGGTATTCAGGCGGCGCCGGTGTTCGACGCCGTCAAATGATCCATCGCCCGCGGGCCTGGAAGCCTGTCGCTGGGCCGGACGGGGACTGTGGATCCTCGACCGACCGCCTCCATTCTCTCACATGGTCGGAAGAGTGGGCGGGAAGCGACCTAGAATCGAAGTGCGGCGCGATTGTGCCCGCCCGAGAACCGCCACAGAGGGGAACCAGCGTGTCCGACGCAGACCAGGCCGCAGACCAGGCAGCGGGCGAACGCGGCGCCGCGGACGCGGCTGGCGACGGCCTCGCCGGGGTGCCGCGTCTCGCGCGCGACCGCGGATTCGGGATCCTGCTCGTCGTGACCGGCGCCGTGAGCTGGATCGCCTCCGGCATCCTGGTGCTGGAACGGCTGGAGCTCTACAAGGACGCCGGCTACGTCACGAGCTGCGACGTCAACCCGTGGGTCTCCTGCGGCGTGGTCATGAAGACGTGGCAGGCCGCGCTGTTCGGGTTCCCGAACCCGCTCATCGGCATCGTGGGGTTCGCGGTGGTCGTCACGGTCGGCGCAGCGCTGCTCGCCGGCGGGCGCTTCGCCCGCTGGTACTGGGCGTGTTTCCAGGCGGGCGTGACGGCCGCGTTCGCCTTCGTGGTGTGGCTGTGGTCGCAGGCGCTCTACGAGATCAACGCCCTCTGCCTCTACTGCATGGTGGTGTGGGCGATGGTGATCCCGCTCTTCGTCTACACGACGGCGCGCAACATCCTGCGCGGCGTCCTGCCGGCCGGACCGCGCCTTCGGGCGGCCGCCGCGGAGTGGCCCTGGGTCGCCACGACGCTGCTGCTGATCCTGTGCGCCGCCTCGGTCTTCCTGCGCTTCATGAACGCCTTCCTCGGGTAGCCGAGCCGTGGGGCCGTCGGGCCCATCCGGACCCCGCGGACACTCCGACGGCGGGGCGCTCGGTGCGCTCCCGCCGTCGTGCCATGCGCCAGCCGTCGTGCGGTGCGACCCGCCGTCGTGCCACGCGGCCCGCCGTCGTGCCGCGGGGCGGCGGTGGCGCGTCGGTGCGTCGACCCGGGCCGACGCACCGACGGAGCCCGCTAGGAGAACCAGATACCGATTTCGCGCGCGGCCGACTCCGGCGAGTCCGAGCCGTGCACGAGGTTCTGCTGTACCTTCAGGCCCCAGTCGCGGCCGAGGTCGCCGCGTATGGTGCCCGGCGCGGCGGTCGTCGGGTCCGTGGTCCCGGCGAGCGAGCGGAAGCCCTCGATGGCGCGGTGGCCCTCGAAGACGGCGGCGACCAGCGGGCCGGAGAGCATGAACTCGACCAGCGGCTCGTAGAACGGCTTGCCGACGTGCTCCTCGTAGTGGGCCTCCAGCATCTCGCGGGTCGCGCTCAGCTGCTTGAGCTCGACCAGGCGGTAGCCCTTGGCCTCGATGCGGGCCAGGATGCTTCCGGTGAGCTGGCGTGCGACGCCGTCGGGCTTGATGAGGACCATGGTCCGTTCAGTGGACAAGGCGGTGCTCCTTCGGTGGTGTGCGGATGGGAGGGTTTGCCGCGATCGAGTCTAGCCGTCCGCGGCGGGCGGGCCCTGCCGGGCTTCCCACTCCGCCTCCTCGCGGTCCCGCCGCGCGTTCTCGAGGTCCATGGACCGGCCCTTGACCACGGCGTACCACCACGCGGCGGCGAAGAGGGGACCGACGACGAACATCATCGGCTCGACGAAACCCGCCAGGACCAAGAGCAGTTGGATGCCCCAGCCGATCCAGTACCCCAGGGGGCGGCCCAGCAGCGCGCATGTCAGGATGCAGACCGCGGAGAACGCGATTCCGGCCCCGAGGATGAGCCACGGCGCCACCTGGTCCCGGTAGAGCCCGAAAAGCCCGAGCGTGGCGAAGAAGACCACAAAGGCCTCGAGGGACAGCACCGTGGAGGCGAACATCACGCGGATGGAGCGCCGGGGCTTCTTCATGCCCGGGCGCCATGCGCGCTGGGCCTTGGTCAGTCGTGCCATGTCTCCTCTACCTTCCCAGCAGGGTTCGGGCCTCGGCGACCACCGTGATGGAGCCCGTGACCAGGATGCCGCCGCCGAAGTCCTCGGTGGCCTCGGCGCGGCCGACCGCCCACTCGAGCGCGTCGTCCAGCCGCTCGGTGACGTGGAGGTCGCCCTCGGGGAACCCCGCGGCGACCGCCATTTCCCCCAATTCACCGGCGGGGATGGCCCGGGGCGAGGTCGACTGCGTGAGGCAGATGTCCTCGACCAGGCCGCCGTACTGCGCGCGGAGTTCGGCGAGCATCGCCGGCGCGTCCTTGTCGCGCAGGATCCCCACGACCAGCACGAGCTTGCTGAAGCCGAACGCCTCCTTCACGGCCTCGGCGCTCACGCGCAGCCCCTCCGGGTTGTGCCCGGCGTCGACGATGGCCGTGGGGGCGGTGCGGACGACCTCGAGGCGACCCGGCGAGGTCGCGTTCGCGAAGCCCTCGCGCAGCAGCTCGATCTCCAGCGGCTTCTCCCCGCCGCCGAGGAAGGCCTCGAGCGCGGCCACGGCGACCGCCGCGTTCTGCGCCTGGTGCGCGCCGTGCAGCGGCAGCAGCAGGTCCTCGTAGCGGCCCGCCAGGCCGCGGAGGGTCAGCACCTGCCCGCCGACGGCCAGCGCCCGCGATTCGACGCCGAACTCCACGCCCTCGAAGCGGAACGGCACGTCCTTCGCGCGGGCGTCCTCGAGCAGCACCTGGGCCGCCTCGGGGTCCTGCGCGGCGCTCACCAGGTATCCCCCGGGCTTGATGATGCCCGACTTCTCCAGCGCGATGTCCCGAACGGTGTCGCCGAGCAGGTCCGTGTGGTCCAGCGAGATCGGGCAGACCACGGACACCTTCCCGTCCCCGACGTTGGTGGCGTCGGTGATGCCGCCCAGGCCGACCTCGATCACGGCCACGTCCACGGGAGTGTCGGCGAACACCGCGAAGCCCAGGACGGTCACCGCCTCGAAGTACGTCAGGCGGTTCTCCCCCGCCGCCTCCAGCTCCGCGTCGACGATTTCCAGGTAGGGCCGGACCTCGTCCCAGACGCGCACGAACGCCTCGTCGGAGACCGGCTCGCCGTCGATGCTGATCCGCTCGGTGACCTTGGCCAGGTGCGGGCTGGTGTAGCGCCCGGTGCGCAGCCCGTAGGCCCCGAGCAGCGACTCCAGGATGCGCGCGGTCGAGGTCTTCCCATTGGTGCCGGTGATGTGGATGATCGGGAAGGCCTTGTTCGGCTCCCCCAGGATCTCCATGGCCCGGAACATCGGTCCCATGCGGGGTTCGATCTTGTTTTCGGGCGCGCGGCCCAGCAGTTCCGCGTAGACGCTCTCCACGGAAAACTCGTCGAAGCCGCTCACAGGTTCCTCTCCCATCCGTTGACGGTCGCCTCGGCGGCGGCCACGGTCTCCACTTCCACCTTCACCGGCCCGGCGGTCTCCTCCAGGACGAGTCCCACGGTGAGCGTCTCGGCCTTGAGCAGTTCCGCGTTGGCGTGCAGCGCCCGGAGCGTGTCGGCGCCGGCGTGGATCACCGTGCGGATCCGGTCGCTGACGTTGAGGTCGGCGTCCTTGCGGGCCTGCTGGACGGTGCGCACCATGTCGCGCGCCACGCCCTCGGCGGCCAGTTCCTCCGTGACCTCCGTGTCCAGCACCACGAAGCCGCCCCCGGGCAGCACGGCCGCGGCCACGGCCGCCCCGCCCTCGGCCTGCTCGACGACGGTCTCCAGCACGTATTCGTGGGGTTCCAGGGCGAGTCCACCGGAGACGACCCCGCCGTCCGCGCCCACGGACCAGTCCCCGGACTTGGCGCCCTTGATGGCCTGTTGGACGCCCTTGCCCAGCCGCGGACCGGCGGCGCGGGCGTTGACGACGAGCCGCTGGCTGATGCCGAACTCGCCGGCGTCTGCCTCGGCGGCGTCCAGGAGCGTCACGCCGCGGAGGTTCAGCTCGTCGGCGATGATCGCCCCGAAGGTCCCCTCCAGCCCGCGCGCCCCGTCGGCGACGACCGTCATGCCACGCAACGGCAGCCGGACGCGCAGGTTGGCCCCCTTGCGCAGGGAAGACCCGACCGAGCAGATGCGGCGCGTCAGCTCCATCCGCTCCACCAGCCCCGCGTCGCGCGGGAACAGCGTCGCGTCGGGCCAGTCGGCCAGGTGGACCGAGCGGCCGCCCGTGAGGCCGCGCCAGATCTCCTCGGTGGCCAGCGGCAGCAGCGGGGCGGCCACGCGGCACAGCGTCTCCAGGCACGTGAACAGCACGTCGAAGGCCTGCGTGTCCTCCTCGAAGAACCGCTGCCGGGACCGCCGCACGTACCAGTTCGTCAGGGTGTCCATGTAGCGGCGCACCGCGTCGCACGCGTCCGAGATGTCGTAGGCGTCGAGCGACGCCGTCGTCTCCCGGACCAGGTCCCCGGTCGCCGCCAGCATGTGGCGGTCCAGGGGGTCCGTCGAGTCGTGGCGCAGCCGCGCCTCGTAGCCGGTGCCGCCGGCGGCGGCGTTCGTGTACAGGCTGAAGAAGTGCCACACGTTCCACATGGGCAGCAGCACCTGGCGCACGCCCTCGCGGATACCCTGCTCGGTGACCACCAGGTTCCCGCCGCGCAGGATCGGCGAGGCCATGAGGAACCAGCGCATGGCGTCGGAGCCGTCCCGGTCCAGGACCTCGTTGACGTCGGGGTAGTTCTTCAGGGACTTCGACATCTTCTGCCCGTCCGAGCCGAGCACGATGCCGTGGCTGATGACATTGCGGAACGCCGGGCGGTCGAAGAGGGCGGTCGCCAGGACGTGCATGGTGTAGAACCAGCCGCGCGTCTGGCCGATGTACTCGACGATGAAGTCGGACGGGTTGTGCGAGTCGAACCAGTCCTTGTTCTCCATCGGGTAGTGCACCTGGGCGTAGGGCATCGACCCGGAGTCGAACCAGACGTCGAGCACGTCCTCGACCCGTCGCATCATGGACCGGCCGGTGGGGTCGTCCGGGTTCGGGCGCACCAGCTCGTCGATGAACGGGCGGTGCAGGTCGACCTCACCGGCGTGGTTCAGCGGGAGGCGGCCGAAGGCCTCGCGCAGCTCCTCGAGGGAGCCGTAGACCTCGCGGCGCGGGTGGTTGGGGTCATCCGACTCCCAGACCGGGATCGGGGATCCCCAGTACCTGTTGCGGCTGATCGACCAGTCGCGGGCGTTGGCCAGCCACTTGCCGAACTGGCCGTCCTTGACGTTGCCCGGGATCCAGTTGATGCCCTGGTTCAGCTCGAGCATGCGGTCCTTGATCTTGGTCACCTCCACGTACCAAGAGGAGACCGCGCGGTAGATCAGGGGGTTGCGGCAGCGCCAGCAGTGCGGGTAGCTGTGCTCGTAGCTGGCCAGGCGCACCAGGCGCCCGTCGGCGCGCAACACGCCGGTGATGGTCTTGTTGGCCTCGAAGACCTGCACGCCGGCGATCTCGGCGAGCGGCCCGCCGTCGAAGAGCGGCAGGAACCGGGCGCCCTCGTCCACGGACAGCAGCACCGGGATGCCGGCGGCCTCGCAGACCCGCTGGTCGTCCTCGCCGTAGGCGGGAGCCTGGTGCACGATGCCGGTGCCGTCGGTGGTTGTCACGTAGTCGGCGACGAGGATGCGCCAGGCGTTGTGGGTGCCGTACTTCTCGGTGTCCGCGAAGGTGTCCCACAGCGGCTCGTAGGCGATCCCGGCGAGGTCGCGTCCCGCGTAGGAGCCCGTCGCGGCCGCGGCCGCCGATTCCGCGTCGGCGTAGCCGAGGTCCTTGGCGTAGGCGCCCACGAGCTCGCGGGCGATCAGGAACCGGCCGGCCGCGGCCGAGGCGCGGACCCCGTCGGGTCCCGCGGGCACGACGACGTAGTCGACGTCCGGTCCGACGGCGAGGGCCAGGTTGGTGGGGAGCGTCCAGGGCGTGGTGGTCCACGCGAGCGCCTGCACGCCGGCGAGCTCCCGGGAGGCCTCCGACTCGCCCGCGAGGAGCGGGAAGGTGACCGTCACGGTCTGGTCCTGCCGGTCCTTGTAGACGTCGTCGTCCATGCGCAGCTCGTGGTTGGACAGCGGCGTCTCGTCTTTCCAGCAATAGGGCAGGACGCGGAACCCCTGGTAGGTCAGCCCCTTGCCGTGGAGCTCCTTGAAGGCCCAGATGACCGACTCCATGTACTCGACGTTGAGCGTCTTGTAGTCGTTCTCGAAGTCGACCCAGCGCGCCTGGCGGGTGACGTAGGCCTGCCACTCGTCCGCGTACTTCATGACCGAGGACCGGCAGGCGTCGTTGAACTTGTCGATGCCCATGGCCTCGATCTGCTGCTTGTCCGACATGCCGAGCTGCTTCATCGCCTCCAGCTCGGCCGGCAGGCCGTGGGTGTCCCAGCCGAACCGGCGTTCGACCCTCCGGCCGCGCTGGGTCTGGTAGCGGGCGACGAGGTCCTTGACGTAGCCCGTGAGCAGGTGGCCGTAGTGCGGCAGGCCGTTGGCGAACGGCGGGCCGTCGTAGAACACGAACTCGTTCGCGCCGGCCGCGCGGGCGTCGACGGAGGCCTGGAACGTGCCGTCCGCGTCCCAGTACTTCAGGACGCGCTCCTCGATCTCGGGAAAGCGCGGGGACGCGGGCGCGGAGGCGTGCGGGTCGGTGGAGGCCTTGGGATACGTGGTCATCGGCGGCAGTCCTGGCATCGGTGCGGCATCCGCGAAGGACACCTCGTATTCACGATGCGGGGACGCCCCCCGGCGTTCGGTCGCCGGGATTCGCGGTACCACCCCGCTTGCTCGCGCCCCGGACATCCGGCGCGCGGCCGCTTCTTGTCTGCTGTGACGGGCTTACCCGTCCGGTTCTACTGGGTCCTCGCGGCGCGGGCCGATCGGACTGTTCTTCCGGAAGCTCACCGGTGATGGCCGGGTCGAAGCTGGTGCGTCCAGTCTAGCCGATTCCCCGCGCTAGCCGATTCCCCGCGCTGCCCGCTCCCCCGCGCTGCCCGCTCCCCCGCGCTGGCCAGCCCGGCGGCGGCTGCCGAGGCCCCGCCGGCCGCGCCGGGTCGACCGGCCCGGCGGCGGTGGCCGACAGACCCCCTGGACGCCGGGGCTACGTCCCTTCCCGGACGACCTTGTGTGCCGCGGCCTGCGCCACCGGCCGGATCACGATCTCGTCGAGGTTGACGTGGTGGGGCGCGGTCACGGCGTAGGCGACGACGTCCGCGACGTCGTCGGCCGTCAGTGGCTTGGCCACCCCGGCGTAGACCGCGTCCGCCTGGCCGGCGTCCCCGAGACGCCGCAGCGAGAACTCCTCGGTGCGGACCATGCCCGGCAGCACCTCGACGACGCGCAGGTTGTTGGCCACCTCCTCGAGACGCAGGGCCTGGGTCATGGCCCGCTGGGCCGCCTTGGCGGCGTTGTAGCCGGCTCCCCCTTCGTAGCTGACCAGGGCCGCGACGCTCGTCAGGTTCAGGACGGTGCCCGCCCGGGTGGCGCGCAGCATCGGCAGGAAGGCGCGGGTCACCTTCATGGTGCCGACGACGTTGACCTGGTACATCCACTCCCAGTCCCCGGTCTTGGCCTCGGCCAGCGTGTCCGCGCCCCGAGCCCCGCCGGAGATGTTGATGAGGGTGTCGATCCCACCGCCGGCCTCGACCGTCGCGAGGAGGCGCGCGACGTCGTCGTCGGCGGTGATGTCGGTGGGCACGGCGACGGCACCGGTCTCGGCGGCCAGCGCCTCCAGGCGGCCGGCGCGCCGGGCCACCGCGTAGACGGTCCAGCCCCGGGCCCTCAGCTGGCGGACCGTGGCCTCGCCGATCCCCGTGGAGGCTCCCGTAACGACTGCTGCGTGTGTGCTGTTTTCGGTCATGCCGCCAGCCTAATGTGGGCACGCGCCACGCGGGCTTCCGTGTCGCGCGCCGCGGGCACCCGCACCGGGGCACCGCGCCCCGCGGGCCGGAGGGGGCGGCCCGACGTGAAAGAATGGTGCCCATGGCTGATGACACCTTGGGCACAGACACGCCCGCGACCGTTTCCGTCCCCGACAAGCCGGCGCTGGAGGGGCTCGAGGAGAGCCTCGGCCGCCGCTGGCGCGAGGAGGGGACGTACAAGTTCGACCCCCAGACCACGCGTGCGGACGTGTACTCGATCGACACTCCCCCGCCGACGGCGTCGGGTTCCCTGCACGTGGGCCACATGTTCTCCTACACGCAGACCGACGTGCTGGCGCGCTACCAGCGCATGCGCGGCATGAACGTGTTCTACCCGATGGGCTGGGACGACAACGGACTGCCGACCGAGCGCCGGGTGCAGAACTACTACGGCGTGCGCTGCGACCCGAAGATCCCCTACGACCCGGCCTACCGCGCGCCGGCGCAGCCGGCGAAAAACCAGCGCGACTGGGACGTCGTGTCCCGCCGGAACTTCATCGAGCTCTGCGAGGAGCTCGCCGTGGAGGACGAGCTGGTCTTCGAGCACCTGTTCAGCACGCTTGGCCTGTCGGTCGACTGGGACCTGACCTACCGGACCATCGACGACACGTCGCGCGCGGTCTCGCAGCGCGGCTTCCTGCGCAACCTCGCTGCCGGCGACGCCTACATGGCCGAGGCCCCGACGCTGTGGGACGTCACGTTCCGCACGGCCGTGGCCCAGGCCGAGCTCGAGGACCGCGAGATGCCGGGCGCCTACTACCGCTACCCGTTCTTCGCGGAGGACGGCACCAAGGTCTACGTCGAGACCACGCGCCCCGAGCTCCTCGCGGCCTGCTCCGGGCTGGTCGCCAACCCGGACGACGAGCGCTACCGCCCGCTCTTCGGCCAAAAGGTCACGTCCCCGCTGTTCGGCGTCGAGGTGGAGGTCTTCCCGCACGCGCTCGCCAAGGCCGACAAGGGCTCCGGCATCGCCATGGTCTGCACCTTCGGTGACCTGAACGACGTCACGTGGTGGCGTGAGCTCAGGCTCCCGACGCGCGCCATCATCGGCAGGGACGGCCGCGTCGCCGCGGAGGCGCCCGAGTGGATCACGACCGACGCCGGCCGCGCCGCCTTCGCGGAGATCGCCGGCAAGACGGTCTTCTCCGCCAAGGAGGGGGTCGTCCGGCTCCTCGGCGAGGCCGGGTTGCTCGACGGCGAGCCGAAGAAGATCACGCACCCGGTGAACTTCTTCGAGAAGGGCGACAAGCCGCTGGAGATCGTCAGCTCCCGCCAGTGGTACATCCGCAACGGCGGCCGCGACGAGGACCGCCGGGAGCGCCTGATCGCCCGCGGCCACGAAATCGAGTTCCACCCCGCGTTCATGCGGTCCCGCTACGAGAACTGGATCTCCGGCCTCAACGGCGACTGGCTGGTGTCCCGCCAGCGCTTCTTCGGCGTGCCGATCCCGGTCTGGTACCCCCTCGACGCCGACGGCGAGCCCGACTACGACCACCCGGTCCTGCCCACGGACGAGATGCTGCCGGTGGACCCGGCCGCGGACGCGGCCCCCGGCTTCGACGAGTCCCGGCGCGACCAGCCCGGCGGCTTCACGGGCGACGCCGACGTGCTGGATACGTGGGCGACGTCGTCGCTGACGCCCCAGATCGTGGGGCGTTGGAGCCGGGACGAGGACTTCTTCTCGAAGGTCTTCCCGTTCGACCTGCGTCCCCAGGGTCACGACATCATCCGCACCTGGCTGTTCTCCTCCGCGGTGCGCGCTGACTCGCTCCACGACGCCGCCCCCTGGAAGCACGCGGCGATCTCCGGCTGGATCCTGGACCCCGACCGGAAGAAGATGTCCAAGTCCAAGGGAAACGTCGTCGTCCCGACCGACGTGCTCGAGGAGTTCGGTGCCGACGCGGTCCGCTACTGGGCCGCCTCCGCCAAGCTGGGCGCGGACACGGCCTACGAGATCGCTCAGATGAAGATCGGCCGCCGGCTGGCGATCAAGCTGCTCAACGCCTCCAAGTTCGTGCTCAACCTGGGCGCAACCGAGTCGAACGTGCTCGCCGGCGACGCCTCGGTGGTCACCAACGGCCTGGACCGGTCCCTGCTGGCGCGCCTGGCGCAGGTCCTGGAGGAAGCCACACGCGCCTTCGACGCCTACGACTACGCCCGCGCCCTCTCCATCGCGGAATCGTTCTTCTGGTCGTTCACCGACGACTACGTCGAACTCATCAAGGACCGCGCGTACGGCGCGCGCGGCGAGGCCGAGCAGGCCTCCGTGCTGGCGGCGCTGGCCACCACGCTCGACGCCGCGCTGCGGCTCTTCGCCCCGTTCCTGCCCTTCGCCACGGAAGAGGTCTGGGGCTGGTGGCGCGGCGGGTCCGTGCACCGCGCCCCCTGGCCGACCGCCGAGCACCTGGCCGGCGCCGTCGAGGGAGCCGACGCGGGGGTCCTGCCCACCGTCGGGACGGCACTGGGCGGCATCCGCAAGGCGAAGTCGGAGGCCAAGGTCAAGCAGCGCACGGAGGTCCTCTCCGGCGTCGTGAGCGCGCCCGAGGCCCAACTCGAGCAGTTGCGCGCCGGACTGGGCGACCTGCTGGCGGCCGGCAACGCGCGGGAGCTGACCCTGGTCGCGGGCACCGGGGACCTTGTCGTGTCCGACGTCGAGCTCGTTCCGGCCGAGGAGCCCGCGCAGGCCTAACCGCGCCGCAGCCGGTCTTAAAGAGGGGAAGCCCCTTCGGCGTTTCCGCGTCGGAGGGGCTTCGACTCATCTGGTTCGCTTGTAGCGATGATTGTTGAACCGGACGATCTCCTTGTCATGCAGGTCTTCCCGCTTCGCTACTCGCGGTCGGTGGGGGGAGGATGTCCCCTTTCCGTCTCTGCTGATTCGGTGGTCGTCCCCGCATCTTTTGGGGGATGCGTACACACAGTTCTACGCCGCGGCGTGCGACCCCGCAAGGGTGCCGGGGGAACGTTGTGCGCTCCCCCGACATCCGGGGCGAATCCCTGTGCCCTGGCGCTCTTGACGCGTCCGGGGCGTGGGCGCGCGCTAGTTGGTGCTGAACTCCGGGCTCTCCGTGCGCGTCCGCTTCAGCTCGAAGAAGTGCGGGTAGGAGGCGAGGGCCACCGATGCGTCGAAGATCCGCCCGGCCTCCTCGCCGCTGGGGACGCGGGTGATGACGGGCCCGAAGAACGCGGTGCCGTCGAGCGACAGGATCGGCGTGCCGACGTCCTCGCCGACCTGCTCGACGCCGGCCGCGTGGCTGCGGCGCAGCTCGTCGTCGTGGGCCTCGCTGTCGGCGGCGGCCGCGAGCTCGGGCGGCAGCCCCGCCGTCTCCAGCGCGCGCGAGATCATCTCGGCCCGGTCCTCGACGCCCTCGTGGTGCACAAGCTCGCCCATGGCCGTGTACAGGCGGGCGACCGCGTCGTCGCCGTGCGCGGCGCCGGCGGCGACCGCGACGCGGACCGGCCCCCACGCGGTGTCGATGAACGCGCGGTAGCTCTCCGGCAGGTCGCGTCCCTCGTTGAGGACGGCCAGGCTCATCACGTTCCAGTTGACGTCGATCGCACGGACCTTTTCCACCTCCAGGATCCAGCGCGAGGTGGCCCAGGCGAACGGGCACAGGGGATCGAACCAGAAATCGACGCGGGTACGTTCGGACACGGGGCCTCCTGAGTTTCGGCGTCCCGGCGGGGGCGCCGGGCGGACGGTTCTGCGGCGCGCGCTGACGCGCACCGGTTAAGTGAACGCGGCCGCTACGCCGACTTATTCCGGCGTTTGGTCGCAACTTCGTGCGAGATCAGGGTCGCCTCGGCGCCGCCCGTGACCACGTCCGCGGTGATGACCACCTCGGCGATGTCCTCGCGGCCCGGCAGGTCGAACATCACGGCGCCGAGGACCTCCTCGAGGATCGCCCGGAGCCCGCGGGCACCGGTGCCTCGCTCCAGGGCCATGTCGGCCACCGCGTCGAGGGCCTCCGGGACGAAGCTGAGCTCCACCCCGTCGATCTTGAACATCTTCTGGTACTGCTTGAGCAGCGCGTTCTTCGGCTCGGTGAGGATCTGGATCAGCGCGTCCTTGTCCAGCTTCTCCACCGTGGTGATGACCGGCAGGCGGCCGATGAACTCGGGGATGAGCCCGAACTTCAGCAGGTCCTCCGGCCGGACGTCGGAATAGGACGCCGCCTCGCTCTTGAGCGCGGTCAGCGGCGCGCCGAAACCGATGCCCTTCCGGCCGGCGCGCGACCCGATGATCTCCTCGAGGCCCGCGAACGCGCCCGCGACGATGAACAGGACGTTCGTCGTGTCGATCTGGATGAACTCCTGGTGCGGGTGCTTGCGCCCGCCCTGCGGGGGGACCGACGCGACCGTCCCCTCGAGGATCTTAAGCAGGGCCTGCTGGACGCCCTCGCCGGAGACGTCGCGGGTGATCGACGGGTTCTCGCTCTTGCGGGAGATCTTGTCGATCTCGTCGATGTAGATGATGCCCTGCTCGGCCTTCTTGACGTCGTAGTCCGCGGCCTGGATGAGCTTGAGGAGGATGTTCTCGACGTCCTCGCCGACGTATCCGGCCTCCGTGAGCGCCGTGGCGTCCGCGACGGCGAAGGGGACGTTCAACCGGCGCGCGAGGGTCTGGGCGAGGTAGGTCTTGCCGCAGCCGGTCGGCCCGATCAGCAGGATGTTGGACTTGGCCACCTCCACGTCGTCGAGCGGATTCGCGGCGTCGCCCAGGCTGGTCGCGGCCTTCGGGGCGCTGCCGGCCTGGATGCGCTTGTAGTGGTTGTACACGGCCACCGCGAGCGACCGCTTGGCGCCCTCCTGGCCGATCACATACTCCTGCAGCGAATCGAAGATCTCGCGGGGGCGGGGCAGCTCGAACTCGGCGCCCTCCTCCACCTCGGCCAGCTCTTCCTCGATGATCTCGTTGCACAGTTCGATGCACTCGGTGCAGATGTAGACCCCGGGACCGGCGATCAGCTTGCGCACCTGCTTCTGGCTTTTGCCGCAGAAGGAACACTTGAGCAGATCAGAGTTTTCACCCATTCGTGCCATCGCGTTCGACCCCTTATCTGTACAGTGCCGCGGACCGTTCTGGACCGCGGAGAACCTCTCACTTCCACTGTAGGTCAGGAGACCGTCAGTTTAGGTGACCGGGCGGCCCGTGGTGCGAGATCGCCCCGGGCCGCCCGCGCGCCGTCCCTACGTGGTGACGGGCTGCGGCTTGATCTTGCGGGGCGTGAGGACCTCGTCGATCAGGCCGTACGCCTTCGCGCCCTCGGCGGTCATGTAGAGGTCGCGCTCGATGTCGATGCCGACCTGCTCCGGGGACTTGTTGCTGTGGCTCGAGAGCGCGCTCTCCAGCCAGGAGCGCATGCGCATGACTTCCTCGGCCTGGATCTGCAGGTCCGTCGCCGTGCCGCGCTCGCCGCCGCCCATGGCCGGCTGGTGGATCAGGACGCGCGCGTTCGGCAGGGCCAGCCGCTTGCCCGGGGCCCCGGCGGCGAGCAGCACCGCGGCGGCGCTGGCCGCCTGTCCGAGGCAGACCGTCTGGACCTCGGGGCGGATGAACAGCATGGTGTCGTAGATCGCCGTCATGGCGGTGAAGGAGCCGCCCGGCGAGTTGATGTAGAGCGTGATGTCCCGCTCCGGGTCCATCGACTCGAGCACCAGCAGCTGGGCCATGACGTCGTCGGCCGACGCGTCGTCGACCTGCGCTCCGAGGAACACGATGCGGTCCTCGAACAGCTTCGCGTAGGGGTCCTGCCGCTTGAAGCCGTAGGGGGTGCGCTCCTCGAACTGGGGCAGGATATAGCGGGAGGACGGGAGCTCCCCGGCGGTGCCGTAACCGTTGAAATTCATTGTTCTCTCCTGGAAATCTCGTGTGGGTGCTGGGCGCCGCGTGATTACTGCTGGACTCCGCCGCCGCCGGAGACGCTGACCGAGCTCTCGGCGATGTGGTCGAAGAAGCCGTACTCGAGCCCGTCGCGGGCGGTGAACCACTTGTCGCGGTCGTTGTCGCGCAGGATGGTCTCCAGCGACTGGCCGGTCTGCTCGGCGGTGAGGTCGGACATGACCTTCTTCATGTGCAGGATCAGCTCGGCCTGGATGCGGATGTCGGAGGCGGTGCCGCCGATGCCGCCGGACGGCTGGTGCATGAGGATGCGGGCGTTGGGGGTCGCGTAGCGCTTGCCCTTCGTGCCGGAGGACAGCAGGAACTGCCCCATCGAGGCGGCGAGGCCGGTCGCGACGGTGACCACGTCGTTGGGGATGTAGTTCATCGTGTCGTAGATCGCCATGCCTGCGGTGATCGAGCCGCCGGGCGAGTTGATGTAGAGGTAGATGTCCTTGTCCGGGTCCTCGGCGGAGAGGAGCAGCAGCTGCGAGCAGATGGCGTTGGCGTTCTCGTCGGCCACCTCGGAGCCCAGCCAGATGATGCGCTCCTTGAGGAGCCGGTTGTAGATGTAGTCCTCGCGGCTGGCCGGATCGACGGAGGCCATCGTGGGGGTGCGGGATTCCTTGGACATGCTCGAATACCTCTCCATGGTGCCGTGCGCCGCGGCCGTCCGGCCGCGAACATCAAGCGCTCTTGCTTCCCACGAGACTACTGCCTCGCCCGCGCCGGCGGCGGCCCTACGCGGAGCTGTTCGCTGACGGCGCATACCCCGCGTCGGGGGGACGGCGGGGGCTTAAAACACCGCGGGACCGCCCTTTCAGGGCGGTCCCGCGGAGTCCGGCCGGGGGCCGGAACGCTCGTTGCTAGGCCGGGGTCGCGGCCGAGGCGGACGACGCCGAGGAGGCCGACGACGCCGAAGAAGCGGACGACTCGGAGGAGGCCGACGACGCCGAGGAGACGGACTCGGCCGACGCCTCGCCCGCGGGGCGGACGAAGTCGGTCAGGTCGACGTCCTTGCCGTCGGAGTCGGTGACCTTGGCCAGCTCGAGCACCTTGGCCAGGGCCTTGCGGCGGCGGACCTCGCCGACCATCATCGGGACCTGGCCGGCGCCGTCGAGCATCTGCGCGAACTGGTTCGGGTCCATGCCGTACTGGCTGGCGGACTGCACGATGTAGTCGATGAGCTCGGACTGCTCGACGCCGATCTCTTCCTTCTCGGCGATCTTGTCCAGGATGACCTCGTTCTGGAAGGCGCGCTCCGTGTTGGTGCGGACCTCGGAGCGGTGCTCCTCCGTGTCGTGGTCCTCGCCCTCGTTGTGGCCGCCCTGGGCGAAGTGCTGCTCGACCTGCTCGTCGACGACGGACGCCGGGACGGGGACCTCGACGAGCTCGACGAGCTTGTCCATAACGAGGTCGCGGGCCTGCACACCCTGCTCCACGAGCTTGCCTTCGGCGGCCTTCTCAGACAGGTCGGCCTTGAGCTCCTCGATGGTGTCGAACTCGGACGCCAGCTGGGCAAACTCGTCGTTGGCCTCGGGAAGCTCGCGCTCCTTGACGGCGGTCACGGCGACCTTGACCTCGGCGGTCTGGCCGGCGTGCTCGCCACCGGCGAGCTTGGTCTCGAAGACGGCGTCCTCGCCCGCGGACAGGCCGACGACGGCCTCGTCCATGCCCTCGAGCATGGTGCCGGATCCGACCTGGTAGGACAGGCCGGTGGCCGCGTCCACCTCTTCGCCGTCGACCGAGGCGGCCAGGTCCAGGGTGATGAAGTCGTTGTCGGCGACGGGGCGCTCGACGACCTTGAGCGTGCCAAAGCGGCCGCGCAGCTCGTCGAGTGCGGTCTGGATGTCCTCGTCCGATGCGGAGACGGCGTCGACCTGGACCTCGAGGCCCGCGTAGTCCGGGAGCTCGATCTGCGGCCGGATGTCGACCTCGACCTGGAAGACCAGCTGGCCCTCGGCCTTGTCCGGCTGCGGGACCTCGGTGATCTCGACCTCGGGGCGGGACAGCGGCACCAGTTCAGACTGGCGGATGGCCTCCTGGTAGAAGCCGTTCAACCCGTCGTTCACGGCCGTCTCGAGGACGTAGCCGCGGCCCACGCGCTGGTCGATCAGGCGGTTCGGGACCTTGCCCTTGCGGAAGCCGGGCACCTGGATCTGCTGGGCGATCGACTTGTAGGCCTCGTCGATGCTCGGCTGGAGTTCCGCGAGGGGAACCTCGACGTTGAGCTTGACCCGGGTCGGGGTGATGTTTTCGACGGCGCTCTTCACAGCGTAGTTCTCCTGATGTCTGATCGTGGACGGATGGGACGGCTTCCCTCGCGATGGAGCATCGTAAGGGATGTTGACAGAGTCGGGGTGACAGGATTCGAACCTGCGACCTCACGCTCCCAAAGCGCGCGCTCTAGCCAAGCTGAGCTACACCCCGATAAGTGCAGAGGCCAGTTTACGCAGATGCCCAGCCCAACCACTAATCACCCGGGCGGCCTGCGGGGCGCGTCCGATTCGTCCATTGCCGGGGCCGATGCTACTGTTGTTCCTGCGCCGCACGGCCCGGGACCCGGTTCCGCCGTGGCCGACGTGGGGATGTAGCTTAGTGGTAAAGCCTCAGTCTTCCAAACTGATGATGCGGGTTCGATTCCCGTCATCCCCTCCATCGAAGGGCCGCGTTCCGCAGGGATCGCGGCCCTTCTCGGCTTTAAGCCCGGTGCCTGCAACACAGGCTACCGGCGCGCCGCGTCGCTCGGCTGGCAGCCGGGGCACCAGTAGAGCTTGCGCCCCGCGAGCGCCTCGAGGGCGACCGGTGTCCCGCACCGGCGGCACGGCAGGCCCTGCCTCCGGTACACGTAGTAGGCGTCCTCGCTGCGGACCCGTGCGCCTCCGCCGGGTGGCCGGTCCCCCGCTTGGGTCGTGACGATGCGTCCGTCCCGAACCCCGTCGGCCATGGCGGCGGCGACGTCGTCCCAAAGCCGATCCGCCCGCTCCCCGCCGAGGTCGATGCCGCGGGTCCACGGGCTGACCGCACAACGGAACAGGCACTCCGCGCGGTAGATGTTGCCAACCCCGGCGAGCACGGACTGGTCCATGAGGGCGGTGGCGACGATGGTGGAGGAGCGGCGGATCCGGCGCGTGAACTCCTCGCGGCCTGAGTCCGGCGCACCCGGTCCGAGCGGGTCCGGCCCCAGCCGCGCGCGGACGGCCGCGGCCTCCTGCGCCGTCGCCACGACGCAGGCCGAGGGACCGCGCAAGTCCGCCCAGCCGCGCGCGGACACGAGCCGGGCCCGCACCTGCCCGACGGGTTCGGGCGGACCAGCGTAGCGCTCCGCCGCCCCGCCGTCGTAGGACTCCCGCTCGCCCACGCGGCGGGGCGCGCCGATGCTGGACGCGCCGCGGAACGTCGCGTCGCCGCCGAATTCCCACGCGCCGTAGAGTCCCAGGTGCACGCGCAACACCAGTGAATTGTCGAACTCGACGAACAGCTGCTTGCCGTGCGCGGCCGCCCCGACGACCGTCGCGCCGTCGATCAGGCGCGCGCCGTCGGAAAACCGGCCCTGGGGACTGCTCACCGCCACGGCCTCGCCCGCGAAGACGTCGCCGAGCTGGCGCGCGAGGCGGTGAACCGAGTGACCCTCCGGCACCGCTACTCGACGATCCGTCCGGTCGTCTCGTAGGTGGCGATCTTGCCGATCCGTCGCGCGTGGCGCTCGGCCCCGCTGAAGGGCTCGGCGAGGAACGCCTCGATGATGGCGGTCGCCTCCTGGAGGCTGTGCTGCCGGCCACCCACCGCGACGACGTTCGCGTCGTTGTGCTGCCGGGCCAGCTTGGCGGTGTCCAGGTTCCACGCGAGGGCCGCGCGGACGCCGCGCACCTTGTTCGCGGCGATCTGCTCGCCGTTGCCGGAGCCTCCGAGCACGATGCCCAGCGCCTCCCGGCCGGCCGTCCGGTCTTCGACGACGGCGACCGCGGCGTTGATGCAGAAGGCCGGGTAGTCGTCCTCCGGGTCGTAGGAGCCCGGGCCGTGGTCGACGACGTCGTGGCCCGCGGCACCCAGGTGCGCGATCAGGTGTGCGCTGAGTTCGAGTCCGGCGTGGTCGGTGGCGATGTGGACGCGCATGGGGATCCTCGGGGTTCGGCGGCTGGTGTCGACGGCCAGCCTATCGCCTCGGCCCGGCGCGGCGGCGCCAGGGCGGCGGCAACCTACCGCCCGGCGGCGTACCCCTGCATGCCGCGCGGGTTCGCCGCCGCATACAGGGACCCGTCGTCCTCGACCCCGACGGCGCACATCCGCCCCAGCGACCAGTCGCCCGCGCGGGTCACGCGGTGCCCGCGCCGTTCCAGCCCCGCGACAACCTCGCTCCCGAGCCGGTCCTCGACCACCGCACCGCCGGGTTCCCAGGTGCGCGGCCAGAAGGATCCCGCCGCGGACGTCGTGTGGAACATCGGTGCGTCGATGGCCTCCTGCGGCGAGTAACCACCGACGATCGTCCGCAGGAGATAGAGCAGCTGCCATTGGTCCTGCTGGTCTCCCCCGGGCGATCCGAGGGCGGCCACGGCGCGCCCGTCGCGCAGCAGGACGGTCGGCGTCAGCGTCGTGCGCGGGCGGCGCCCCGGCCGAAGCGCCGACGGCGACGCCTGGTCCAGCCACGTCATCTGCAGACGCGTGCCGAGGCAGAACCCGAGCCCGGGGACGGTCGGAGAGGACTGCAGCCACCCGCCGGAGGGGGTCGCCGCGACCATGTTGCCCCACCGGTCGACGACGTCGATGTGGCAGGTGTCCCCGCGCGTCTCCCCGGCGCGGGAGACGGTGGGCTCCCCCGCGGCGCCCGACGCCCGCTGCGCGCCGGCCCCGAGCGAGGCGAAGTATTCCGCCTCCGTCGCGAGCGGCGGCATGTACGGGGCGTACCCCGGGACACTCCCGGGCCGGAACTCGTGCGAGGCGCGCTCCCCGATGAGGCGCCGCCGCCCCTCGGCGTACTCCGGGGACAGGAGCGTCTCCAACGGCACGTCGCCCGGGTCCGCCGGGTCCCCGTAGTAGGCGTCGCGGTCGGCGAGCGCGAGCTTGAGCGCCTCGAGGATCGTGTGGGCGCCGAGCTCGGTCGACGGGTCGAGCCGTTCGTCGCCGAACCCGTCGAGGATCGCCAGGGTCTGCAGCAGCACCGGGCCCTGTCCCCAGGGCCCCGTCTTGGCCAGCCGGACGCCTCGGAAGTCAAGGGTGGTGGCCGGCTCGAAGGAGGCGGAAAACGCGGCGAAGTCCGGCGCGGAGATCACACCCGCGTGGTCCGTGCCGGTGGAATGGCGGTGGGGCCGAGCCGCGAAGGACACCGCCGTCTCCGCGACGAACCCGTGGGCCCATGCCCGGCGCGCTGCGTCGATGCGCGCCCGTCGGGCGTCGTCCTGGCCAACATCGTTGGCTCCGGCGTCGACGAGACGCTGCAACACGTCCGCGTAGGCGGGGTTGCGAACCGTCTGGTTCTCTTCGGGAGGGGTCCCTCCGGGCATCCACAAGTCCGCCGAGCTGGTCCAGTGGTCGCGGAACAGTTCGGAGACCGCCGTGATGGTCGCCGCCACGCGCCCGGACACGGGGTGGCCTTCGCGGGCGTAATGGATGGCGAAGTCCAGCACCTCGGCGAGTTCCCAGGTCCCGCGCTCCCGAAGCAGCAGCAGCCAGGCGTCGACGGCACCGGGCACGGCGGCCGCCAAGGCCCCGGCCCCCGGCACCAGCCCCAGCCCCTCCCGCTCGAAGTGCTCGATGGTCGCCCCCGCGGGCGCCGGCCCCTGTCCCATGAGCACTTCCGCGCCCGTGCCGGGCGCCGTGCCCGGGTCCGCCGCACTGACGATGGCCGTCATGTCCCCTCCCGGACCGTTGAGGTGCGGTTCCACGATGTGGAGCACGAATCCACCGGCCACCGCGGCGTCGAACGCGTTGCCGCCGCGCTCGAGGACGGCCTGCGCGCTGGCGCTGGCGATCCAGTGGGTCGAGGAGACCATGCCGAAGGACCCGCGCAGGGTGGGACGGGTGGTGAAGGCCGGCGGGGGCGTGAAGGTCGTCATGGTGCGAGCCTAGCGGCGGCCGCGGCGGGGCCGCACACGGGTCCCCGCCGGGCGCGCCGTGCCTCCGCAGGCGTTCCACTCGGGAAGCGGCGTCCGCTTCCCCTCCAAACTCGGCGCGCCGAAGGGAAGCGCCGACGCCCTATCGGTGAGACAATGACCACATTGTTCAGGGAACGTTTCACAAGCCCGTTTCCCGCCGCACGCCGCCACTGAGGCCACGACACACGGAGGCACCGCCTTGCCAGGACTGAATCTCACCCGCGAGGAGGCACGCGCGCGCGCGGCTCTCCTGCACGTCGACTCCTACGACATCGAGTTGGACCTGACGCGCGGGGACCGGGTCTTCGGCACGACGACCACCGTCCGGTTCAGCGCCCCCGCGGGCGCGAGCACCTTCATCGACGCGGTCACCGACGCGGTCCACTCGGTGACGCTCAACGGGACCGCGCTCGATCCCGCCGCCGTCTCCGACGGAGTGCGCATCGCGCTCCCCGGTCTCGCCGAGCACAACGAGTTGCGCATCGTGGCCGACGCCCCCTACATGAACACGGGCGAGGGCCTGCACCGTTTCGTCGACCCGGTCGACGGAGAGACCTACCTGTACACGCAGTTCGAGGTGCCCGACGCGCGCCGCGTCTTTCCGGTGTTCGAGCAGCCCGACCTCAAGGCCGCCTTCCGGTTCACCGTCACCGCCCCGGGGCACTGGGACGTGGTGTCCAACTCCCCCACCCCGGTCCCCGTGCGCACGGGCGGGGGCAGCGCGCGCTGGGAGTTCGAGCCGACCCAGCGCATGTCCTCCTACGTCACCGCCCTCATCGCCGGCCCCTACCGGGCCGTGCGCAGCGAACTGACGAGCTCGGACGGGCGCACCATCCCGCTCGGCGTCTTCGCGCGGAAGTCCATCATGGAACACCTCGACGCGGAAAACGTCTTCGCGCTCACGCGACAGGGTTTCGAGTTCTTCGAGGAGCAGTTCGGCACGCCCTACCCCTTCCCGAAGTACGACCAGCTGTTCGTTCCGGAGTTCAACGCCGGCGCCATGGAGAACGCCGGCGCCGTCACCTTCCTGGAGACCTACGTCTTCCGGTCCAAGGTCACCGACGCGATGGTGGAACGCCGCGCCATCACGATCCTCCACGAACTCGCCCACATGTGGTTCGGCGACCTCGTGACGATGCGATGGTGGAACGACCTGTGGCTCAACGAGTCCTTCGCCGAATTCATGTCCACGCTCGCCGCCGCGGAGAACACCGAGTTCACGCAGGCGTGGACGACGTTCTCCTCGATGGAGAAGTCGTGGGCGTACCGGCAGGACCAGCTGCCCTCCACCCACCCCATCGTCGCCGAGATCAAGGACCTGGAGGACGTGCAGGTCAACTTCGACGGCATCACCTACGCCAAGGGTGCGTCGGTGCTGCGCCAGCTGGTGGCCTGGGTCGGCCAGGAGGAATTCATGGCGGGGGTACGCGCGTACTTCGGCAAGCACGCCTGGTCCAACACGGAGCTTCCGGACCTCATGGCCGAACTCGAGGCCGCCAGCGGGCGCGACCTCGCGTCGTGGAGCCGGCAATGGTTGGAGACCGCCGGCGTGAACAAGCTCGTGCCGGACCTGACGGTGGACGAGGACGGCGCGATCGCCTCCTTCGCCATCCTCCAGTCCGCGCCGGCGGACTATCCGACGATCCGCCCCCACCGCCTCGCCGTCGGCCTCTACGACCTCGACGGCGCGGGGAAGCTGGTGCGGGTGCACCGCGAGGAGCTCGACGTGGCCGGCCCGCGCACGGAAGTCCCGGGCCTGGTCGGCAGGGCGCGTCCCGCGCTGGTGCTGCTCAACGACGACGACCTCGCCTACGCGAAGATCCGCCTGGATCCCCACTCCCTCACGGCGGCGCGGACCCACCTCAAGGACTTCGCGGAGTCGCTGCCGCGCACCCTCGTGTGGGGGGCCGCCTGGGATGCCGCGCGCGACGCCGAGACCGCCGCCCGGGACTACGTCGACCTGGTCCTGGACAACATCGCCCACGAGTCCGATTCGTCCGTCGTGCTGGTGCTGCTGCGCCAGCTGAACACCGTGCTGGACTACTACGTGGCGCCCGCGGACCGCCGGCCCATCGCCAGGGCCGCGGCGCAGAGCCTCTGGGACCTGGCCGAGGCCGCGCCCGCGGGCTCGGACAGCCAGCTGCAGTTCGCGAAGGCCTTCTCCCTGCGCTCCCGCACCGCGGAGCAGCTCGACGTCGTGGCCGGGCTCTACAGCGGCGATCGCGTCCTGCCGGGGCTGGCCGTCGACGCCGACCTTCGCTGGGAGCTGCTGACGGCCCTCGTCTGCGGGGGGCGCGCGGGGCAGCCGGAGATCAACGCGGAACTCGCCCGCGACAACACGGCCAACGGGCAGCTGGCCGCGGAGCTCGCGAAGGCGGCCATCCCCACGCTGGAGGCCAAGCAGGCCGCATGGGACGCGGTGGTTGCGGGCGGAGCGCTCTCCAACACCCAGCAGCGCAGCGCGATCACCGGCTTCGCGCGGGTCCACGAGGCGTCGCTGCTGGAACCCTTCGCCGCGCGGTACTTCGAGTCGGTGCGCCGGGTGTGGGACTCCAAGAGCCACGAGATCGCCCAGCAGATCGTCGTCGGCCTGTTCCCGCTGGCGCAGACGTCCGCGGACACGCTCGCCCGCACCGACCGGTTCCTCGACTCGCTCGGCGAGGACAGCCCGGCGCTGCGCCGGCTCGTCGTCGAAAGCCGCGACGGCATCGTCAGGGCGCTGGCGGCGCAGGCGGCCGACGTCGAGGCCCCGGCGCCGCGGCGCGAGACCGTGCCCGCCGGATCCCCCGGCGCCTGACGGGCCGGCGCCTGACGGGCCGACGCCTGACGGGCCGACGCCTGACCGGCTGCCGCCGGAGCGGCCGCGCGGCCGACGGGTCGGCGCGGCTCCGCCCGGTCGGCGGCCGCATCGGCCGAGCGTGCCCGGACCTGCCGCGCGGTGCCCGTCCGGGCTTAGGGTGAGGGCATGAAACTCGACCTGCACCGCTACGACGTCGCCATCCGCTGGACCGGAAACCGCGGGGCGGGGACCGCCGACTCCCGGGCCTACGGGCGGGACCACGTGGTCTCGGCAACCGGGCTCCCCGACCTGCCCGGCACGGCCGACCCGACCTTCCACGGGGCACCTGACCGCTGGAACCCGGAACAACTGCTGCTGGCCGCACTGTCCCAGTGCCACATGCTGTCCTACCTGTACCTCGCGGCGCGGGCAGGGATCGTCGTGACGGGCTACCGGGACGCGGCGGTCGGCTCCCTGCGGGTCAACCGCGACGGCAGCGGAGAGTTCGTCGAGGCCGTCATGCATCCGGTGGTGACCCTCGCGGACGAGGCCCGGCGCGCCGCCGCCGATGCCCTGCACGAGGACGCCCACCGGGTCTGCTTCATCGCGCGCAGCGTCAACTTCCCCGTGCGGGCCGAGCCCGTCGCGCCGGGCGCCGACGGCGAGGACGGCTAGCCCCGGTCCCGCCGCGCGCCCGGCCGCGGGTAGGCTTGACGCGTGAAACCGGCACCCGCCGCCCACGGAAGGAGCCCCCGATGAACACCCCGCAGAACGGCGCCCGGCCAGCCGAGGGCCCGATGCCGATGCCGTCCCCGACGCCGTTCGGCCGGCCCATCGGCGTGGCACGGCCCGTGTCCGCGCCGGCCACCCCCGCGGCGCCCGGGCCATCCGCGCCGGAGGGGTCTCCGGCGCCCGACGACGCGTACGCCGGGACGTTCTACGCGCAGGTCGGCGGTTCCGAGACGTTCCGCAAGCTGACCGAGCGGTTCTACGCCGGGGTGGCCGCGGATCCCGGGTTCCGGGCCATGTACCCGGAGCAGGATCTGGGCCCGGCGGCGGTGCGCCTCCAACTGTTCCTCGAGCAGTACTGGGGCGGTCCCACGACGTACAGCGACCGCCGCGGCCATCCTCGCCTGCGCATGCGCCACATGCCCTTCGCGGTCGATTCGGCCGCCCGCGACACGTGGCTGCGGCACATGCGCGCCGCGGTGGATTCCCTCGGGCTGCCCCCGCTCCAGGAGGCCACGCTCTGGGACTACTTCGACCGCGCGGCGCACTCCCTTCAGAACACCCCGGGCTAGGCCCTCCCCGGGGGGTTCACCGCGGCCAGCCGCACCAGCACGTGTCCCCCGCCGCTGCTCAGGCGACGCCAACGCCCGTTCGCGTACAGCACCGAGGACCCACCGTCCCGCAGGAAGCCGAGGGACCAGGCGGCGAAGGCCGCGCCCGACGGCACGTCGCCCGCGCCTGCGCCCGTCTCCGACAGCGCGGGCGTACCGTCCGGCACCGTGTCGGGCGCCGTGTCGGGCACCGTGGCCAGGCCGAGCGGGCTGGACCAGATCCTCGACCGGACCGTCGCCAGGACCGGCCGGCCGGCGTTCTCCGGCAGGGCGTCGGCGACGGCCCGCATCCCGGCCGCGGCGACGCCCGCCAGGGCGTCGTCGTCGAGCCGCCCCAGCCGCGACCAGCCGGCGCGCGGGGGCGACACGCCGGCCCACGCGGCCGACGATTCCGCGGGCGGCAGGGACAGCACGGTGCCTCCGTCCGCCATCCTCGCGAGCCGGTCGGTCAGGGCGCCGAGCGGGTAGACGGCGTCGACGCCCCCGGAGTCGGGACCGAGCAGCCTGGCGACGCGCAGCCCGAGGACGGTGGGAACGCCGCTGCCCAGGGTGTCGGGGTGCAGGACGGAGACGTAGACGGCCAGCACTCCGCCGGCCGCCTGAAGCCGCGCCTCCCCGTCGGCCACGGCGCGCGCCCGCGCCAGGAACGTGTGCAGGTCAGCCACGGATTCGTGGTCTTCGAGGGTCAGCGACTCGGGCAACATCCCCCCATGCTGTCACCTGCGGCGGCCGCCCGCCACGCGGCCCGGCATGAGGTGCGCCACCTGGCTTGATGCGCGAGGCGGACCGCGGATACTGTCGAGCGGACAGTCACTACCGAGGAGTATCCCCACCGTGCGAGAATTCGACACCACCGCGGCCCTGCTGGACCTGCTCGACCTCGACGGGGATCCGGAGGCGCGCACCGACGAGGACATCTTCACCGGCCACTCCCCCGAGCAGCCGCGGCAGCGTGTGTTTGGCGGCCAGGTGCTGGGCCAGGCGGTGGTCGCGGCCCACCGGACCGTGGATGCCGGCCGTCCGATCCATTCGATGCACGGGTACTTCCTGCGCCCCGGAGACGCCCGCAAGCCCATCACCTTCGGGGTCCAGCGCCTCCGCGACGGGCGGTCGTTCTCCGCCCGGCGCGTCCACGCGTACCAGGACGGCCAGCCGATCCTCTCCATGATCGCCTCCTTCCAGGAGCCGGCGGAGGGGCTGGAGCACCAGGCCGCGATGCCGGAAGGCCTCCCGCAGCCGGAGGACCTGCCGACGACGGCGGATCTGCTGGGGAAATTCGACCACCCGGTCGCCCGGGAATGGGCGTACAACCGGCCCTTCGACATCCGCTACGTCGATGCGCCCCTGTACATCGAGGCGCCCAAGGCCGGCCCGGAGCGCAAGCCCACCAATGCGGTGTGGATGAAGACCTTCGGCCCGATGCCGGACGACGAGGCCCTGCACCGCGCGGCGCTCGCCTACGGTAGCGACTACACGCTGCTCGAGTCCGTGCTCCGTCGCCACGGTCTTCCCTGGGTCACGCCCGGGATGAGCGTCGCGAGTCTCGACCACGCCATGTGGTGGCACCGGCCGGTGCGCGTGGACGAGTGGCTGCTCTACGTGCAGGAGAGCCCCAGCGCCTCGGGCGCCCGGGGACTCTGCGAGGGGCGCTTCTACGACCGCGACGGGCGGCTGGTCGCCACCGTGGCCCAGGAGGGGATGGTGCGCGTGCCGACCGACCCGAAGTCGAAGATCATGGGCGGCCTCCAGTCGACGGTCCTCAAGGCAGCGCTGCGGCGCGGCGCCCAGGACTGAGCGGAACGCCGCGGAACGGACGAGAGCCGCCGCCCCCCGGCCCTGGCGGGCGGGGAACGGCGGCTCTCGCGCTCCGGCTGTCTTTTCGCACCGCGGCATGGCGATGGCCCGGCTCCGGGCCGGCGTGCTAGCCGCGCGTGAGGCGGCGGTGCGTGACGCGGTGCGGCTTGGCGGCCTCCGGGCCGAGGCGCTCGACCTTGTTCTGCTCGTACGACTCGAAGTTCCCCTCGAACCAGTACCAGTTCGCCGGATCCTCTTCCGTGCCCTCGTAGGACAGGATGTGGGTGGCCACGCGGTCCAGGAACCACCGGTCGTGCGAAACGACGACGGCGCAGCCGGGGAACTCGAGCAGGGCGTTCTCCAGGCTGGAGAGCGTCTCGACGTCGAGGTCGTTGGTCGGCTCGTCGAGGAGCAGGAGGTTTCCGCCCTGCTTCAGGGTCAGCGCGAGGTTCAGCCGGTTACGCTCGCCGCCGGACAGGACGCCGGCCTTCTTCTGCTGGTCCGGGCCCTTGAAGCCGAACGCGGAGACGTACGCGCGGGAAGGCATCTCGACGTTGCCGACCTGGATGTAGTCCAGGCCGTCGGACACGACCTCCCACAGGCCCTTGTTCGGGTCGATGCCGCCGCGGTTCTGGTCCACGTAGGAGATCTTGACGGTCTCGCCGATCTTCAGGTCGCCGTCGTCGAGCTCCTCGAGGCCCACGATCGTCTTGAAGAGGGTCGACTTGCCGACGCCGTTGGGGCCGATGACGCCCACGATGCCGTTGCGGGGCAGCGTGAAGGACAGGTTGTCGATGAGCACCCGGTCCCCGTAGCCCTTCTTGATGTCCTTGGCCTCGATGACGACGCTGCCCAGGCGCGGTCCCGGCGGAATCTGGATCTCCTCGAAGTCCAGCTTGCGGGTGCGCTCGGCCTCCGCTGCCATTTCCTCGTAGCGCGCCAGGCGCGCCTTGGACTTGACCTGGCGGCCCTTGGCGTTGGACCGCACCCAGTCGAGCTCGTCGGACAGTCGCTTGGCCAGCTTCTGGTCCTTCTTGCCCTGGACCTCCAGGCGGGCGCGCTTCTTCTCCAGGTACGTGGAGTAGTTGCCCTCGTAGGGGTGGAGCTGGCCGCGGTCGACCTCGGCGATCCACTGGGCGACGTGGTCCAGGAAGTACCGGTCGTGGGTCACGGCCAGGACGGCGCCCGGGTAGGCGGTCAGGTGCTGCTCGAGCCAGAGGACCGACTCGGCGTCCAGGTGGTTGGTGGGCTCGTCGAGGAGCAGCAGGTCCGGCTTCTGCAGCAGCAGCTTGCACAGCGCGACGCGGCGGCGCTCGCCGCCGGACAGGACCGTGACGTCGGCGTCGCCCGGGGGGCAGCGCAACGCGTCCATGGCCTGCTCGAGCTGGGAGTCGATGTCCCAGGCGTCGGCGGCGTCGATGGCCTCCTGCAGCTTGCCCATCTCCTCGAGCAGCGCGTCGAAGTCCGCGTCGGGGCTGGACATCTCCTCGGAGATCTGGTTGTAGCGCGAGATCTTCTCGTAGATCTCCCCGACGCCCTCCTGGACGTTGCCGAGGACGGTCTTCTCCTCGTTCAGGGGCGGCTCCTGCAGCAGGATGCCGACGGAGTAGCCGGGGCTCAGCCGCGCCTCGCCGTTCGAGGGCGTGTCCAGCCCGGCCATGATCTTGAGGATCGTGGATTTACCCGCACCGTTCGGCCCGACGACGCCGATCTTGGCGCCGGGGTAGAACGACATACTGACATCGTCGAGGATCACCTTGTCGCCAACGGCCTTGCGGGCCTTGGTCATGGTGTAAATGAATTCGGCCATACCACCAAGGCTAGTCGCTGGACACCCAATCCCCACATTCGCCGGGCGCCTCCGCCCCGATCCCCTCGGTGCGGGGTCCGACCTTCGGGGACTGCGCCGGACCGGGTCCGGCCCGCGCCCACCACCCGAGGGCCGAACCCCGCCGTCCGCGCGCGGCGGGCGCGCCCGGCGCGTCCGCAGACGTCAGGCCGCATCCGCGTCCCGAGGGTCCTGCGAGTCCTCCTCGTCGGCCGTTCCAGCGGAATCGGACGACTCCCCGGGGGCGCCGATGCCCGATCCGGCCCACGGATCCGTGCCGGCCGCGGGACCGAGCTCCCCGGTCCCCGTGTCGACGTCCTCGCCCTCGTGCCGCGGCGCGGCGCCGGCGGAGGGCGCGCCTTCCCGGTCCGCGCGCGGCAGGCGGGTCCGTACGAGCTTCGTCGTGCCCCAGGCGATGTCGTGGCCCAGCGCGTCGGCCTCGATCTCGACGTTCGTCCCGCGGGTCCCGTCGTCGCGCTGGAACCCGCTGACCTTCAGCTGGCCGGTGACCACCACGGGCTCACCCTTGTGAACACAGGCCAGGACGTTGCGCGCGGTGTCCCGGAAGGCCTTCACGGTGAACCAGTTGGTGTGGTCGTCCTGCCAGGAGTTGGTCTCCCGGTCCAGCCGCCTGGCGGTGGCGGCGATGCGGAAACTGGAGATCATCATGGTCTCGTTGACCACGATCTGTTCCGGTTCCGTGGCAACGAAGCCCCGGACGGTGATGCGTTCCTTCATGGTGTCCTCCACGCTGTTCGGATCCTGCCGGGCGGTCGCCCTGGGAACAGTCTCCGGCCCCGCCCCGACGCGCGGGGACGGGGCCGGGCGCTTGTGGGCACCGGGCACCGCCGGGCGCATGGGCCCGACCTGTGAGGGTCGAGTCGTGACCGCGGGCGCCGGGGCCCGTGCATAGAATGGGAGAGTTGCCCGTCGGGGCACACGCCCCCGTAGCTCAGCTGGATAGAGCAGCAGCCTTCTAATCTGCCGGTCGCGCGTTCGAATCGCGCCGGGGGCACCAGAGGCGCCTTCGCCGTAGAATCCCCCCATGACGAAACCTTCGAACACGCGCGCCATCACCCGGGCGACGGGGGTGCCCTGGGGCGAGTGGGTGGAGTACCTCGACGGACTGGGCGGCCGCGGCCTCGGGCACGCCGAGATCGCGTCCCGGGCCGCGGAGCGGATCGACACGGCCGGGGGCAACGACGGCTGGTGGGCGCAGGGAGTCGCCGTGGCGTACGAGCAGCACATCGGCCGGCGCGCGCCGGGCCAGCAGAACGACGGGACCTACCAGCTGGCCGTCTCCCGGACCTTTGGCGGAACCATGGACCACGCGATGGACGCCTGGCTCGAACTGGTCCGGGACATGGCCGCGTTCGGCGGCGTCCCGGCGGACGGCGTCCCCACGCTCACGGCGACGGCCAAGTGGCGCTACTGGCGCGTCGGGCTGGCCGATGGCACCCGCGTCAGCATGGAGATCCACGAGAAGGCGCCGGGCAGAGCGGGGATGGCCGTCAACCACACGCGCCTCGCCTCCCCGGAAGCCGCGGAGGTCTGGCGCGCTGCGTGGAAGGCCCTCCTGGCGCAGATCCCGCCGTCCGCCGCGGCGCGGCCGTGACCGGTCCCGGCGGGACCGGTCCCGGCGGGACCGCCGGGCCCGCCGCCCGCGAATCCGGCGCCGCGACGGGCCAACCGGCCACGCCGCCCGGCCTGGCGGTGTGGCGCAACGCCGTCTTCACCGTCTTCGGGCTGTCCGGGCTGGGCTTCGCGACCTGGGTGTCGCGCATCCCCGCGGTCCGCGACGGGATGGAGCTCTCGACGTCGACCATCGGCTACATGCTCTTCGGCCTGGCGGCGGGATCGCTCCTCGGTCTCGCCGCCGCGCCGTCGTACCTCGCCCGCCTCGGCAGCCGCCGCGGCTTGTTGGTGGCGGTGCTGGCGATGGCGTCCTGCACCGCAGGGCTCGGCGCAGCGGCCGGCCTCCTCGCCTCGCTGCCCCTGACCGTCGTCGCCTTGTGCCTTTTCGGCTTCGCGTTCAGCGTCTGCGACGTGGTCATGAACATGGAGGGCGCCCTCGTGGAGCGCGCCGCGGGCAAGACACTGATGCCGCTGATGCACGCGTTCTTCAGCATCGGCACGGTCGCGGGGGCCGTCCTCGGTGCCGCTGCCGCCGCGGCCTCCGTCCCGGTGGCCGCGCACTTCGCGGCGCTCGGGCTGGCGGTGGCGGTGGCCGGCGCCGCCAGCGCGCGCCGCATCCCCGTGCCCGCGGGTCCGGGAGGCGCGGCCCGTTCCGGCGCGCCCGACGGGCCTCCCGCGCCGGCGGCGGACGGGAGCCGGGCCGGCATGCGGCGCGGACCGCGCGCCGTCGTCCCGCGGTTCGGGTCGGCGGCCCGGCTGGCGCGCGACCCGCGCCTCCTGCTCCTCGGGCTGATGGTCGTCGGCATGGCGTTCGCCGAGGGCTCGGCCAACGACTGGCTGGCCCTCGCCGCGGTCGACGGGCACGGCATGGGCAACGCGGGCGGAGCCCTCGTCTATGGCGCGTTCGTCGCGGCCATGACCCTGGGGCGGGTGGCGGGCGGCCCGCTGATCGACCGCCACGGGCGGCCGGTCGTCCTCGTCGCGATGGCCGCAGTGGGCGTCGCGGGCATCGCGGCCTTCATCCTCACCGACGAGCCCTGGGTCGCCTTCGCCGCCGCGGTCCTGTGGGGCCTCGGCGGCTCGCTCGGCTTCCCCGTGGGCATCTCCGCCGCAGCGGACCACCCCACGGACGCGGCACGCCGCGTGAGCATGGTGTCCATCTTCGGCTACTCCGCGTTCCTCGTGGGCCCGCCCGTCCTGGGCTTCTTCGGCGAGGCGTGGGGCATCCTCGCCGCCTTCTACCTCGTGGCGGCCATGCTCGCGGTCTCCCTGGCCGCCACCCCCGCCGCCCTCCGTCCGCCGCGGGACGCCCAGGGCAGCGGCCGGGGCCCCGGCTAGGCCCGCAGCCAGTCGAGGATCGGTGAATCCCCGTCGGCGAAGTTCAGGGTCTTCCCGAAGGTCTCCCGCGCCGCGAGCGCCTCCGCGATCACGGCCGCGACATTGCCCCGAGAGGTTTCCTCGGAGCCCTCGCCCGGCTCGTCCAGCGGGCGGACCTTTCCGCTCGCCGGGTCGTCGGTCAGCAGCCCCGGACCCAAGATGGTCCATTCGAGCGTCGAGCGCCTCAGATGCTCGTCGGCGGCGATCTTGGCGGCCATGTACGGGTAGAACGGATCGTCGAGCGGCACCAGGTACTTCGTGTCGGCGCGCGCGAACGACACGGTGAGAAAGCGGCCGACGCCGGCGGCCGACGCCGCGTTGATGGTGCGGATGGCGGCGTCGCGGTCCACGGCGTAGGTGCGATCCGGGTCGCCGCCGCCGGCGCCGGCGGACCAGACGACGGCGTCCTGCCCCGCGAGCGCCTCCTGGATCTCCTCCATGGAAGAGTTCTCGACGTCCAGCACCAGCGCGCGGGCCCCGGCGGCCTCCACGTCGGGAACGTGCTCCGGATTGCGCACGACGGCGGTGACCGCGTCGCCGCGGCCCGCGAGTTCCCGGGCCAGCAACAGCGCGATCTTGCCGTGTCCGCCGATGACGATAACGTTCATGTGAGTCTCCCTCGTTGGCGCGGGTTGGAATCCCACTCTATGCCCGACGTGGCGGCTAGTGCCCGAAGGCCATCGGATCCGCGGGCGCCGGCCCCGTGCCGTCGAGGGCGTCGATCGCCGCGACCTGCTCGCCGGTCAGCTCGAAGCCGAAGACGTCGAGGTTCTCGGACATCCGGACGGGGTCCGTGGTCTTCGGAATCGGCACCGCCCCGCGCTGCACGTGCCAGCGCAGGACCGCCTGCGCCGGCGTGACGCCGTGGGCCCGGGCGGCGTCCTCGACCGCTGGCGAGGCGAGCAGCGAGCCGCCCTTGCCCAGGGGGCTCCAGGATTCGGTGACGATGCCGTGGCGCGCGTGGAAGTCCAGCTGCTCGTCCTTGAGCCACAGCGGGCTGTGCTGGATCTGGTTCACGTCGGGGACGACACCGGTCGCGTCGATGATCTCCCCGAGCTGGGCCGGGGTGAAGTTGGACGTGCCGATGGCGCGCACCTTCCCCTCCTCCAGCAGGCGGACCAGGCCCTTCCAGGCCTCCACGTAGCGGTTCTGGTCGGGATTGGGCCAGTGGATGAGCAGCAGATCGAGGTACTCGAGTTCCAGCCGCGTGACGCTGCGCTCCCACGCGGTGCGCACCCCCTCGACCGAGTGCCACCGCTTGTTGAACTTCGTGGTGACGAACAGCTCGGCGCGGGGCACGCCGGAACGGACAATGCCCTCGGCAATGCCCTCTTCGTTGAAGTAGTTTTCCGCGGTGTCGATGAGCCGGTAGCCGGCCTCGAGGGCATGAACGACGGCGGCGCCGGCCTCCGCATCGTCCATCGGATAGGTGCCGAGCCCGATCGAGGGGATGCTGGCGCCGTTGGCGAGCTTCTTCAGGGGCACGGAGGCTGCGTTGGCTGACATGGCAACATGCTACGCGCTCGGGCCTCAGGCGTCTCCGCGGAACGCCTGCATCTGGCGCAGCCTGCGCTGCAGGCTGTCCCGGCGCTGGCGGTCGCTGCCGGCCGTCAGCTCGATGTGCCCCTCGCCGAACCGCCACAGGAGCACATCGTCGAGGAGCCGGTCCGGGCCGGGCGAGTACCTGTGGTCCAGCGCCGTGCGCACCTTCGTGATGGCCTCGGCGTCCAGGAGCCGCGCGAGCTCCGTCGTGGTCGTCAGCCCGTGGGCGGCCAGCAGTTCGGCGGCCCAGCCCCAGTCGTCGTCCGTCTTGCGGTCCACGTGCGGGAGGAGCGTCTGCCAGACGTGGCGGATCCGCTCGGGTTCGAGCGGCACCGCCCCGTCCCCGTCCTCGTCCCAGAAGCCCGTGACGGCCCGGTACCTTTCGTGCAGCTCGGAGAACGTCGATTCCACCGCCTCGAGCATGGCGGCCGTCGCCGTGAACTGCCGGTCCAGGTAGGGGCTCCAGGCCCGCTGGTCGACGTTCTTGAAGCGGATGTCGTGTTCGATCTCGCTCCACGCGTGCGCCAGGATCGTCCGGATCTGCACCTCGAAGATGTAGTTTCCGGTGCTGCGCACGTTCTCCCCGAGCGCGCCCTGGTAGTGCTTGACGACGTCGTTCTGGCGCGTGCGCAGGATCAGGTGGCGGCTGGAGTACCCGTACGTGCCGGACTCGACCGAGCCGATGTCCTTCTCGCGGTCGGCGCGGCAGTCGAACTCGTTGCGGCGGCGCTTGATGAGGTTCGCGGCCTCGCGGACCTCGTGCGGCAGGCTGACGATCACGCGGACCCCGACCAGGTCGTGCAGGTCCCGCAGGGGGTGCGGGAACTCCAGCGAAGGTTCGCCCCCGGGAACCGCGGGCTCCAGGGTGCGCGACGCCTTCTCACGGAACGAATCCACGCTCTTCGTGCGCGCCGACACGAAGAGGGGCTGGAGGTCGGCCCCGGCGAAGATCTCCTGGATGCGGTCGCGGACGTCGACCGTCACGGCCTCGAGCACGGGGCGCAGGCGGCGGTACTCGTCCGTGCTGGCTTCGACGCCGGGACGCAACCCGTCGTCCAGGCGCTCCCAAAGTGTGCCCAAGGCGGTCATCCCCTCGCGTGGTTCCTCGGCCGTGCTGTCGACTGCCACCCTAGCAACCGGCCCGCGCGGGCGGGTCCGCACGCGCTTCCGCGGGGCGGATCCGCGCGCACGGCCGGCCGCCGCGGACCCCGTCCGCACACGGGTGGCATGGATCACCGGGCATTGCCCCGCGGATTCCGGACCGAAGCGGCGCCGGGCTTGGTAGACTGGAAGAGATCGCTCAGGCCATAAGCTTCCCTACCGCTCGTCCTGTTCGGCAACATCCGGCGAGATTCGCCCGACCGATCAACCAACATCAGCGGACCCGTCCTTCCGCGGATATCGCAGTTACCCCAGGAGATCCCCGACTTCATGACAGCCCTTGCCCCGGAAACGTCACACGACCAGCTGTGGAACCGCCGTTACGAGGAGCACATCGCTCCCGTCAACCGTCTCTTGGATGACACCGCGGCCCTGCGCCCCGACTCGTCCGTCTGCTACGTCGACCCGATGCACGATGTGGACCAGGCGAAGATCGTCGTGCTGTTCTCCAACACGGGCTGCGCGGACGCCTCGGGCTTCATTACCCCCGGCGACGCCGACGCGGCCACGCGCATGCTGGGCCTGCAGTGGGAGCTCGGGCTCCGCCCCGAGTACGTGATGCCGTGGAACGTCTACCCGTGGCACAACGGCACCGAGGCCAACGGCAAGCTCGAGCCCGCGCAGATCACCGCCGGCCTCAAGCCGCTGCTGCGCCTGCTCAAGGTCGCGCCGCGCGCATCGGCGCTGGTCGCCCACGGCACCGAGGCGCACCGCCTCGCGGACCAGCTGCTGAAGACGCAGAACCCCCTGCTGTGGCGCCGTGGCTTCAAGACCTACAAGGTCAAGTCCCTCGACGGACGGGCCTTCGCCGGCTCCGCCGAGCGCCAGCAGGCGCATCTGGACCAGATGCAGACCGCCTACGCGGACGCCATGGCCCGCACGGGCATCGCCCCCTCGCGTTAACGGTGGGCGGCGGCGCAGGGGCCGGGACGGGCGCCACTAGGCTCGTTCCCATGTCCGTCGACTCCCCCGCCGCCGAACCCGTGAGCCGCGCCCAGAAGCTACAGCTCGCCGCCGTCATGGCGGCCGCCGCCCTGCTCTACACGGCCCACTCGCTGCTGCGCTTCCGCAACTTCGAGGCCAAGGGATACGACCTGGGGATCTTCGACCAGGCGGTGCGGCAATACGCGCTGTTCAAGCCGCCGATCGTCCCGGTCAAGGGCGTGGACTTCCACCTGCTCGGCGACCACTTCCACCCGATCATCGCGGCGCTGGCCCCGCTGTACTGGGTCTGGCCGGACCCCCGGATGCTCAACCTGGCCATGATCGTGCTGCTGGTGTCCTCGGCGCTCCCGGTCTACCTGTTCGCGCGCGGCCACCTGGGACACCGCGGCGGACTGCTCACCGCGTCGGCGCTGCTGCTCTGGTGGCCGTTCCAGGCCATGGTCAACTGGGATTTCCACGAGGTCGCCTTCGGCGTCCCGCTCATGGCGTGGATCATCTGGGCCTTCGAACGCCGCCGCCACTGGCTGGTCGTGGGTCTGGCCATGCCGCTGCTGCTGGTCCGGGAGGACATGGGCGTGACCGTTCTCGCGGTCGGCATCGTGATGGCCATCCACCGCCAGTGGGCGAAGGCAGCTCTGCTGGCCGTGGCGGGCGTCGGCGGCTACCTCGTGACGACGTCGGTCCTCATCCCCCTGTTCGCCCCGCCGGAGGCCATGTCCTACTGGCAGTACACGGCGCTGGGGCCGACGGCGGGCGCGGCCATCGTCTTCATGCTCAGCCACCCCCTGCGGACCGTGGCGCTGCTCTTCAACCACGAACTCAAGGTCCTCCTGTGGCTGATGAGTTTCGTCCCGCTGGCGCTGCTGCCGTTCTTCTCGCCGTATGTCATCCTCGGCGCCCCGATCCTGCTGAGCCGGCTCTTCAACGACCGGCTCAACACCTGGGCGCCGGTCTACCAGTACGACGCGATCCTGGCACCCATCCTGATCATGGCGGCGGTGCACGTGCTGTCCAAGATCATCCGCCGCACGGGCCGGACCGGGCTGCGCGTTGGCGCCCCCGCCTACCTGCTGGGCCTCGCGCTCGTCTGCACCCTGTTCATCCATGCCGTCTTCCCGTTCGGACGGACCGTGACAGGGCAGAACTGGGCCATGCCCGACGTCGCGCAGGCGCAGCAGCGTGCCGTCGACCGGATCCCCAACGGTGTCTGCGTCGAGGCCGCGGACACCGCCGTTCCGCATCTCGTGGACCGGACGTACGTGGGACTGCACGGCGATATCGGCGACGACCTGTCCAGCTGGATGATCATCGACTTCAACGCCGAGGAGCTCGGCGGCTGGGACCCGCTGACGCCGGACCAGGCGCTGGAACGCGCCCGGGGGCTCGGCTTCGAAGTCGTCACCGAGGACGACCACGGCATCTGGGTCCTCCGCCGGGACATTCCCGTCGACCCCGTCTGCGCTGCCTACCTGCCGTACGACTGACGCCTCTCCGGGCGCGGACGCCGGCTCAGGTGCCGGCGGATCGGCGCCCCCGCGCCCCCAGCACGAACTTGTCCGGCAGGTCCTCGAGCGGCCCGGCCAGGGGGTCGTCGCTGCCGTCGGACCGCACCAGGTCCCCCGAGGGACGCCGGATGTCTCCGATGATCTTGACGCCGAGGTAGACCACGGCCGCCATGTGCGCGGCGATCCCGGTGCCGTACAGGATCTCGATGAGCGGCGAACCGGCGCCGAAGGCGCCGCCGCTGACGATCTTGGCGCTCATGAGCCAGACGGCGGCCCAATGGAAGACCTCGATCGCCTGCCAGACGGCAAACTCGACCCGGTGCGGCCGCGCCAGGACGAACAGCGGGATGAGCCACATCACGAACTGCGGCGAGTACACCTTGTTGAGGAGCAGGAACGCGGCGACGATGAGGAACGCGAGCTGCGCCATGCGGGGGCGGCGCTCCGCGCTGAGCGCGAGGTACGCGATGCCGAGGCAGGCGAGGGCGAAGAGTCCGTTGGAGACCAGCGAGAAGCCCTTGCCGTCCAGCCCGGTCCAGGTGAAGGCGAGCCACACCGACGAGAAGCTGATCTCCCGCTCGGAGGAGAAGGTGTAGAACCGCGACCATTCGTCGAAGGCGGTCAGCATGAACGGCACGTTCACGGCCAGCCAGGCGGCGACCGCGGCCGCGAGGGCCTTCCAGAAGTGGACCATGCGCCCGGTCCGCCAGCACAGCACGAGGATGGCCCCGAAGAGGAACAGCGGGTAGAGCTTCGCCGCGGTGCCCAGACCCAGCAGAAGCCCCGCCAGAACCACCTTGTTGCGCGAGAACGCGAGCATCCCGAGTGTCGCGAGCATCACGGCCCACAGGTCCCAGTTCAGCGTGCTGGTCAGGATGATGCCGGGCGCGAGCGCCACCATCAGCGCGTCCCGGCTGCGGTTCCGCGCGGCGTAGGCCACGGCGACCACGATGACCGCCCAGCAGAGGAACGCTCCCGCGGAGTTCAGGTCGAAGTACGCCAGCTGGCGCTCGGCGCTGAAGCCGATGCCCGGCACCATCATCGCGGCGACCCCGGCGATCACGGCCAGCAGCGCGGGATACTCCATGGCCTGCTCGGCCGGCAGGCCCGTGTAGAACGGGAAGAGCTTGTCGGCCAGCCCGCGCGTGCCGAAGAGCTGGGCGAAGTCGGAGTAGCACATGTGGATGTGCTGGTCCGCTCCCTCCCAGCCGTTGAGGCGGCACCATTGCTTGCTCAGGACGGCGAGCCCCGCCCCGGCCGCGGTGGCGAGCAGCAGCAGCACGACGACGGTGCGGTTCGCCCGCCGGGCGTGCAGCAGGGTGTTCAGCGGTCCGGTCACGGCGTGGTGGCCCCGTTTCTGTTCGATGGTCGCGGCCGGGATTTCCCGAAGAGCGACGCGGTTTTCGGGTCGATGAAGACGATGTAGCCGAGGTACACCAGGCCCACCCCCGCGGCGAGGACGCGCACGAGCGTCAGGTTGATCCATTGCGCGACGCTGAGCTGGTCCACGACGCCGACCAGGACCAGCACCATGGAGAGCAGGTACCAGCCTTTGACCCACCAGCCACCGTACACACGGCTGGCCGCGAACAACGGGACGAGCCACAGCAGGTACCAGGGCTGGATGATCGGGGCGAGGACCACCGCGGCCGTCAGCGCGTAGGCGCAGTGCAGGACCGGCGGGCCGCCGGGCCGGCGAAGGGCGAGCCAGACGGTCAGGCCGACCGTCAGGGCCTTGAAGAGCGCGTAGACGACGTCGGCGGTGTCCTCCACGTCGCCGCCCAGCAGGGAGGACAGCCAGCCGACGCCCAGACCCGTCAGGCCCACGGGCGCATAGGGGAACGCCGCGGACCCGGCGGTGGCCATGGCCTTGATCCAGCCGAACCAGAGGCCGGACGCCCAGCCGAGGAGCGCCGTCGCCGCGCCGGCGACCAGCGCCGTGTAGAGCCACGCGCGCACCCTTGCCGCCCATCCGGCGTCGCGCGCGACCATAGCCAGCCCGAGGAAGGGCAGGGCGAGGACCACGATCGGCTTGATGCTGATGGCCACGGCCACCGCGAGCACGCCGGCGAGGCGATTGCCCCGGAACACCAGCAGGAACCCGAGCAGCAGCCCCCCGACCATCACCGCGTCGTTGTGCACGCCGGCGACCATGTTGAGCAGGAACAGCGGATTCGCCACCGAGATCCAGACGGCCCAGGCGTCGTCCGAGCCGAGGCGCCGCGCCAGCCGCGGAAGGGCGTAGAGGCAGAGCAGGACCCCGCCCGCGGCGAAGACGCGGAAGATCGCGACCCCTGCCTCGGGGACTCCCCCGGTCACGTAGTAGACGCCGCGGGAGGCCATGAGGAAGAGGGGTCCGTAGGGCGACGCGGACTCGGCCCAAAGGCTGTCCGATCCCTGCGCGAACCATCCCGGCAGCTGCGAAATCCAGTTTTCGTACGGGCTCATGCCCGCGTGCATCAGCCGCCCCTGCCCCAGGTAGGAGTAGACGTCCCGGCTGAAGATCGGGAACGTGAACATCAGCGGGGCCGACCAGAGGAGCACGGCGTTGCGCACCGCGGCCAGCGACGCCCGCGTCTGCGGACCGCCACGCTGGCCGAGGCGCAGCCACGCGCGGCAGAGGATCATCGAGCCCAGTGCCAGCAGGACGGTGCAGGCGATGACGCCGGCGGACTCGACGCGGAGCGGGTTCAGGAACGTGGTGCGCGCGAAGATGGACTGCTGCGTCGTTGCGAGCCAGCCGACGCCCCACGAGCCGATCAGGATCATCATCGAGGCCACGAACCCCTGCGCCAGCGCCACGGAGGTGTGGAGTTCGTCGCCGCCGGCGAGGAGCCGCAGGACCGGAAGGGTCTCCACCCGGTGCCGGAGGGACTGGATCGACGCCGTGGCGGCGGCGCCGGGCCCGCGGGGCCCCGCCGCCGGGGACGCGCCCGGGCGCGCCACCTAGGCAGCCGCCTTGGGCGCGCGGAGGGAGCCCCAGAAGCCCCGGAACAGGTGCTTGGTCTGCGGATCGAGGAGCGCGAGGTAGGCCATCGCCGCCCAGGAGATCGCTGTGGAGAGGTGCTTCACCCAGGGGTCGAGCCCACCGAGGAACTGCCAGATGAAGATCTGGTCCGCCGCTCCGAAGGCCACGAAGAACGCGACCGTGAAGTAGACCCAGACGATCTGCCAGTCGTCGCGGATGCCCGTCGCGGCGAAGAAGGGCAGCAGCCACAGGATGTACCACGGTTGGATGATCGGGGACAGCACGACGATCGCCGAGAACGCGAGCGCCAGGCGCTGCACCAGGTGGCTGTGGGTGCCCTTGAAGATCAGCACCAGCGCGATGCCGACGGAGGCGACCCGGCCCACGGCCTTCAGCACCGGCAGCACCCAGGCGGTCTCCATGCCCAGCGCGCCGAAGGCGCCCTGGAAGAAGCTGGACAGGATGCCCAGGGGGGCGAAGAAGACGCTGCCCGAACCCGTTCCCAGCATCACGGCAAGCCAGCCGAAGCCGTAGCCGTTGGCCCAGCCGATGAGCGCCATGATGCCCAGGCACAGGCCCGCGGTGTAGGCCCAGTACCGGATCCTCCGCGGCCACGACGCCGCCGGGCCGGCCCAGAGGAGCCCGATGAAGGGGAGCAGGACGAGCGTGATGGGCTTGACGCCGATCGACGCGGTGACGAGCACGACGGCGAGGATCCCGCGGCCAGTGGCGGCGTAGTATGTGCCCGCGACGGCCAGCCCGACCATCAACCCGTCGTTGTGGGCACTGGCCACGAAGGAAATGAGGAACAGCGGGTTCGGCACGGTGAGCCACAGCGCCTTCGCGCCCGAGACGCCGTGCAGCGCGGCCAGCCGCGGAACGTACACCACGCACAGCACGACCCCGGCGAACGCGACCAGGCGAAAGAGCAGGACGGAGAGGTCCGGCGACGTGCCGACGAGTTGGTTGACCAGGTGCTCGATACTCAGGAAGAGCGGGCCGTAGGGTGTCTCCGACTCGGCCCACGTGACGTCGGCCCCGAGTTGGAACCAGTTGGAGAGCGTCGAGATCCCGTCCTGGTAGGGGTCCTGTCCCGCGGCCACGAGCCGCCCCTGCCCGATGTAGGCGAAGACGTCCCTGCTGAAGATCGGAAGGCACAGGAGCAGTGGCGCCGACCAGAGCCAGCAGGCGCGCCGGACCGTCGCCAGCGAGCCGTCGGGCCACCCGCGCAGCACCTGGCCCAGCCGCAGCCAGGCCCGGACCATGACCCAGCAGCCCAGGGTCAGCACCACGGTCGACGCAATGACGCCCCAGTGCTCGGTGCGGAGGGTGATCAGGAGCGAATTGCGGTTCAGGGGGGAGACCGCTGCCAGCCAGCCCACGCCGTAGGAGCCGAGGAGGACGAGCAGGGCGCCGACGAACCCCTGGATCAGGACCGGCGTCCTGGCGTCCGCCGCGCGCCCGGCCCCCGTGCCGGCCTGAGCCACCTTCATTTCGCTTCGGCCTGTTCCCTTGAGTGTCGGGCCGACGGTCGGTCGGCGGTGTCCACGGCCGCTGAGCCGGACCGGGGGACGCGGGCCCCGGGGCCCGACAAAACCTCCCCCGATGTTAGCAGGCGGGCGCCCCACGGCCGGGGCGACGCCGCGCGCGCCGACCGTGGCGGCGGCCACGCCGCGGCGGGCCCCGCCGTCGTCTCGCCGCCCTCGCGCCCGGTGCGTCGTCGAGCCCGGGATTCCGGCGGGTCGCTGGATTCCGGTAGATTGGGCCGGTGCCTAATTCAGCTGACAACATTGTGTGGATCGACTGCGAGATGACCGGCCTGAGTCTGGAGGCCGACGCGCTCATCGAGGTCGCCGTCCTGGTCACCGACCCCGAGCTGAACGTGCTGGGCGACGGCGTGGACATCGTGATCCGCCCGGAGCCCGCCGCGCTGGAGCAGATGGGCGACTTCGTCCGCCAGATGCACACCGACAGCGGCCTGCTCGAGGAGCTCGACGGCGGCGTCGACCTGGGCACCGCCACCGAGCAGGTGCTGGCCTACATCAGGCGTTGGGTTCCGGAACCCCGGAAGGCTGTCCTGGCCGGGAACACCATCGGCACTGACCGGAACTTCCTGGCCCGCGACATGCCCGGCGTGATCGACTACCTGCACTATCGGGTCATCGACGTCTCGACGATCAAGGAGCTCTCCCGCCGGTGGTATCCGAAGGCCTACTACCAGTCCCCCGCCAAGACCGGCGGACACCGGGCCCTGGGGGACATCAGGGACTCGATCGCGGAGCTCAGGTACTACCGCGAGGCCGTGATGGTGCCCGCGCCCGGCCCGGACAGCAAATCGGCGCAGGCCATCGCCAGCGCCGTGGCGGGGTCGCGCGAAGCCTGAGGGACGGGCCGGACCCGTGTTCTGCGCCACACCGGGGCCCGGTTGGCGCGGACCGCCCGGAAAGTGTGTAAACTAGTATCCGTTGCCCGGGCAGCAGGTCGCGAGATCCGCTCGAAAGGCACCGCGTCGCGAGGCGCCATGGTGGGTATAGCTCAGTTGGCAGAGCGTCTGGTTGTGGTCCAGAAGGTCGCGGGTTCAAGCCCCGTTACTCACCCCAACAAGCCGCCCCGGATCAGTCCGGGGCGGCTTTCTTCGTCACGAGGAGGAACCGAGCATGACCGTCCGACCCATCGTCATTTACGGCGAGGAGTCGCTGCACCGCCGGGCCGCCGAGGTCACGTCCTTCGACGACGAACTGAGGGGGCTGGTGGATGACATGTTCGAGACCATGGACGAGGCCAACGGGGTCGGCCTCGCGGCGCCGCAGATCGGGGTGTCGCTCCGGATCTTCACCTACAACTTCGTCAACGACGACGGCGCCCCGTCCCGGGGGGTGGTCGTCAACCCGCGGCTGACGCTCTCGAAGGTCTCGGGCGCGCAGCCCGATCCGGAGGACGAGGTCGAAGGATGCCTGTCGGCGCCCGGCCTCTCGTTCCCGCTCAAGCGCGCCGAGTACGCCCGCGTCCAGGGGTTCGACGCGGACGGGAACGCCGTGGACTTCGAGGCCACGGACTGGTTCGCGCGCGTCATGCAGCACGAATACGACCACCTGGACGGCCAGCTGTACGTCGACCGCCTCAACGACAAGTGGTCGCGGCGCTGGAAGAAGGCGAAGCGCCAGCTCGAATGGGGCGGACCCGGCCTCTCCTGGATGCCCGGCGTGGACCCGGATCCCTTCGGCCACTAGGACACCTCGGCGGCCAACGCGACGGGCCGCGTCCGGGAAGGATCTCCCGGGCGCGGCCCGTTGTCTTCTCGCTGGCGCGGCGGCCGCGGGCCGGGGCCTAGACCGTGGCCGGAGTGGCGACGGTTTCCACGGCCGGGAACGCCTTGGGGTGGGTGCCCGCGAGCTCCTCGAGCACCCGGACCACCTGGCAGGAGTAGCCGAACTCGTTGTCGTACCAGACGTAGACGACGGCGTTCTTCCCGTTGGCGATCGTGGCCAGCCCATCGACGATGCCCGCCCGCCGGGAACCGATGAAGTCCGTGGAGACGACCTCCGGCGAGTCGATGTAGTCGATCTGCTTGTGCAGGTCCGACGTCAGCGACGCGTCGCGCAGGTAGGTGTTGAGCTCCTCCTTGGTCGTGTCGGTCTCCAGGTTCAGGTTGAGGATCGCCATGGACACGTCCGGGGTGGGCACGCGGATGGCGTTGCCCGTGAGCTTGCCCTCGAACTCGGGAAGGGCCTTGGACACGGCCTTGGCGGCGCCGGTCTCGGTGATGACCATGTTCAGCGCGGCGGAGCGCCCGCGGCGGTCGCCCTTGTGGAAGTTGTCGATCAGGTTCTGGTCGTTGGTGAACGAGTGGACCGTCTCGACGTGCCCGTGCGCGACGCCGAACCGGTCGTTGATCGCCTTGAGCACCGGGGTGATCGCGTTGGTCGTGCACGACGCGGCGGAGACAATGGCGTCCCCGGGCTCGATGTCCGTGTGGTTGATGCCGTGCACGATGTTCTTCACGTCGCCCTTGCCCGGCGCCGTGAGCAGGACACGCGCGACGCCGGTCGAGCGCAGGTGCTGCGACAGGCCCTCGCGGTCGCGCCAGCGGCCGGTGTTGTCCACGACGACGGCCTTGTCGATCCCGTAGGCCGTGTAGTCGATCGACGCGGGGTCGTTCGAGTAGATGACCTGGATCAGCGTGCCGTTGGCCAGAATGGTGTTGTTCTCGTGGTCCACGGTGATGGAACCCTCGAACGGTCCGTGCACGGAGTCGCGCCGCAGCAGGGAGGCGCGCTTCACGAGGTCGTTGGCGCCGCCGTTGCGCACCACGATGGCGCGCAGCCGCAGGCCGTAGCCGCCGCGTTCGATGAGGATCCGGGCCAGCAGGCGGCCGATCCGGCCGAAGCCATAGAGGACGACGTCCGTGGGGTCGGCGTCCGCCGCGCCGGCGCCGCCGACCTTGTCGCCGAACTCCGCGGTGAGGAACTCGCGCAGGGTCGCGCCGTTGCCCTGTTCCTTGAACTTCCGGGTGAGCCGCGCCAGGTCCGCGGACACGGCGCCGAGGTTGAGCTCGTCCAGGGCCTTGAGCAGCGGGAAGGTCTCCTCCAGCGGCAGCTCTTGGTGGTCGATGTGCCGCGCGACGCGGTGCGCCTTGAGGATGTCGATGGGCGACTTGTTGATGAGCTTGCGCCCGTAGATCGAGGTCACCACGTTGTTCTTGCGGTAGAGACGCCCGATGAGGGGAATCATGGCCTCGGCGAGTTCTTCGCGTCCGCTCCATTCCTCCAGGGCGGCGACAGACTGCTGGGTCACTTGTTGTCCTTCCAATTCAGCCGGCCAGGATCCACTGGCCGGTTGGCACCGTGAAAGCACCATTGCAGATACGGTTCGTTGGGGTCTCAGGATCGTTCCCCGGGGCAGGGCCCCTGCGACCATTCTAGGCCGTCGCGCGCCGCCGGCGCCGCGGGGCCCGGTGAGGTCGGTCACAGCCCCGCGGAGTCCGGAGGGCCGGACGACGCGTCCCGTCCGAGCGCTGCCCCCGACCTACAGGGCTCCGCCGTAGTAGGACTGGATGCTGATCCACATGTTGCTCGTCGGGCCCTTGACCTTCGCGTAGTCCCCGGCTTTCGCGAGGTTCAGGTGCTTGTTCAGGGGCATCCCGGCAATCCGCATCTTCACGATGCACAGGGCCCCTCCCCCGGAAATCCCGGCCGAGATGTCGCGCTGTACCAGCGTCTCGTCCGGGTCCGCACTGCAGGAGATCACGGGCAGGCTCGTGTCCAGCCGCAGCTCGAGGTGGCCCTGCTCGTTAACGCGGACCGAGGACGGGATGACGCCGACCGATTGGTGGGACGAATTGACGTGCAGCTGCGGGCCGGCGTCCGTGAACCGGACCACCCCGCCGCGGAACACCGGTCCCGGCACGCCGGACAGGAAGGTCCCGTGCGCGTAGGTGCCGTGCCGCCGCAACGGAGACACCTCGGCCGCTGGTGCGGGAACAGTCCCGGCGGCATGCACGGAGACGGCCCCGGGCGCGGCGGCGGCGGGCGCGGCGCCGCCGAGGGGCACCGCGACGGCCGCCGGGACCGCGCCGGCAACGACGGCGGCGAGGAAGCCAGCCCGGCTGAGCGCCCTCACGACTTCGCCGCGGTTCCGTGCGCGCTGGGCTGTCCTGCGGTGCCGGCAGCGGCGCGGTCCCCGGTCGTCGGGGCATCCCCGGTTCCGCGGGCCCGCGAGCGCGCTGTGGTGCTGGTGGTCGAACGCCGAGACGGCGCAAACTCGTGTGTCATGGATCCCCCCAAGGCCAAATGACGTTAATGTGCTCAGACTATGCGCTCGGCCGCCCCCGGAGATCACGCCATGGTAACGATTGACGGAATGTTGACACGATGCGCCGGGGAAGCAAGAGGACGCTGACATGCCGGTTCAGGGAGCCGACCGGCGAAGGTCGCGGGACCCTCCGCGGCACGCCCGCCGCCGCGAGGCGCCCGTCCCGGGGCGTGGGGGTGGTGGACGGGTCGGCCTGTACGCCGGGTTTTGTACCGGCCCCGGTTACCCGCGGACCGGCGACGGCCATCCATCTAGGGCCAGCGTTGCCGCTGGCCTCGAGCGGTCTACCCGGTTGCTCGGGCGAACAGCCCTCGATCGCAACCTGTCTGACCTTGCTCCGGGTGGGGTTTACCTAGCCGGCCCAGTCACCTGGGCCGCTGGTGGTCTCTTACACCACCGTTTCACCCTGACCCGCGCGAGCGGGCGGTCTGTTTTCTGTGGCACTGGCCTGCGGGTTACCCCGAGTGGGCGTTACCCACCACCCTGTTCTGTGGAGCCCGGACGTTCCTCGGGCCGCCGAAGCGACACGCGGCCGTCCGGCCGACCCATCCGGGCATCAGTCTACCGTCGGCGGGCACCCGCCGTGACCGGCCTTTCGGCGGGAGCCGGACGGGACCGCTAGGCTTCTGGACGTGCTGATTCTCCTGCCACCGTCCGAAGGCAAACACGCGGCCGCGACCGGCGAACCCTTTGTGCTCGAGGAGCTGAGCTTCCCGGAGCTCGCCCCGGACCGCGAACACGTCCTGGACGCCCTGGCCGCGGCCTCGGCCCGGCCGGATGCGCACGCGGTGCTCGGGGTGGGCGAATCGCTGGCGGGGGACGTGGCCCGTAACCGCCGGCTGCGCCTCCAACCGGCGGTCGCGGCGCACAGCGTCTACACCGGGGTCCTGTACGAGGCGCTCGGCTATGCGGGCATGACCCCGACCCAGCGCCGCAAGGCGGACGACTCCGTCGTCGTGGTGTCCGCCCTGTGGGGGGCCGTGGGATTCGCCGACCGCATTCCCGCCTACCGGCTCTCGATGTCCGTGGCGCTTCCGGAAACGGGACGGCTCGCCGCCTGGTGGCGCCCCCGCCTGGACGCCCACCTCGGGCCGCGCGCCGACGGCCATCTGGTGATCGACTGCCGTTCCAGCACCTACGCGGCGGCGTGGCACCCGGACCCGGGGCAGGCCGTCGCGGTCAACGTCTTCCAGCGGCGCGACGGCCAGCTCAAGGTCGTGTCGCACTTCGCCAAGCACACGCGCGGCGAGCTGGCCCGGCACCTGCTGACGCGCCGGGGCAATCCCCCGACCTCCCCGGAGGCGCTGCTCAGGGTGGCCCGCGAGAAGTGGGAGGCGGAACTGCTGCCGGGCACGCCGCGCAAGGCACACCAGCTCAACATCGTGCTGCCGGAGGACCACGCCTAACCGCGCGGCGGCCCGCCGGCCTGCGCCGGCGGCTCACTCGCCCGCGACCAGTTCGATCTCGAAGCCCGCGGCGTCCTCGAGGTAGGCCGCGAAGTGCTCCGGGCCCCCGGCGAACGGATGCCGGTCGGCGAACATCAGCCGCCAGCCTTGCTGTTGCGCCGCCCGCGCCAGCCGCTCGACGTCCTCGCGCACCCCCGCGTGGAAGGCCAGGTGGTTCAGTCCCGGACGCTTCCTGGCGTGCGTCCCGGGCTCGACGTCGGGGCCGGCCTCGACGACCAGATACTCGCCCGCGCCGCGCCAGCTCCGGCCGGTGGGCCAGGCGTCGCCCGGGACGTAGCCGAGCTGCTCGAACATCCAACCCAACGTGCGGGCGGACTGCTCCAGGTCCTCGACCCACAGCTCGACATGGTGGAGGCGCCCGGTCCCTTGGGGTGCCATGGCGCTCAGGCCGCCGAGTTCCACTCGTCGGAGCGGACCAGGATGCAGCCGGAGTCGGGGCAGAAGACGACGTCGTCCTCGGCTGCCGCCTTGATCTCCGCGAGGTCCCCGGGCGCCAGCTGCATGCCGGACCCCTCGGATGTCCCGTGGAAGAGCCGGGCGGCGCCCACCCCATGCTGGGCCAGTCGCTTTTCGTAGATCGCCACGAGCCCGGGATCGATCGACGAGACCAGCTCGGCCCGCTGCGCGGTGACGGACTCCCGCTCCCGGGACAGCGTCTCCAGCTCCGCGTCCCGGGCACCCTCGGCTTCCGCGAGTCCGGCCGCGGCCCGCTCGGCCGCCGCCGCCGACACCGCGTGGCGCTCCGCGACGGCCTCGAAGGCCTCCATCAGCTCGAGCTCCGCGTCCTCGAGCTCGGCCTTGCGCGGGGTGAGGGAATCGATCTCGTGCTGCAGGGCCATCATGTCCCGTGCCGTGCCCTTGCCCAGGTCGATGCGCTGCCGGTCCTTGTCGAGCTTCATCTGGACCCGCTCGACCTCGTGCTCGGAGGCGGCGACGGCCCGCTTGGCCTCCTCCATCTCGGCGGCGATGCCGTCCCGGACCGCGTCCGCCGCGTTCCTGGCGGCCAGGGCGGCCGCGACGGCGGGATCGTTGGCCAGTTCCGCGGCACGCCGCTGGAGCTTCGTCAGCTTCGAGTCGAACGACTGGAGCGCTAGCAGCTTGTGCTGCTCGCTTTGCGGCGCCTTGGCCATGTGTGCCTCCGATGCTTGGTGCGTCCCGCTGCCGGGCCGGTGGGGTGCGCTGGAGTCCCAGCCTAGTGCCGCCGCGCCGGAGCGGTCGACGGCCGGTGCGGTCGAGGGCCGGTGCGGTCGAGGGCCTCAGCACCGGCGGCGGGACGATTGGCGGCGGTGCGGCCGACGGAGGGATGGCCGGTGGCCGGACCCGCGCCACTGTCCCGTCTCCCGAGCCCCTCCCCCGAGCCCGCCCCTAACGCCCCGGCGTGAGGACGAAGTCCCAGGGATCCGTGTTGATGCCGCTGACGGCGATCTCGACGTCGAAGTCCTGGTCCCGCAGGACGTTGCCCAGCGCCTCGGCGGCGGCGGGCAGCCACAGCCACTCACTCGCGAAGTGCGAGACGTCGACGAGGTACGGGCGACCGTCCTCGGACGCCTCACGTGCCTCGGAGGCCGGGTGGTGCCGCAGGTCCGCCGTTACGTAGACGTCGGCACCGGCGTTCCGGACGGCGCCCAGCAGGCTGTCCCCCGCTCCGCCGCACACGGCGACACGGCGCACCAGGCCGGCCGGGTCGCCGGCCACCCGCACGCCGCCGGCGACGGCGGGGAGGGCGCCGAAGACGCGCGCGGCGAAGTCCCCGAGCGTCTGCGAATGCGGCAGCAGCCCGATCCTGCCGATCCCCTCTTCGGGAAGGCCCGCGCCCGAGGGCGCCAGCGGTTCGACGTCGGTCAGGCCCAGGATGTCGGCCAGGACGTCGGACACCCCGCCGACGGCGGAGTCGGCGTTGGTGTGGGCGGCAACCAGGGCGCAGCCGCCCTCGATCAGCGAGTGGACGGCCTCGCCCTTGGCCGAGGTCGCGGCGACCCCGTGGACCGGTCGCAGAAGCAGGGGGTGGTGCGTGATCAGCAGGTCCGCGCCGCGGGACACCGCGTCCCGCACGACCTCGACCGTGGGGTCCACGGCGAAGACGATCCGCCGGACCGGGTTTCCGGGGCGCCCGGCGACGAGCCCGACCGCGTCCCAGTCCTCGGCCAGCGAGGCCGGCCACAGCTCCTCGATCGCCAGCAGCACCTGCCCGAGCGTGGGCGTGCCGTCAGCCGCGGGGGCGCCACCGCGCGGCCGATCCGCGGCCGCCCCGTCCTGTTCCTTGTGCATGTGTCCACCGTAGTCCGCGGAACCCCCGCGGCGGGGAACCGGGCCGGTCGGGCGGACCCGGGAATCTTTGGGCGCCCCGATGCATTGAACAGAACGTGACGAGAACAGCCGAGAACCCCACGACCGAGCCCGCCGCCATCCCGCAGGCCACCCGGACCTTCATCCTGGCCGGTGGCTGCTTCTGGTGCCTGGACGCCGTCTACCGCAAGATCCGCGGGGTGACCGACGTCGTCTCCGGCTACATCGGCGGGCACACCCCGGACCCGGCCTACCGCGAGGTCTGCGCGGGAACCACCGGCCATGCGGAGGCCGTGGCCGTCACGTTCGACCCGGTCGCCGTCCCCGAGGACGTCGTCCTGGACATCTTCTTCGCCACGCACGACCCGACGACGCCGAACCGCCAGGGCTACGACGTCGGCACCCAGTACCGCTCCGCCATGTTCTACGTGGACGGCGAGCAGGAGCAGCTCTTCCGTACCGCGATCGAGCGGAACCAGGACAACTGGTCGGCGCCCATCGTCACCGAGGTGACCCGCGCCCCGCGTTTCCACGAGGCGGAGGAGGTCCACCAGGACTTCTACGCCCGCAATCCGTGGGAGGGCTACTGCCAGGTGATCATCAACCCGAAGCTCGCGAAGGCCCGAAAATATTACTCGCAGTGGCTGGTCGACTGAGCCGGCGGCGGCCGTTGACTAGTGTTTGACCCGAAGACACACGCGCACGCGAAGAAAGCAGGTACTTTCCATGGGCAGGATCTACAACGACGTCACCGAGATCGTGGGGCGCACGCCCCTCGTGCGGCTCAACCGGCTCGCCGAGGGACTCCCCGCGACGGTGGCGGTGAAGCTCGAGTTCTACAACCCGGCCAATAGCGTCAAGGACCGCATCGGCGTCGCCATCGTCGACGCCGCCGAGCGGGCCGGCGCCCTGAAGCCCGGCGGGACGATCGTCGAGGGCACGTCCGGCAACACGGGCATCGCCCTGGCGATGGTCGGCGCGGCGCGCGGCTACAAGGTCATCCTGACGATGCCGGAGACCATGTCCACCGAGCGCCGGGTCATGCTGCGCGCGTACGGCGCGGAAATCGTCCTGACGCCCGGCTCCGAGGGCATGCGCGGCGCGGTGGAGCGGGCCAAGGAGATCGTCGCGAACACCGAGAACTCGATCTGGGCCCAGCAGTTCGCCAACGAGGCCAACCCGCGCGTCCACCGCCTGACCACCGGCCAGGAGGTCTGGGACGACACGGACGGCGCGGTCGACATCTTCGTCGCGGGCGTCGGGACCGGAGGCACCGTCACGGGCGCCGGCAACCTCCTCAAGGAACTCAAGCCCTCGGTGCAGATCGTCGCCGTCGAGCCCAAGGACTCCCCCATCCTCACCGGCGGCAACCCGGGACCGCACAAGATCCAGGGCCTCGGTGCGAACTTCGTGCCCGAGATCCTGGACACGACCGTGTACGACGAGGTCTTCGACGTCAGCACGGAGGACTCGGTCGCCACGGCCCGGGCCCTGGGCACCCAGGAGGGCATCCTGGGCGGCATCAGCTCGGGCGCCATCGTGTGGGCCGCCCTGGAGCTGGCCAAGCGCCCGGAGAACGCCGGCAAGCTCATCGTCGCCATCGTCTGCGACTTCGGCGAGCGCTACATCTCGACCCTGCTCTACGACGACATCCGCGGCTGATTCCCCGCCCCCGACCGACCAAAGGCATGGTGTGACTTTCCTTTCCCGTCTCCGCGACGACCTCAACGGGGCCCGAGCCCACGACCCGGCGGCGCGCGGCGACGTCGAGAACATCCTGGCGTACTCCGGACTGCACGCGATCTGGATCCACCGGCTGACGCACCGCTGGTGGGCCAACCCCCGGCTGCGCATGCCGGCGCGTCTGCTCTCGCAGTTCGCGCGGTTCCTCACGGGCATCGAGATCCACCCCGGGGCGACGATCGGCCAGCGCCTGTTCATTGACCACGGCATGGGCGTGGTGATCGGCGAGACCGCCGAGATCGGCGACGACGTCATGATCTACCACGGGGTTACGCTGGGCGGCCGGTCGCTGGCGAAGGTCAAGCGGCACCCCACCATCGGCGACCGCGTGGTCATCGGCGCGGGGGCCAAGGTGCTGGGGCCGATCACCATCGGCGCGGATTCGGCGATCGGGGCAAACGCCGTGGTGGTCAAGGACGCGCCCGCGGACTCGATCATCACGGGCATGCCGGCCACGAACCGGCCGCGCCGGCCCGAGGAGCACAAGCCGGCGGTGGATCCCGCCGAGTACATCGACCCCGCCATGTGGATCTAGGAGCCCGGCACGGTTGACGGCCCGGGCGCCCGGTCCCGTCGGTCCAGCCCCGGGAGCCATGGCGCGCGGAAGCGGCCCCGCACCCCGTCCACCGGGGTGCGGGGCCGCTTCCGCGCGCGGGCGTCTCCCCCGCGGTCAGTGCGTGTCGACCGCTGCGACCTCGGACTTGTCGCCGCTCCAGAGCGTGTGGAAGGTCCCCTCGGCGTCGACGCGGCCGTACGTGTGGGCGCCGAACAGGTCGCGCAGCCCCTGGGTCAGCGCGGCGGGCAGGCGGTCGCGGCGCAGGCCGTCGTAGTAGGCCAGCGACGCCGAGAAGACCGGGACCGGGATGCCCAGCTGCACGGCGGTGGACACGACCCTCCGCCAGGCCGGAAGCGCCGCCGCGATGGCGTCCCGGAACGCCGGCGCGAGGAGCAGGTTCGCCGGGCGCTCCCCCGCCGCGTAGGCGCCGGTGATCTCCTTGAGCAGTTCGGCGCGGATGATGCAGCCCCCGCGCCAGAGCGACGCGATCTCGTCCAGCTTGAGGTCCCAGCCGTATTCCGCGGCGGCGGACGTGAGCATGTCCAGGCCCTGCGCGTAGCTGACCAGCTTCGACGCATAGAGCGCCTGGCGGACGTCCTCGACGAACTCCACGGGCAGCTGGACCTCGGCCTCGCCCCCGGCCAGCGCGCCCTGCGCGCGGGACCGCTGGTCGCGCTGCGAGGACAGGCCCCGGGCGAAGACGGACTCGGCGATCGCGGAGACCGGGGAGCCCAGCTCCAGCGCTGAGACCACGGTCCAGCGGCCGGTGCCCTTCTGCCCCGCGGAGTCGACGATGACGTCGACGAACGGTGCGCCGGTCTTGGCGTCGACGTGGGCCAGGACCTCGGCCGTGATCTCGATGAGGAAGGAGGCCAGCTCGCCCTTGTTCCACTCCTCGAAGATCCCCGCCTGCTCGGCGGGTCCGATCCCGGCGCCGGAGCGCAGGAGGTCGTAGGCCTCGCCGATGACCTGCATGTCGGCGTATTCGATGCCGTTGTGCACCATCTTCACGAAGTGACCCGCGCCGTCGGTGCCGATCCAGGCGCAGCAGGGCTCGCCGTCGACCTTCGCGGAGATCTTCTCGAGCAGCGGCCCGAGCGCGTCGTAGGACTCGCGCGACCCGCCGGGCATGATCGAGGGCCCCAGGAGCGCGCCCTCCTCGCCGCCGGACACGCCGATGCCCACGAAGTGCAGGCCCTTCTCGGCGAGGGCCGCCTCACGGCGGCGCGTGTCCTCGTAGTGCGAGTTGCCGGCGTCGATGACGATGTCGCCCTCCTCGAGCAGCGGCACGAGCTGCTCGATCACGGAGTCGACCGGGGTGCCGGCCTTGACCATGATCAGCACGCGACGGGGCACCTCGAGGGCGTCCACCAGCTCCGCGAGCGTCTCGGTGCGGACGAAGTCGCCCTCGCCGCCGTGCGCGGCGAGCAGCGCGTCGGTCTTCTCGACCGAGCGGTTGTGCAGGGCCACGGTGTACCCGTTGCGGGCGAAGTTGCGGGCGAGGTTCGCGCCCATTACGGCCAGGCCTGTGACGCCGATCTGTGCGGGCATGGTGGCAGTTCCTCCAGGAAGCGGTGGGTGGAAGGCCCGGTCCGGGCGCGGTTCGCCACCCAGCCTAGTACCGCCGCGCTGGACGCGGCCAACGGGCCGCGTCATCTTCGCCGTCCCGGACCTGCGGGGCCGCGGGCGTGCCGGCGTCGGGGACCGAGTGCGCGCCGGCGTGCCGGTGTCGGGGACCGCGGCGTGCGGGCCGCCACACGACAAGGCCCCGCGGTCCCCCGCCGCTGTGGCAGGGTAACGCGGGGCCGATGTGGTGGGTCCTACCGGGATCGAACCGATGACATCCACGGTGTAAACGTGGCGCTCTACCAGCTGAGCTAAAGACCCGTGCGGCACCCCACACTACCGGGCGGCTGGGGGCCGCGCCAATCGGCCGGTGGCCGGGCAAGAAACCGCCGGGAGCGGGTCGCGGCGCCCCGAGGGCGGCTCGGGGACCGCCCTCGGTGCGGGTGCGCCGTCGGGGGGGTGTTCCGCCGACGGAGACGGAATCCGCCGTCGGACGGGACGGGATCCGCGGCCGACGTCGGGAAGGCCATGTGCCCGGGATCAGTCCCGGGGCAGCGCTTCCACCGCCAGGCGGTACGCCGTGAGGGGCCGGGAAGCGCCGACGGCGCTGTCGAAGCGGGCTGCGATGTGGCCATCCGCCACGAGGAAGGTCGCGCGCGCGGCGCGTCCGTGGGCGTCGTCGAAGCAGCCAAAGGACCGTGCCGCGGCCCCGTGGGGCCAGAAGTCGGCCAAGAGCTCGAATCCGAGGCCGAGCTCCTGCGCGTAGGCGCGGAGCGCGAACTTGTGGTCGACGGAGACGCCATAGACCCGGACGCCGCGGGTGGCGAAGTCCCCGCGCGCCGCCTCCAGCTCCGAGAGTTCCGAGGTGCAGACGCGCGAGAACGCGAACGGGTAGAAAACCAGGAAAAACGGATCGGACCCCGGCGTCGTTTCCGTGACCGTCTCGCCATACTGGTTCACCAGCGCGAAGGCCGGCACGGGATCCCCGACCCCCGGCCCGCGTGGCCGGGCCTCGGGACCGGAGCCCGGAGCCGCGCCCCGTTCGCCGGGCATGCGCGTTCCGCCTAGTTCTTGCGGCGCGGGACCAGCCGGGAGGCGGCCCAGTCCTGGGAGACGCCCTCGCTTGTGGTCACGTGCAGGCCGGCGGTGGGCGCCGACTCCAGGATCTCGGACGGACGGACGTAGCCGTCGCGGCCCGACTTGGGGGTCAGCAGCCACACGACCCCCCCTTCGCCGAGCGTCGTCAGCGAGTCGACGAGCGCGTCGACCAGGTCGCCGTCGCCGTCGCGCCACCACAGCAGGACCGAGTCGACCACGTCGTGGTCCTCCTCGGTCAGCAGCTCGCCGCCCGTCGTCTCCTCCAACGCGTCGCGCAGCTCGTAATCGACGTCGTCGTCATACCCCAGCTCCTGGATCAGGTCTCCGTCCTTGAAGCCCATCTTGCCCACAGCCGCGGTGTTAGCCGCTCCGGCGTCGCTCACGTTTCTCCTCCTACTAGTGGTTGGCGTCACCACCAGCCAACACCTTTAAGCCCGCTCCATCAAGCGAGGGGCCCCTGACACGCCGCCAAACGTGCCCAGCGGCACTGGATCGGGTCGATCCGGTGCCGCGGTGCTACGCGCGGGCGCGGTGTGACGAATAGGTGTGGCCGCGGCGCTGCGGCCCGTGCGCGCCGCCCGGCTACGCATCGCGGCCGCTCGCGCACTAGAGTGGCGGGAAGGCCCCGCCGACTATCCGACGGCGGTGCGCAACCGGGCGGCCGAGCCGCCGCGACGTTTCTCCCGCACGGTGGGACGCGCCGCATTCCCCACGCTGTAACCCGTAACGAGGAGAAGTTGGACGTGGCCGAAGACTTTCACATTTCCCACATCCGTAGCGGCTTGACCAGCCAGCTGCCGGACCGCGACCCCGAAGAGACCGCCGAATGGATCGAGTCCTTCGATGACCTGGTGGAGACGCAGGGCACCGAGCGCGCCCAGTTCATCGTCCGCTCCCTCCTGCAGCGGGCCGGCGCCAAGAGCGTCGGCGTGCCGATGGTCACCACCACGGACTACGTGAACACCATCCCGGTGGACCAGGAGCCGGCGTTCCCGGGCAAGGAAGAGATCGAACGCCGCTACCGCGCCTGGATGCGCTGGAATGCGGCCGTCATGGTTCACCGCGGCCAGCATCCGGACATCGGCGTCGGCGGCCACATCTCGACGTACGCGGGCGCGGCGACGCTCTACGAGGTCGGCTTCAACCACTTCTTCCGCGGCAAGGACCACCCCGGCGGCGGCGACCAGGTCTTCTTCCAGGGCCACGCCTCCCCCGGCATGTACGCGCGCGCCTTCATGGAGGGCCGGCTCAGCGAAGCCGACCTCGACGGCTTCCGCCAGGAGAAGTCCAAGGCCGGCCACGCGCTGCCGTCGTACCCGCACCCGCGCAACATGCAGGACTTCTGGGAGTTCCCGACGGTGTCCATGGGCATCGGCCCGATGAACGCGATCTACCAGGCGCAGTCCAACCGGTACCTGCACAACCGCGGCCTGAAGGACACGTCCGACCAGCAGGTGTGGGCGTTCCTCGGCGACGGCGAGATGGACGAGCCTGAGTCGCGCGGGCTGTTGCAGCTCGCGGCCAACGAGAAGCTCGACAACCTGAACTTCGTCATCAACTGCAACCTGCAGCGCCTGGACGGCCCGGTCCGCGGCAACGGCAAGATCATGCAGGAGCTGGAGGCGTTCTTCCGCGGCGCCGGCTGGAACGTCATCAAGGTCGTCTGGGGACGCGAGTGGGACGAGCTCCTGGAGAAGGACGAGCACGGCGCCCTCGTGGAGATCATGAACCAGACCCCGGACGGCGACTACCAGACCTACAAGGCGGAGTCCGGCGGTTTCGTCCGCGAGCACTTCTTCGGCAAGTCCCCCGAGACCAAGGAGATGGTCGCCGACCTCACGGACGAGCAGATCTGGAACCTCAAGCGCGGCGGCCATGACTACAACAAGGTCTACGCCGCCTACAAGGCCGCCACCGAATTCCAGGGCAAGCCGACCGTCATCCTGGCCAAGACCGTCAAGGGCTACGGCCTGGGCCCGCACTTCGAGGGGCGCAACGCCACCCACCAGATGAAGAAGCTCACGCTGGAGGACCTCAAGGCCTTCCGCGACCACCTGCGCATCCCGATCACGGACGAGCAGCTCGAGGCGGACCCGTACCTCCCGCCCTACTACCACCCGGGCAAGGACTCCCCCGAGATCCAGTACATGATGGAGCGCCGCGCCGAGCTCGGCGGGTCGGTCCCGGAGCGGCGCACGCGCCACGACGAGGTGCAGCTGCCCGGCGACAAGGCCTACGAGGTCGCCAAGCGCGGCTCCGGCAAGCAGCAGGCGGCCACCACCATGGCCTTCGTGCGCCTGCTGAAGGACCTCATGCGCGACAAGGAGTTCGGCAAGCGCGTCGTGCCGATCATCCCGGACGAGGCACGGACCTTCGGCATGGACTCCTTCTTCCCGACGGCGAAGATCTACAACCCGAAGGGGCAGAACTACCTGTCCGTGGACCGCGACCTGGTCCTGGCATACAAGGAGTCGATCAGCGGCCAGCTGATCCACCCGGGCATCAACGAGGCGGGCGCGGTGGCCGCATTCACGGCCGCCGGCACGTCCTACGCGACGCACGGCGAGCCGCTCATCCCGGTCTACGTCTTCTACTCGATGTTCGGCTTCCAGCGGACCGGCGACTCCTTCTGGGCCGCCGCCGACCAGATGACGCGCGGCTTCATCATCGGAGCGACGGCAGGGCGCACCACGCTCACCGGCGAGGGCCTGCAGCACGCGGACGGGCACTCGCCCCTCCTGGCCAGCACCAACCCGGCCGTCGTCACCTACGACCCGGCGTACGGCTACGAGATCGGGCACATCATGCGCGCCGGCCTCGAGCGCATGTACGGCGGGAAGCACGCCGACCCGAACGTCATGTACTACCTCACCGTGTACAACGAGCCGATCACCCAGCCGGCGGAGCCGGAGGAGCTCGACGTGGACGGGCTGCTCAAGGGCATCTACCTAGCGGCCCCGGCCAAGGTCGACGGCCCGCGCACGCAGCTGCTCGCCTCCGGCGTGGCCGTTCCCTGGGCCCTGGACGCCCAGCGGATCCTCGCCGACGAGTGGGGCGTCTCCGCCGACGTCTGGTCCGTCACCAGCTGGACGGAGCTCCGGCGCGACGGGCTGGCCGCCGAGGAGGAGGCCTTCCTCAACCCCGGCTCCGAGGCCCGGACCCCGTTCGTCACGGAGCAGCTGGCCGGCGCCACCGGTCCGATCGTGGCGGTCACGGACTACATGAAGGCCGTGCCGGACCAGATCCGCCAGTTCGTGCCGAACGAGTTCGCGACGCTCGGCGCCGACGGGTTCGGGTTCTCCGACACCCGCGCCGCAGCCCGCCGCTTCTTCAAGATCGACGCGCACAGCGTCGTCGTCAAGGCCCTCGAGCTGCTCGGGCGCCGCGGCGAGGTCGACGCCGACGCCGCGGCCAAGGCGTTCGCGAAGTACCGGCTGGACGACGTCAACGCCGGCACCACCGGCAACGCCGGAGGGGACGCCTAACCCGGCACCCGCGGCGCCGCACGACGGCGGCCCGCCACGCCCGCGCGACACGCGCCGGGCCGGCGGGCCGCCGTCGTTCTTTTTGTAGCGTTCGCACAAAATGGAGCCCGCGGCCCGGGTTGCGTATCCTCGACGCATGAGCGAAGAACGGTCGGGCGCCGCAACGCCCCGCATCCGCCCGGTGCGGCAGCCCAAGGCCAGCCCGGAGACCCTCAAGCGGCTCAAGTCGCATCTGGGGGTGCTCTCCACGGTGGCACTGAAGCACCTTGACCAGTCGCTGCCCTGGTACCGCGGTCTCCGCCCCGAAGAGCGCGCCGCCCTCGGGCTCGTGGCCCAGAAGGGCATCGCCTCGTTCGTCTCGTGGTACGAGCGCCCCACCTCCCCGCAGTGGGTCCTCACCGACGTGTTCGGCGCGGCGCCCACCGAACTGACGCGCTCCATCAGCCTGCAGAAGGCGCTGCAGCTCATCCGCACGATCGTCGAGGTCGTCGAGAGCCAGGTCCCGGACCTCGCCCCGGAGTCCGAGCAGGTGCAGCTGCGCGAGGCGGTCCTGCGCTACTCGCGCGAGGTCGCGTTCGCCGCGGCCGACGTCTACGCCCGGGCCGCCGAGTCCCGCGGCGCCTGGGACAGCCGGCTCGAGGCGCTGGTCGTGGACGCGGTCCTGCGCGGGGAGAGCCCCGACGCCCTGCGCTCCCGCGTGGCCGCGGTGGGCTGGAAGTCCCAGACCGGCATCCACGTCATGGTCGGCACCGCCCCGGAGGTCGCCACCGCGGGCTTCGTCGGCGACCTCCGCCGCGCAGGCCTGCGGCACGCGCAGGACTGCCTCGTTGGCATCCAGGGGGACCGGCTGATCCTCATGCTCGGCGGCGTGGAGGGGGCCGAGGCCGGCTTCGCCCGCCTCAGCGAGTACTTCGGGGCGGGACCGGTGGTCTACGGGCCCCAGGCGTCCAGCCTCAAGGAGGCCGCGGACTCCGCCCACGCCGCCTTCGCCGGCATCGCCGCGGCGCGCGCCTGGCCGCTGGCCCCGCGCCCCGTGTCCTCCGAGGACCTGTGGCCCGAGCGGGTCATGAACGGCGACGCCGCCGCGCGCGCGGCCCTGGTCCGCCACATCTACACCCCGCTGCTGCGCGCCGGCAACGGGCTCGTGGAGACGCTCTCCAGCTACCTCGCGCTGGGGCACTCGCTGGAGGGCACGGCGCGCGAGCTCTTCGTCCACGCCAACACCGTCCGGTACCGCCTCAAGCGCGTCTGCGACGTGGCCGGCTGGGACCCGCTGATCCCCCGCGAGGCGTTCGTGCTGCAGACGGCGCTCGTCGTGGGCCGGCTCGACGGGGCAGACTCCTTGTAGGATACCTACAACCCGATGCCGGGTCCTTGGTGCCCCGAAACAGACGGGCGCGAGGCGATGTTTGGAAAGCTGGAACAGTGCTAGCAATCGTGTGCCCAGGACAGGGCTCCCAGACCCCCGGCTTTCTCGCGCCCTGGCTCGACGTGCCCGGCGCGGCCGACCACCTGAGCGAGCTCTCGCGCCTGACCGGGCGCGACCTCGTGCGGCACGGCACCGTGTCCGACGAGGACACCATCAAGGACACCGCCGTGGCCCAGCCCCTGATCGTGGCCGCGGGACTCGTCGCCGCGCGGGCGCTGTTCGGCGGCGCGCCGGTTCCGGCGGGCTCCGTGCTCGCCGGGCACTCGGTCGGCGAGATCACCGCCTCCGCCCTGGCCGGCGCCCTCACCGAGGGCGACGCGATGGCGTTCGTCCGCGAACGGGCCAACGCGATGGCCGAGGCCGCCGCCGCGACGCCCACCGGAATGGCCGCCGTCCTCGGCGGCGACCCGGCGGAGGTCCTGTCCGCCATCGAGTCCGCCGGCCTCACCGCCGCGAACAACAACGGCGGCGGCCAGATCGTGGCCGCCGGGACGAACGAGGACATCGCGGCCTTCGCCGCCGCTCCCCCGGCCAAGGCGCGGGTCATCCCGCTCAAGGTCGCCGGCGCCTTCCACACCGCACACATGGCCCCGGCCGTCGGGGCGCTCGAGGCGCTGGTCCCCTCGCTCCGGCCCGCGGAGCCCGGACCCGTCCTCCTGAGCAACTACGACGGCGCACCCGTGGCCACCGGCGCGGCGAACGTCGCCAGCCTCGTCGCGCAGGTCTCCCGCCCGGTCCGCTGGGACCTGTGCATGGAACGCCTCGCCGCCCTCGGCGTCACCGGGCTCCTCGAGCTGCCCCCCGCCGGAACCCTCACGGGCCTGGCCAAACGAGGGCTTCGCGGCGTCGCCACGCTGGCCCTGAAGTCCCCCGACGACCTGGACGCCGCGCGCGCCTTCGTCGCGGAACACACCGCGTCCCCCGCCGGAGAGGAAACTTCCTGAGATGACCGCCACCCTAAGCCAGGCGCCGCTGCGCGAATACACCCGGATCCTCGGGGTCGGCGCCGCGCGCCCCGACGTCGTCGTCACCAACGAGGACGTCTGCCAGTGGATCGACTCCTCCGACGAGTGGATCCGCCAGCGCACGGGCATCGTGACGCGCCACCGGGCGGGCAAGGACACGTCGGTCGTCGACATGGCCGAGATCGCCGCCCGGGAGGCTCTCGCCGTCGCCGGCATCGACGCCTCCCAGCTGGGCGCCGTCATCGTGAGCACCGTGACCTCCCCCTACGCCACGCCGTCGGCCGCCACCGAGCTCTGCGAGCGGATCGGCGCGACCCCGGCCCCGGCCTTCGACATCTCCGCCGCCTGCGCGGGCTACTGCTACGGCGTGGCCCAGGGCGACGCGCTCGTGAAGTCCGGCGCCGCCGACTACGTGCTCGTCGTGGGGGCCGAGAAGCTCTCCGACATCATCGACCGACACGAGCGCACGATCTCCTTCCTGCTCGGCGACGGCGCGGGAGCCGTCGTGATCGGCCCCTCGGACACGCCCGGAATCGGTCCGTCCGTGTGGGGCTCGGACGGCAGCAAGTGGGGCGCCATCGGCATGACCCACTCCATGATCGACCTGCGCGACATGGCCATCCAGGCCGAGGAGGAGCCCGAGGGAACCGCCTTGGTCGGCGGGTCCGAGGCCAAGCTGTGGCCGACCCTGCGCCAGGACGGCCAGACGGTGTTCCGCTGGGCCGTGTGGGAGATGGCCAAGGTGGCCCAGCAGGCGCTCGACGCCGCCGGCGTCACGGCGGAGGACCTCGTCGCGTTCGTGCCCCACCAGGCGAACATGCGCATCATCGACGAGATGGTCAAGCAGCTCAAGCTGCCGCCGACCGTCGCCGTGGCCCGCGACATCGCGGACTCGGGCAACACGTCCGCGGCGTCCGTCCCCCTGGCCATGCACCGCCTCCTGCGCGAGCAGCCGGAGCTGTCGGGAGGACTGGCCCTGCAGATCGGCTTCGGCGCCGGACTCGTCTTCGGCGCGCAGGTGGTCGTCCTGCCCTAGGCTGGACAGGGACCTCGAAAGATCCACGCCGCTTCGGCGGACGAACAATGCGTCGGGACCGCCCCGGCACAAGAGAAAGGGAGCCACTATGGCTAGCAACGAAGAGATCTTGGCCGGACTGGCCGAGATCGTCAACGAGGAAACCGGTCTGGCGACGGAGTCCGTCGAAATGGACAAGTCCTTCACCGACGACCTCGACATCGACTCCATCTCGATGATGACCATCGTGGTCAACGCCGAGGAGAAGTTCGACGTGAAGATCCCGGACGAAGAGGTCAAGAACCTCAAGACCGTTGGCGACGCCGTCAACTTCATCGCCGGCGCCAAGGCCTAGCAGCCCCCAGCACCAAGCGCCCCGCGGGGCGCAACGGCCCCCAGGGGTCGTCGGGGCGGTCCCCAGCGGGCCGCCCCCACCGGGGCCGCCGTTTCCCGCGGCGGCTCACCTTCGACCCCGTACAGAGAGTTTTCCGATGGCCCGCAAAGTTGTAATCACCGGCCTCGGCGCCACGACGCCGATCGGCGGAGACGTGCCCACCCTCTGGGCCAACGCCCTGAAGGGCGTTTCCGGTGCCCACACGCTGACCGACGACTGGGTCGAGGAGTACCAGCTGCCGGTGCACTTCGCCGCGCGGGCATCCACGCCCGCCGCCGACGTCCTGTCCCGCGTCGAGATGAAGCGCATGGACCCGTCCACCCAGTTCGCGGTCGTCGCCGCCCGCGAGGCGTGGCGCGACACCGGCATCACCGAGGTCGACCACGACCGTTTCGCCGTCGCGTTCGCGACCGGCATCGGCGGCGTCTGGACGCTGCTCGACGCCTGGGACACGCTGAAGGCGAAGGGGCCCCGCCGCGTCCTGCCGATGACCGTCCCCATGCTCATGCCCAACGGGCCCGCCGCCGCGGTGAGCCTGGACCTGGGCGCGCGCGCCGGCGCGCACACCCCCGTCTCGGCCTGCGCCTCCGGCACCGAGGCCCTGCACGTGGGCCTCGAGCTCATCCGCAACGGGAAGGCCGACGTCGTCATGTGCGGCGGCGCGGAGGCAGCCATCCACCCGATGCCGATCGCCGCCTTTGCCGCCATGCAGGCGCTCTCCCGCCGCAACGACGACCCCGAGCACGCCTCGCGGCCCTACGACACGGGCCGGGACGGCTTCGTGATGGGCGAGGGCGCCGGGGCCCTGGTCCTCGAGGCCGAGGAGCACGCGCTGGCGCGCGGCGCCCGCATCTACGCAGAGCTCGCCGGGACATCCGTCACGGCCGACGCCTACCACATCACGGCCCCGGACCCCGAGGGGCTCGGGGCGACCCGCGCGCTGAAGGCCGCCATGTTCGACGGCCGCATCCAGCCCGAGGACGTCGTCCACGTCAACGCCCACGCGACGTCGACCCCGGTGGGCGACAAGCCGGAGTACACCGCGCTGAAGACCGCGCTGGGCGCCCACTTGGACAACGTGCCGGTCTCCGCGACCAAGTCCCAGATGGGACACCTGCTCGGGGCCTCCGGCGCCGTGGAATCCGTGCTGGCCGTGCTCGCCGTCCACGAGCGGCTCGCCCCCGTCACCATCAACCTGGAGAACCAGGACCCGGAGATTCCGCTGGACGTTGTCACGGGAACGCCGCGCCAGCTGCCCGGCGGCTCCATCGTGGCGCTGAACAACTCGTTCGGCTTCGGCGGGCACAACGCCGTGGTCGCGATCCGCAGCCTCTAGGCCGCGGTTCCCCGGCATCGCCGGACGCCCGTGCGAAGAGCCCCCGTTCCGTCAGGATCGGGGGCTCTTCGGCTCACTGCCCGGGTAGCCGGCGACGCGGCGCCCATCCGGCCGGGCCACGCGGCGGGCCCCGCGCGGCGCCGTCGCACACGTCCCGGCTACGTTCCGCACGTCCCGGGTCCGTCACGCCCGTGCCGGGTCCGTCACACACGTTCCGGGGCCGTCACACGCTTCCCGTGGCCGTTCCCCACGTGCCGGCCACGTTCCGCACGTCCCGGCGCCTGGCAGTCCGAGGGTGAAGGCGGGCCGTGGGCACCCAAAATGCGGGGATGATTCCCTTGGGTGCTAAATCGCCTGGTATGTCGGGTTTCCGCGGACGGGGTCAGCCGACCTGGTGCAGCCAGCGGACCGCGGCCCCCTCGGACGCGTGCCGGAAGGGCTCCAGCTCCTCGTCCCAGGCCTCTCCGAGAGCAAGGGAGAGTTCCTGGTACACCAACGAGGGATCGCCGCCGCCCTGCTCGTAGGCGTAGCGGATGCGGTCCTCGCCGACCATGATGTTCCCGGCGCTGTCGGTGGTGGCATGGAAGATGCCCAGCTCGGGGGTGTGCGACCAGCGGCTGCCGTCGACGCCGGGGCTCGGTTCCTCGGTCACCTCGTAGCGGAGGTGGGCCCAGCCGCGGAGGGAGGAGGCCAGCTGTGCGCCGATGCCCTGCGGGCCGGTCCAGCCGATTTCGGCGCGATACATTCCGGGCGCGGCCGATTGGGCGGCCCACGTGAGCTCGGTGCGCTGATCGACGACCGAGCCGATGGCCCACTCGATGTGAGGGCACAACGCTCCAGGGGCCGAGTGTACGAACAGTACGCCCCTGGTCATGGTTACAGACATGCCATCCTCCGGTTGCTCTTGGTACGTCTTCCCCAACGTCCACGGCAGAATCCCGGCAGATGGCGCCGTTCACAAGGTTCATTGAACACGATCGACGGCCCAACCGCCACTTCGGCGCGATATGCGGATCATCGGCGTGTCGGGCGTCTTGTCAGGTCAGCGCCGGGAATCGTGCCTCAGGCACGCGGGTGCGCCTGCTGGTAACTGGACCTGAGGCGATCCACGGACACGTGCGTATAGAGCTGGGTGGTCGCCAGCGAATTGTGCCCCAGGAGCTCCTGGACGGCGCGGAGGTCGGCGCCGCCGTCCAGCAGGTGCGTCGCCGCCGAGTGCCGAAGGGCGTGGGGGCTCCGTGCCGAGGTGTCGCCGAGGGCCGCGAGCGCCTGAGAGACCGTCTCGCGCACCTGGCGCTGTCCGATGCGCGCCCCGCGCTTGCCGAGGAACAGGGCTGTGCCGCTGGCTTCGTTCACCAGCTGCGGCCGACCGCGCCGCAACCAGTCGCTCACAGCGTTCAGTGCCGGCTGCCCGAAGGGAACGGTGCGCTCCTTGTTCCCCTTGCCGAGGACACGCAGTGTCCTCCTGTCGTGGTCAACGTCGCCGAGGTCGAGGGCCGTCAGTTCCCCCACGCGGATGCCGCTGGCGTAGAGAAGCTCGAGAAGCGCCGTGTCGCGGTCGCGGACCGCGGCCTCCAGGGCGGTGGGGGCCCGGCCGCGTCCGTCGTCGGCCGTTCCGGCGGGCGGCGCCGTCGCCGCCGGACCCCGGTCGTCGAGGAGCCGCCGCATCTGCCCCTGCTGCAGGACGTGGGGCAGGCTCTTCCCGCCGCGCGGGGACTGGAGTCGTGCGGACGGGTCGACGTCGACGAGTCCCTCCCGACGCGCCCAGCCCATGAACGTGCGCGCGGAGGCGGACTTGCGCGCGAGGGTTGACCGTGCCCGGCCCTCGGCTCGCTGCTCGCCCAGCCAGAGCCGCAGCAGCGTCAGATCGACGTCGCGCAGGTCCCCGGCGCCGCGTCGGGCCGCCGCCGCCAAGAGGGACGAGACGTCGCCCAGATAGGCCCGCACGGTGTGCTCGCTGCGGGCGCGCTCCAGCGACAGGTGGCGCCCGAACGCTGCCAGCGCCTCGGCGAACGCGTGCGGCAGCTCGGCGCCGTCCGGCTGGCGCGTCTCCCGTCCGGGCTCGCGTTCGTGTTCATCCATGGCTCCACTGTGCCCCCCGGGTGCGGGCACGGCAAACGGACACCCCGTTCAGTTGCCGCCGCGCTGCCAGCCCTGGCCCACCCTGCGGGCCAGCCCCCGGTCCTCCAGCCGCGAGAGCCCGCCGAGAACCGCGCCGATGCCGAGTCCCGCCACGGTCGCCAGCTTGTCGGGGGTGCTGGCCGTCCTCACCGGCAGCGCATCCAGGAGCAGAAGGTCCTGGATATCCAGTCCGTCGTGCGGCCTCGTCGACGCGTGCTCGCGGGCGGCCGCGCCCGACGTGGCCTGTTCGGCGTGCGCCCGGCTCTCACCCAGCAATTCCAGCGCCTCGGCGGCATCCGTCACCGCCACCGCGGAGCCCTCGCGCAGGAGCCGGTGGCACCCGGCGGAGTTCGCGGAGAAGACCGACCCGGGGACGGCGCCAACCTCCCGCCCCATCTCGGCGGCGCGGCGGGCGGTCGTCAGCGCACCGGAGCGCCAGCGGGCCTCCACCACGACGGTGGCGGCGCATAGAGCTGCGATCAGCCGATTGCGCTGCAGGAACCGCCAGCGCGTCGGCGCCGTCCCGGGGGCCACCTCGGCGATGAGCGCCCCGTCGGCCGCGACACGCCGCAGCAACTCCTCGTTGCCCGCCGGGTAGAAGCGGTCCAGTCCCCCCGCCATCACCGCGATCGTGCGGGGTGCCAGGCACTCGTCGGGCGCGCCCGGAGTCGCCGGCCCGGAGGCGCCCAGGTCCCGCGATCCGACCGACAGCGCCGTCTCGTGCGCGCGCGCGTCGATCCCGTAGGCACCGCCGGACACGACCGTGACGCCGGACGCCACCACGCTCGCTGCCAGTTCGGCCGTGACGTGCCGGCCGTATTCCGTGGCGTCGCGGCTACCGACGACAGCCATCAGGTCCCGAAACCCCGGCAGCGATTCCGGCCCCGTCCGCCCGCGCCACCAGAGGCACAGCGGCGCGGACAGACCAAGGGCGTCGAACTGCTCCGGCCAGCCGGGATCCTCCGGAACGAGGAGGCCGCCGCCGAGCCGGCGCATGGTTTCGAGATCGCGGGCCGGGGCGCAGTCCGCGGCGCGGGGGCGCCAGCGCTGGAGTCCGGCGTCGAGGCGATGCTCCGCCTTCGAGGCCGAGCCGTCGGCCAGCAGTTCCGCGACAGCCTGTTGCTCCGCCGCGGGGGCCGGCCCCGTGTGGCCCGTCACGAGCCGGAAGGCCTCTTCCGCCCCGGCCACCGCCACGAGCGCGAGCGCCGTAAGGTCGTTGGGCTCCATCAGACGGGACAGCCCGGCCCGTGCCCAGCGGTTCCTCTCACCGTTGTTCATGGTGTCTCTCCCTTGGCGTGCTGTCTCAGCTGAAGTGCCACGTCGACGTCGCCCGCGGACGGCCGATCGTGGCGGGCCAGATCGCCGACCGTCCAGGCGATGCGCAGGACGCGGTCGTAACCCCTGGCCGTGAGCCGGCCGCGATCGAGTTCACGGTCGGCGCCCGCGGTGACCGCGGGCGGCAGCGCGAGCTCGCCACGGAGGAGCGTCCCGGGAAGGTCCGCGTTGCGGCTCAACCCCAGGGGGTCGAGGCGGGCCCGCTGGAGTTCCCGGGCGGCGGCGACGCGTGCCCCCACGGCGGCAGAGTCCTCCGCCCGGACCCCGCCGCGTAGCTGGACCGCGGCGACGCGCGGCACGCCGATCTGCAGGTCGATCCGGTCCAGCAGCGGACCCGAGAGCCGGTCGAGGTAACGGCGTCGCTGCATGGGCGTGCAGGTGCAGTCGATCCCCTTGCCCGTGGAGAGTCCGCAGGGGCAAGGATTCGCGGCCAGGACCAGCTGGAAGCGGGCCGGATAGGTCGCGGCGCCGGCCGCACGGTGCAGCGTCAGACGGCCGGACTCCAGGGGTTGGCGCAGGCTGTCGAGCGCCTTGGCGGCGAACTCGGGCGCCTCGTCGAGGAACAGCACGCCGCGGTGGGCCCGCGAGGCGGCACCTGGCCGCGGCAGGCCGGATCCCCCGCCGATGAGGGCCACCATGCTGGCGCTGTGGTGGGGGCTCTCGAACGGCGGCCGCCGGAGGAGCCGGTCCAGGCCCCGCTGCCCGCCACCCAACGAGTGGACCGCCGTGGTCTCCATCGCCTCGGTGTCCGTCAGGTCCGGGAGGATGCCGGGCAGGCGTTCGGCGAGCATGGTCTTGCCGGCGCCGGGTGGACCCATCAGCAGCAGGTGGTGTCCCCCGGCGGCAGCCACCTCCAGTGCGTAGCGGGCCTCGAGCTGGCCCACGATGTCGGCCATGTCCGGCGCGCTCCGGTCCAACGCGGCCCGGTCCGACGCAGTCCGGTCGGGCGCGGCCCGGCCCGGCGTTGCCCCGCCCGTGGACGGGCGGCCGTTCGCCGTCTCCGCGCGCCGCGCCGCCGCGGGTTGCCGCAGGGAGTGTGGATCGGCGCCGAACCGGCCCAGGACCTCGGCAAGGTGCCGGTGGCTGGTGATGTCCGCCCCGGGAACTAACGACGCCTCGGCGTGGTTCTCCGCCGCGACGACCACCCGGGGGCGGCCGGCGGCAACGCAGGCCATCACCGACGGGAGCACCCCGGAGACCGGGCGCAGGCACCCGTCCAGGCCCAGCTCCGCGATGAACACCACGCCCGGGGGGCTGGAGATGTCGCCGGCGGCGGCCAGTGCGGCGACGACGATGGCCAGGTCGAAGGACGAGCCGCGCTTGGGCAGCGAGGCCGGCACCAGGTTGACCGTGATGCGGCGGGGGCTGAGCGGCACCCCCGAGTTCCGTGCGGCGGAGCGGATGCGGTCCCTCGACTCGGCGAGCGAGGCGTCCGGCAACCCGAGCAGCACGAAGCCCGGCAGGCCTCCCCCGATGTCGGCCTCGACGTCCACGATGCTCCCGTTCAGCCCGATCAGGGCGACCCCCGCGGCGCGTCCGAGGCTCACGGCCCGACCTCCCGGTAGTGCTCGATGCCGGCGGAGCCGTCCGGCGCGACCAGCACCGCGACGACGTCGACCCGGGCGGTGGACCAGCGCCTCCCGTGCTCGGAGCACCACGCGCGGGTCAGCCGGAACAGCCGCCGCAGCTTGGCGGGCCCCACCGCTTCGGCGGGGTGACCGAATCCCAGTCCGCTGCGCGTCTTGACCTCGATGCCGACCACCGAGCCGGCATCCTCCGCGACAATGTCCAGCTCCCCGTCGGCGCAGCGCCAGTTGCGCTCCAGCACGGCCATCCCGAGCCCGCGCAGATAATCGGCGGCCAGGTCCTCGCCGCGGCGCCCCAGCGCCTGATTGTGTCCCATGTCGGCACCTCCGCGACCAGTCTCGCGGCAAACGAAAGGCCCCGGAGCGGTGTCCGGGGCCAGTGTGGATGGCCGGCCGCGCGTCGCGGCTGTGGAGGGGGAACGCGGGTTGCGCCCGCCTCCGCCCTACGCGCCCATTCCGGCGTCCTTCGGAATGGTCAGGTCCTCCGACTTGGCCAGTTCCTCGACGTTCACGTCCTTGAAGGTGATGATCCGAACGTTCTTCACAAAGCGCGCGGTCCGGTAGACATCCCAGACCCAGGCGTCCTGCAACGTGACGTCGAAATAGATCTCGCCGTCGGCCGAGCGCGCCTGCAGGTCCACGTGGTTGGCCAGGTAGAAGCGCCGCTCGGTCTCCACGACGTAGCTGAAGAGGTTCACCACATCGCGGTACTCCCGGTAGAGCTGTAGCTCCATGTCGGTCTCGTAGTTCTCGAGGTCTTCGGCACTCATCGTTCCTCCTGGTATCGGGTTCTATTGTGCCTGATCGGCGGCGGTGAGCCGCCAGCTGACGCGGTGGTGGCCGCTGGGCCCCCGCTCGGCGATCGCATGGCGGTGGGCGGCGGTGCCGTAGCCCTTGTTCCGCGCCCAGCCGAAGCCGGGGAACTCCCCGTCGTAGACGGCCATGAGCGCGTCCCGCTCGACCTTGGCGAGCACGCTCGCGGCCGCGACGGAGAGGCAATGCAGGTCGGCCTTGACGCGCAGCGCGACGGGCACGTCGATGCCACCGGCCGCGTCGCTGGCGGCCGCGTCGAAAAGCGTCCGCTCGCGGCGGCCCAGCCAGTCGAGGTTGCCGTCCAACAGCACGATGTCGGGGCGCGCGGTCGCGGACGCGGCGGCCCAGGCACGTACCCCGGCCAGTCGGAGGGCGGGGACCAGGCCGAGGGTATCGATCTCCGTGGCGGAAGCGTGCCCGACGCCCCACGCGGCGGCCCAGGCCCGGATGCGGGGTGCGAGGGCCTCGCGCTGGCCGGCGGAGAGGAGCTTGCTGTCGCGGACGCCCGGCAGGGGTGCGGCCAACAGCGGGTCGACGACCACGAGGCCGACGCTGACGGGCCCTGCGAGGGCGCCACGGCCGACCTCGTCGCATCCGCCGACGAGCCGGTGCCCGCCCGCGGCAAGCCGTCGCTCGGCCTCCAGCGTGGGCTCGGCCGCGGGGTCCGGGCGCCGCGGGGTCCGGGCGGCGGCGCGCGCCGCGTCCGGCGTCGCGGACGCCTCCCCTGCCTCCGCGCCCCGCGCCCGCCCTCCGGCGTGTCCCACGGCTAGCGCTCCGGCGTCGCCGCGCCGGAGTTCCCGGCCGGAACGTCGGCGAACGCCCCGTGGTGGTCGTCGACGGTGCCGGCGCGGTCCAGCGGCCACGCGATGACCGCAGCCTTGCCCTCGACCTGCTCCACATCCACGAAGCCGCCCTGCTCGTCGCGGTGGAAGCGGGAGTCGGCCGACGCGTTGCGGTGGTCGCCGAGCACCCACAGCTTGCCCGCAGGCACCTCCACCTGGAACTCCTCGTCCGACGGCGCCGCCCCGGGCCAGACGTAGGGCTCGCTGACGGCCACCCCGTTGACGAGCAAGCGCCCGTCCTCGGCGCAGCACTCCACGGTGTCGCCGGGGAGCCCGACGACGCGCTTGACCAGATGCTGCTCGGCGCCGTCGGGCGCCAGCCCGACGAACGCCAGCGCCCCGGCCAGCGGGCTCGTTACGGCCGGCTCGGCGTCGCCCAGCCATCCCAGGTCGTCCCGGAACACGACGACGTCGCCGCGCTCCAGGTCGAACGGGCCCGGCACCATGAGGTTGACGAAGATGCGGTCGTCGATCTGCAGGGTCGGCTCCATCGAGCCGGAGGGGATGTAGAAGGCGCGGAAGAAGAACGTCTTGATGACGAAGGAGAGGACCAGGGCGATTCCGACGACGACGAGGATCTCCTTGATCCAGCCCCAGGCGGGATGCCGTGGTCGTCCGGCGCCGTCGTCCGCGTGCCGTCCGGACGCTTCTTCGGTCACGGTGTGCCTTTCGGGTTCAGGGATCCGGATCTCTCCGGGGGCCAGACGACGCGCTCCACGGTGCCGACCACGCGGTCCACCGGGATCATGCCTCCCCCGGGCGCACCGAGCAGGGAGCGGGAGTCCTCGGACGCCACCCGGTGGTCGCCCATCAGCCAGAGCCGACCCCTCGGGACCTCGATGGCGAAGTCCTGCGCGCTGGCCGGCGCGCCCGGCGCGAGATACGGTTCCGCGAGCGGCGTCCCGTTGAGCACCAGCGAGCCGCCACCGTCACAACAGCTTAGGCGGTCTCCGCCGACCGCGATAACGCGCTTGACGAACAGGGTGTCGTCCCCCGACAGCCGCAGCGCCCTCAGGAACGGGTCGATGGCCCCGGCCTCGCCGTACGGGAGCAGGGAGCCTCGGCCGTCGAACACGACGACGTCGCCGCGCGCGATCTCCGCCGCGTCGCCGGCGGTCCGGTCCACGAGCAGTCCGTCGCCCTCGACGAGCGTCGGACGCATGGAACCGCTCCCGACGTAGTAGAAGTCCACCAGGGTCGCGCGGAGCACGATGGCGAGCACGGCCGCGGCCGCGAGCGCGCCGACGACGAAGCGCCAGCCCCCGACAGGGGACCGGCGCTTCGTGCGCTCCGTCGACGGGTCGTCGGAGCCGGGGTCAGTCGTCACGATCGCGGACGGAACCGGGCCGGCGCCGTCGGAGGGGATCAGGCTACTTGGCGTTGCCGAAGTCGCGCTTTTCCTTGATCTTCGCGGCCTTGCCGTGGCGATCGCGCATGTAGTACAGCTTGGCGCGGCGCACGTCGCCGCGGGCCAGGACCTCGATCTTGTCGATGATCGGGGAGTGCACCGGGAAGGTGCGCTCCACGCCGACGCCGAAGGAGACCTTGCGGACCGTGAACGTCTCGCCGACGCCCGAGCCCTGGCGGCCCAGGACGAAGCCCTGGAACACCTGGATGCGGGAGTTCTTGCCTTCGACGATGTTGACGTGCACCTTGAGGGTGTCGCCCGCGCGGAACGCGGGGACGTCGTTGCGCAGCGAGGCCGCGTTGACCGAATCGAGGATCTGCATAACAGCTACTCCTTGGGTGGACGCCGCAGGTCACCCACCGTTAACGCGGTCGCGCGGCCGGGCCCGTAAGGCGCCCGGATGCCGCGTCGACCGAAGTTGATGAACCGGCTGGTCCGGAATCGGACGCCGGTCGGCCTGACTGTTGGCGGTCTCCCCCTGCGGCAGGAGAGAGCCCAGTAGGCGCAAGTCCATATTCTGCCACACGAGCGGCGGCCGGGCTAATCCTCGCGCGGAACGATCCGCCCGCCGTCGATCCGGAAACCGGCGTGCCAGAGGGTGTCGCGGTCGTGACGGTTCAGCGTCGACGGGTCCAGGGCAAGGATCAGGTCCGGGCGGCGCGCGGCGGTGCGCCGCAGCTGCTCGTTGCGCCGGAACCGGGCGACCTTCCCGTGGTTTCCCCCGAGCAGCACCTCGGGAACCTCGCGCCCCTGCCACGAGGCCGGCTTCGTGTAGACCGGGTATTCCAGCAGGCCGTCCGAGTGCGACTCCTCGACCAGCGACTCGGGGTTGCCGACGACCCCGGGGACCAGGCGGCCCACGGCCTCCACCATGGCCAGCACGGCGACCTCGCCACCGTTGAGCACGTAGTCGCCGAGGCTGACCGGACGCACCTCGAAGTCCTCGGCGGCCCACTCGAGCACCCGCTCGTCGATGCCCTCGTAGCGGCCGCAGGCGAACACCAGGTGCTCCCGCTCGGCCAGCTCGCGGGCCATGGCCTGGTCGAACACCGCCCCGGCGGGCGAGGGCACAATCAGCAGCGGGCGCCGGCCCGAGGGGGCGGCCGAGGCGGAGACGGCGGAGAGCGCGGCTCCCCACGGCTCGGGCTTCATGACCATCCCGGCCCCGCCGCCATAGGGGGTGTCGTCGACGGTCCGGTGGCGGTCGGTGGCGTGCTCGCGCAGGTCGCGCACGCGCAGGTCCAGCAGTCCGTCGCGGCGCGCCTTGCCGATCAGCGACAGGTCCAGGGCAGCCAGGTACTCGGGGAAGATGGTGACGACGTCGATGCGCACGGCTAGCGACCGTCCCCCGTCCCGGCGTCGTCGCGGTTGAGCTCGAAGAGCCCCGGGGGCGGGGTGAGCTCGACGAAGCCGCCGGCCACGTCGACGACGGGCACGATGGCCTCCACGAAGGGCACGAGGACCTCGTCGCCCTCGCCGGTCCGCACGATCAGCAGGTCCTGGGCGGTGAGCGTGCGCAGGCCGGTCACCTTGCCGACGGCCTCGCCGGCGACCCGGACCTCGAGGCCCTCGAGCTCGTGCTCGTACCAGGCGTCCTCCTCGCCGTCGTCCTCGGCCTCGTCGGTTTCGACGAACAGCTGCGCGCCACGCAGGGTCTCGGCGGCGTTCCGGTCCAACACCTCGGCGAACGCCAGCAGGAGGATGTCCTTGTTCCAGCGCGCGGACTCGACGGTCAGGGTGCCGTGCCCGGAGGGCTCCACCTCGAGGACCGCGCCGGGCGTGAAGCGGTCGCCGGGCGAGTCGGTCATGACCTGGACGGTGACCTCCCCGCGGATGCCGTGGGGCTTGCCGATGCGTGCGACCTGGAGGCGCATGGTGACTCCTTCGTGGGGCGTGTGGTGTAAATGCTAGTTGCCGCCGGGCAGGCGGCGCGGCTTAAAGGCGTCGGCCCCGCACCGTGAACGGTGCGGGGCCGACGTGCGATGCACGAGTGCGGCGCTGCCGGGGCTCTGCGACCGGTCAGCGGCGGCGGTCCGTGTCGACGACGTCGACTCGGACCGGCTCGCCGCCGGACAGGGCGGCGACCACGGTGCGCAGGGACTTCGCGGTGCGGCCCTGCCGGCCGATGACCCGGCCCAGATCGTCCGGGTGGACGCGCACCTCGAGGGTTTCCCCGCGGCGGTTGTCCTTCAGCGCGACGGCGACGTCCTCCGGGGAGTCGACGATGCCGCGCACCAGGTGGTCCAGGGCCTCGGCGAGCACCGCTACTTGGCCTCGGCGGTCTCGGAGTCGGAGTCCTCGGCCGGGGCCTCGGTCTTCTCGGACTTCTTCGTGATGGCCTCGGGGAGGATCACGGAAGCCTTCTCGGGGGCGACGAAGGCTTCCTTGGGCGCCTTGGTGCGCAGGGTGCCCTCCTGGCCCTCGATGCCCTTGAACTTCTGCCAGTCGCCGGTGATCTTGAGGATCGCGGCGACCTGCTCGGTCGGCTGGGCGCCGACGGACAGCCAGTACTGGGCCCGCTCGGAGTTGACCTCGATGAACGAGGGCTCCTCGGTCGGGTGGTACTTGCCGATCTCCTCGATGGCACGGCCGTCGCGCTTGGCGCGGGAGTCCATGATGACGATGCGGTAGAACGGGGAGCGCATCTTGCCGAAGCGCTTGAGTCGAATCTTAACGGCCACTGTAGTGGTCACTCCTGTTTCTCAACAAAGGGCGAACCCATGGTTCTGCGCCCGTGGGGCGGGCCATACTGCGCGGGTTCAAGGGACAAGACGCGCACGCGGAGAGAGGGGCCGCGCCGGTCGAGTACCCAGCCATTATGCCAGAGGTTGTCCCCGGCCGCGAAACCCCCGGCGTGGCGCGGTGCCCGCGGGCCACGAGCGCACACCCGGCGAGCCCGGAACCCGGCGCGCCGCGGTCACCGGGGACGCCGGACTCTCAGCGCGCCGCGAGCACGGGGGAGGAAACCGGCAGGTCGGGCATCATGCGCCGGGGCGGCGCCCCGTTGCCGGGAACCGCGCCGGGGGTGGCGTCCAGGCCGTCCTCGAGCTCCGCGAGGAACCCCAGCTCCAGCGCGGCGAGGCCGGCTGCGGCCCGCTCCGCCCCGGCGGCCCCCAGCCTCGCCGCCAGATCCGCCACGGGGCAGAAGGCCGCCCGGACGGATCCCCCGTCGGCCGTGAAGCCGTCGAGGTCCGTGGACCACGCACCGGCGTCGTAGACCAGGACCTGCGTCCCGCCGTCGTCCGCGCTCCGGAAGTCCTGCACCAGCAGGCGGCCCAGGGAGGGCTCCAGCGCCAGGCGCAGCAGCGTCTGGCTGGCGGCCCCCCGCGGGGACGATCCGGTCGGAACCGGCCCGCCGGGCAGGGCCCATCCGTCCGGGGACGCGACCACCAGCACGGCCCCGTCGCGTCGGCGCATCAGGACGGCGACGTCCAGCCGGTGCCATCCGGGGACGCCGGCGGGGCTGGCGGGGCCGGCGGGGCCGAGCTGGCTCGCCACGGGCGCCCTACTTGCCCAGGAACTTCTCGAAGCCCTTGGGCAGGTTCAGGTTCGCCGGGTCGAAGTCCTGCGCCTGGCCCTGCTGCCCGAAGGCGGCGCCGCTGGGCGCGGCGGACTTCCGGTTCTGCGCCTCGGCCGCGGCCTGGGCCGCCTTGGCGGGGTTGCCGAACTTCTGCTGCTTCTTCTTGCCTCCGCCCTTGGCGGAGGCCTTCTTGCCGCGGCCCGGGGCGCCCGGCATGCCGGGCATGCCGCCCCCCGCGGCCATGCGCTTCATCATCTTCTGGGCCTCTCCGAAACGCTCCAGCATCTGGTTCACCTCGGAGACGTGCACACCCGAGCCCTTGGCGATGCGGGCGCGGCGCGATCCGTTGATGATCTTCGGCGCCAGGCGCTCGTGCATGGTCATGGAGCGCACGATGGCCTCGATGCGGTCGATCTGGCGCTCGTCGAACTGCTCCAGCTGCTGGCGCGAGACCTGCGCGCCGGGCATCATCGTGAGCATCTTCTTGAGCGAGCCCATCTTCTTGATCTGCTGCATCTGCGCGAGGAAGTCCTCGAGGGTGAAGTCCTCGCGGTCGGCGAACTTCTTCGCCATCCGCTCGGCCTCGCCCTTGTCCCAGGACTTCTCAGCCTGCTCGATGAGCGTGAGGATGTCGCCCATGTCGAGGATGCGCGAGGCCATGCGGTCCGGGTGGAACACCTCGAAGTCGTCCAGCGTCTCGCCGGTGGACGCGAACATGACCGGCTTGCCGGTGATCGACGCGACGGACAGCGCGGCGCCGCCGCGCGCGTCGCCGTCGAGCTTGGAGAGCACGACGCCGGTGAAGTTGACCCCGTCGTTGAACGCCTGGGCCGTGTTGACGGCGTCCTGGCCGATCATCGCGTCGATGACGAAGAGGACCTCGTCCGGGTTGACGGCAGCGCGGATGTCCGCGGCCTGGCGCATCATCTCCTCGTCCACGCCGAGACGCCCGGCCGTGTCGACGATGACGACGTCGTGCAGCTTGGCGCGGGCCTCCGCGACGCCGTCGCGGGCGACGGCGACCGGGTCACCGGTCGCGGACTCGAACTCCGAGCTGACGCCGGGGTGGGGGGCGTAGACGGGCACGCCGGCGCGCTGGCCGTTGATCTGGAGCTGCTTGACCGCGTTCGGGCGCTGCAGGTCGCAGGCCACCAGCAGCGGCGTGTGTCCCTGGGCCTTGAGCCACTTGGCCAGCTTGCCGGCGAGGGTTGTCTTGCCCGCGCCCTGGAGTCCCGCCAGCATGATCACGGTCGGCGGGGTCTTGGCGAGGTTCAGCCGGCGCGTCTCGCCGCCGAGGATCCGCACGAGCTCGTCGTTGACGATCTTGACGACCTGCTGCCCGGGGTTCAGCGACTGGCTGACCTCCAGGCCGAGCGCGCGCTCCTTGACGTGCGCCGCGAACTCGCGGACCACCGGGACGGCGACGTCCGCGTCCAGGAGGGCGCGGCGGATCTCGCGGACGGTGCCGTCGATGTCGGCCTCGGACAGCCGGCCCTTGCCGCGCAGGGACTTGAAGGTCGCTGTCAGGCGGTCGGAGAGTGAATTGAACACGTGCCGTGCACTTCTTTCGGTTGGCGGTACTGCGGGAAGACCCGCCGGACTCAACAGCCAAGGTTACCAAGCGCCGGCGGGCCCGGGGGCCGGATCCGTGGCTAAGGTGGTTCACGTGACCGACCACCAGACGCCGCGCGTCAAGACCCTGCTCATCCTCGGCGCCTCCGGGGACCTCACCGGGCGCCTGCTGCTCCCCGGACTGGCGCGCCTCATCGCCTCCGGACGCGTACCCGACCTCGCCCTGGCGGGCGTGGGCTCGCCCGACTTCGACGACGCCGCGTGGCGCGGACGGGTCGGGGAGGTGTTCGCCGCGGCGACGGGGACCGCGTCGGAAGACGGCGCGCGCGACCTGGAGCGCGTCGCGGCCGGGACGACCTATCGGGCGCTGGACGTCACCGCGCCGGGCGAGCTGGGGGCCCTGCTGGCCGAGCTGGAGGGCCCGGTCGCCGTGTACTTCGCCCTGCCGCCGGCCGTGAGCCAGAAGGCCTGCGAGACGCTCCGCCCGGAGGAGGTCCCGGCCGGCACCAGCCTGGTGTTGGAGAAGCCCTTCGGGTCCGGAGCGGACTCGGCCCGGGCGCTGAACCGGACGCTGACCTCGCTGGTGCCGGAGGAGAGCATCCACCGGGTGGACCACTTCCGGGGCAAGGCGACCGTCTTCAACATCCTGGGGCTGCGCTTCGCCAACCGGCTCCTCGAGCCGCTGTTCAGCAACGAGCACGTGGAGAAGATGGAGGTCGTGTACGACGAGGACCTCGCGCTGGAGAACCGGGCGGGCTACTACGACCGGGCGGGCGCCCTGCGCGACATGATCCAGTCGCACCTCCTGCAGATCCTCGCGCTGCTCACGCTGAACGCCCCGGCCACGCTCGGCGAGCGGGACCTGCGCGACCACATCGGCTCGGTCCTGCGCGCGGCCTCCGTCCCCGGGGACTTCGCCGCCAGCACCCGCCGCGCCCGCTACACCGCCGGAACCAGCCGCGACCGCGGGGTCCCCGACTACACCGCCGAGCCTGGCGTCGACGCGGAACGGGGCACCGAGACGCTGGCCGAGATCGAGGTCCGGATCAACAACGCCCGGTGGTCGGGCGTTCCGTTCATCCTCCGCTCGGGCAAGGCGCTCGGCCGGCGGCGCAAGGAGGCCGTCGTGACGTTCAAGCCGGTCGCCCACCTGCCCGGCGGGTTCCGCGGGTGCGACTCCCCGACCCGCCTGCGCATCGGCTTCGGCCCGGACACCCTGGATCTGGAGATGGACGTGAACGGCCCCGGCGACATGTTCACGCTGGACCGCGTCGACCTGAGCGCGGAGCTGAACACCCCCGACCTGCTCCCGTACGGCGAGGTGCTGTGGGGCGTGCTCTCCGGGGACCCGACCCTGTCCGTGCGTGGGGACACCGCCGAGGAATGCTGGCGGATCCTCGATCCCGTGCTGGCGGCCTGGGCGTCCGGCGAGGTGCCGCTGGAGGAGTACCCGGCGGGCAGCCCGGGCCCGGCGTCTTGGGAGACCTCCCGCACCGCGCCGACGGAGGCCACCGGGGGCCTGCCGGAGGGTACGCGCACGCACTGAGGCCCGGCCCGGGCGCGATGCCCGGGCCGGGGCCTGTCCTGCGGCGGCGCGCCGCGGCGCGGTCCTACAGCGCCGCGTCGCCGCGTTCGCCGGTGCGGACGCGCACCGTCTCCTCGACGGAGACGACCCACACCTTGCCGTCACCGGCGCGGCCCGTGTTGGCGGTGGCCACGAGCACGTCGACGATGTCGCCGACCCACTCGTCGCTGACGAGCACCTCGATGCGCACCTTCGGCAGCAGGTCCACCGTGTACTCGGCACCGCGGTAGACCTCGGTGTGGCCGCGCTGGCGGCCGTAGCCGCTGGCTTGGCTGACGGTCAGGCCCTGGACTCCGTAGCTCTCGAGCGCACCGCGGATGGCGTCGAGCTTGTCCGGACGGACGATCGCGGTCACGAGTTTCATGCGTTGGCCTCTTCCTTGTTGCGGGTCTTCAGGTGCCCGGAGGTCGCCGGGTGGGGCACGAACGTGCCGGAGGTGCCGAGTCCGCCGAACTCGTAGGCCGTCTCGGCGTGTGCGGTCAGGTCGACGCCCGTGGACTCGTCGTCCTCGGCGATGCGCAGACCCATGGTCTTGTGGATGGCCAGGCCGATGATCAGCGTCATGATTCCGGTGAACACCATGGCCACGAGCGCCGCGACGGTCTGCGCTCCGAGCTGTGCGGCGCCGCCGCCGTAGAACAGCCCGCCGCCCTCGCCCTCGATCGGGAGGGCGATGAAGCCCAGGGCCAGGGTGCCGACGAGGCCGGAGACCAGGTGCACGCCGACAACGTCGAGGGAGTCGTCGTAGCCCCACCGGTACTTCAGGCCGACCGCGAGGGCCGACAGGACGCCGGCGACGAGGCCGAGGCCGATGGCGCCGACCGGCGAGACGTTGGCGCAGGCCGGGGTGATGGCGACCAGGCCGGCCACGACGCCGGAGGCGGCGCCGAGGGAGGTCGGGCGGCCGTCGCGGACGCGTTCGGTGAGGATCCAGGCCAGCATCGCGGCCGCCGGGGCGGCGAGGGTGTTGATCCAGATCAGCCCGGCCTCCTCGGCGGTGCCGGCGGCGCCGCCGTTGAAGCCGAACCAGCCGAACCACAGCAGGGCGGCTCCGAGCATGACGAAGGGGATGTTGTGCGGGCGCTGCCCCGGGTCGCGGCCGAAGCCCTTGCGCTGGCCGATGATGAGCGCGAGCACCAGGCCGGCGATGCCGGCGTTGATGTGGACCACGGTGCCGCCGGCGAAGTCGATGGCCTCGCCCGCCCAGCTGCCGATGGCTCCCTCTTCGCTCAACAGTCCGCCGCCCCAGACCCAGAAGGCCAGCGGCGCGTAGACCAGCGTGACCCAGATGGGGACGAACAGGGCCCAGGCGCCGAACTTGGCGCGGTCGGCGATGGAGCCGGAGATCAGCGCGACCGTGATGATGGCGAAGGTGGCGCCGTAGCCGGCGCCGATCAGGTCCTCGCTGCCGATGAGCGACTCCATGCCGAACTGCGTCATCGGATTGCCGAACAGCCCGGCGATGTTGTCGCCGCCGCCGGCCATCGAGTTGCCCCAGAGGACCCAGACGACGCCGGCGAGGCCGATGGCCACGAAGCTCATCATCATCATGTTCAGCACGCCCTTGGCGCGGGTCATGCCGCCGTAAAAGAATGCCAGTCCCGGGGTCATGAGCAGCACGAGCGCCGCACAGACCATCATCCAGACGTGACCTGCGGTCAGATCCATGTCCGTCCTCCTGTGTCTTGGTTGCGGGTTCGCTCCCGCCTTGACACAAGATTGACGGTGCCGTGTTTCGCCGGGCGCCGGTCTCCGTTTCCGTCCGGTTACGGACATGGCGGCCACGTAAAAACAACGTGGCCGCCATGTTTCGGCGGTGTTTCGGGCACCCGGCCCGCGGCGTCTCCTAGTCGAGGAGGGCGTCGACGAACGCCTCCGGGTCGAACGGTGCGAGGTCGTCCGGGCCCTCGCCGAGCCCGATGAGCTTCACCGGCACCCCGAGCTGCCGCTGGATCGCCACGACGATGCCACCCTTGGCCGTCCCGTCCAGCTTGGTCAGCACGATGCCGGTGACCTTCACGACGTCGGAGAAGACCCTGGCCTGGTTCAGCCCGTTCTGGCCGGTGGTCGCGTCGAGGACCAGCAGGACCTCGTCGACGCTCGCCTGCTTCTCGATGACGCGCTTGATCTTGCCGAGCTCGTCCATGAGGCCGACCTTGTTCTGCAGCCGCCCGGCGGTGTCGATCATCACGACGTCGACCTCCTGCTCGATGCCGGCCCGCACGGCCTCGAAGGCGACGGAGGCCGGGTCGGCGCCGTCGACGTCGGACTTCACGGTGGGCACGCCCACGCGCGCGCCCCAGGTGGACAACTGCTCCGCGGCGGCCGCGCGGAAGGTGTCGGCCGCGCCGAGGAGCACGTCCTTGTCCTCGGCGACGAACACGCGTGCCAGCTTCCCGATCGTCGTGGTCTTGCCCACGCCGTTGACGCCGACCACCATGACGATGCTCGGCCGGCCGTCCTGGCGGTGGGAGACGAGTTCGCGGTCCATCGAGGGATCCACGAGCTTGAGGAGCTCCTCGCGCAGGAGCAGCCGCACCCGCTCGGGGTCCCGGTGCCCCTCGATCTTGACGCGCTCGCGCAGCGCGTCGACGAGCTCGAGCGCCGGTTCGGTGCCGAGGTCCGCCAGCAGCAGCGTCTCCTCGATCTCGTCCCAGACGTCCTCGTCGATGTCGTCCCGGGAGAGCAGGGCCAGGAGCCCCTTGCCCAGGGCGTTGTTGGACCGGACCAGCCGCGCGCGCAGCCGGGCGAGCCGGCCCAGCACGGGCGCTGGCACCTCGACCGGGACCTCCTCGAGGCCCAGCGACTCGTCCTCGACAAGCGTGTCGGGACCCGCCCCGGCGTCGGCGGTGGGGGCGGGGGGTCCGGCGGGGGCACCGGGGCGCTCGTCGACGGCCACGCCGCCGGGCGCGGGATCGTTGGCGTCCCGCGTGGTGGTGTAGGTGCCCGGGGGCGTCTTGCGCCCGCGCAGCAGGAACGCCGCGCCGGCGCCGACCACCAGGAACACGGCGACGAGGACAACAATGAGGATCAGCTGGTCAGTAGGCACGCGTCTAGCTTAGCCACCGGCGCCCGGCCGGCGTGAAGGCGTCTAGAATCGTCGGGTCATGACGATCCCCGAGCACCCCGCCCCCGCCGCGCAGGCCCAGCGCGTGCCGCGTGAGATCAAGGTCCTGGTGGCGGCGGCGTTCGTCATCGCCATGGGCTTCGGGCTCATCGCGCCGATCCTTCCGCAGTTCGCCCGCAGCTTCGACGTCGGCATCGCCGCGGCCGGCTTCATCGTCAGCGTCTTCGCGCTGACCCGCCTGCTGTTCGCGCCGGTCAGCGGCCGCATGACGGACCGCCTCGGCGAGCCCTTCGTGTACGTGGGCGGGGTGTTGACGGTGGCCGTGTCGACGATCTTGTGCGGCTTCGCCGTCGACTACACGCAACTCCTGGTCTTCCGCGCGCTCGGCGGACTGGGCTCGACCATGTTCACCGTCTCGGCCATGGCGCTCATCGCCCGCCTGGCGCCCCCGGAGATGCGCGGCAGGATCTCCGGGCTGTACGCGGGGGCGTTCCTGACCGGCAACATCGTCGGTCCGGTGGCCGGGGGCCTGCTCGCCGGCCTCGGCTACCGGTTGCCCTTCTTCATCTACGGCGGTGCGCTGATCGTCGCGGCGGCGTTCGTGTACTTCTCGCTCCTGGGCATCCGGTCCGGGAGGCGGCGCGAGCGCGACGCCCGGCCGTCCATGGACGTGCGCGAGGCGCGCGAGTCGCCGGTCTACCGCGCTGCCATCGCCTCGGGCTTCGCGAACGGCTTTTCCACGTACGGCGTGCGTGTGGCCCTGGTGCCGCTGTTCGCGGCCCAGGCCTTCGCCAACGGGGTGGCGCTGGCCGGACTTTCCCTCGCGCTGTTCGCGGTCGGGAACGGAGCGGCGCTCACCGTCGCCGGGAAGTTCACCGACACCCACGGCCGCCGACTGCCCGTGATCGCCGGCCTGACGGTCGGTTCCGTGGCGATGGCGGGCATCGGCCTGACCGACAACGTGGCCCTGTTCATCGCGCTGTCCATCGTCGCCGGCGCCGGGATCGGCTTCATGAACCCCGCCCAGCAGGCGGCCGTCGCCGACGTCGTCGGCCAGGACCGCAACGGCGGCAAGGTGCTCGCGTCGTTCCAGATGGCCACCGACCTCGGCGCCATCCTCGGTCCGGTCGCCGCGGGCGTGATCGCCGACCGGGTGGGCTTCGGTTGGGCGTTCGCCCTCACCGGACTGGTCGGCTTGGCGGGCGCGGCCGCGTGGGTCCGGGTGCCGCGCGCGACCCCGCAACCGTAGGAGGGACGGGGTGGCGCCCCTCAGCGCGCCGCGCGCCCGCGCTCGAGCCGCTGGCTGATGACGGTGGAGACCCCGTCCCCGCGCATCGTCACCCCGTAGAGGGCGTCGGCGACCTCCATGGTGCGCTTCTGGTGCGTGATGACGATCAATTGGCTGGACTCGCGCAGCTCCTCGAAGATCGTCAGCAGGCGTCCCAGGTTCGTGTCGTCCAGCGCCGCCTCGACCTCGTCCATGACATAGAAAGGCGAGGGCCGCGCCTTGAAGATCGCCACGAGCAGGGCCACCGCCGTCAGCGAGCGCTCACCCCCGGACAGCAGCGACAGCCGCTTGATCCTCTTGCCCGCGGGCCGCGCCTCCACCTCGACGCCCGTCGCGAGCAGGTCGTCCGGGTCGGTGAGCACCAGCCGGCCCTCGCCTCCGGGGAACAACCGCGCGAACACGCGCTCGAACTGGGCCGCGGTGTCCGCGAAGGCCTCGGCGAAGACGCGCTGCACGCGCTCGTCGACGTCGCGGATGATGTCCAGCAGGTCCTTGCGGCTGGACTTCAGGTCCTCCAGCTGGGACACCAGGAACCTGTGCCGCTCCTCCAGCGCCGCGAACTCCTCGAGCGCCAGCGGGTTCACCTTCCCCAGCGAGGCCAGGTCGCGCTCGGCGCGCCGCAGCCGCTTCTCCTGCTCGGCGCGCACGAACGGGACGCCCTCGGCCAGCGCGCGGCCGTCGTCGTCGACCGGCCGGCGCAACGCCGCCCACTTGTCCTCCGCCGCGTCGGGCGCCGGAACCGGGCAGTGCGGGCCGTAGTGCTCCAACAGGTGGTCGGCGGTCATGCCGAGCTCCTCCACGGCCCGGACCTCGAGCGCCTCGATGCGCGCGGCCTGGCGTTCCCGGGCCAACTCGTCGCGGTGCACGCCGTCCGTCAGCACCGCCACCTCGCGGGTGAGCGCCTCGACCGAGGAGCGCACGCGGGACAGCCGCTCCTGCACGCCCTCCCGCGCGGCCTCCGCCGCGTCGCGCTCGGCGGCGGCCCTCTCCAGGGACACGGCCAGGAAACCCAGGGCGTGCCGGGTGGCCTCCGCGACCGCGCGCGCCGTCGCGGCCTGCCGTTCGCGTGCGGCCGCGCGGCGTTCCGCGGCCTCCCTCGCGCGCCGCTCGGTGGCCGCGGCGCGGAGCAGCGACTCCACGCGGCCGCGGAGCGCCGAGGCCTGTTCCTGCCCGCCGCGCAGCGACAGGCGGGATTCCATCTCGGCCTGGCGGGCTGCCGCCGCCTCGGCGGCCAGCCGATCGCGGTCGGCCGTGGACGGCTCCTCCTCGGCGGGGAGGCCGCTGGCGGCCTCGAGCCGCGCGGCGATCTCCCCCAGCGCGGTCCGCTCGCGGTCGATCAGCGTCTCGGCGGAGGCGGCCCGCGCCGCGAGGCGCTCCCGCTCCCCCTCGGCCTGGCGCACCTCCGACCCCAGGTTGCCCAGGCGCTCCGCGACGGCCGAGATGCGGGCGTCGGACTCGTGGAGGCGCTCCAGCGCCTCGTCGGCCCGCCGACGGGCCTCCTCGACCCGCCGGGACAGCTCGGCCGCCCGGGAGCGCAGCCGCCCGAGGGTTTCCGTCGCCGCCGCCAGCCGCGCCGCGGTCTCGTCGACCGCGGCCCGCTGCTCCAGCGACGAGGGACCGGATCCGGCGCCGCCGGCTGCGGACGCCGCCGAGTAGACGTCGCCGTCGCGCGTGACGACCGTCCAGTCGGGATCCCGCCGGACGACGCCGGCCGCGGCGGCCGCGTCCTCGGCGACGGCGGTGCGGCCCAGCAGCCGCGACAGGGCGTGCGCCAGCCCCGGCGGCGGGTCGATCAGGTCCAGCGCCGCGACGGCCGGGGCGGGCGGCTCCGCCCGCGGCAGGGTGGGCGCCGGGGCGTCGGCGAGCATCAGGTGCACGCGGCCGCCGTCGCCCTCGCGCAGGGATTCGAGCACGGCGCGCGCCGGCGCGATGCCCTCGGCGGCCAGCGCCTCCGCGTGCGGTCCGAGGGCGGCGGCCAGCGCCGCCTCATAGCCCCGCGCGACGCCGAGCTCGGCCGACACCCGCCCCCGGATGCCCTCCGGCGCGGCGCGCAGGACGTCCTCCGTGGCGTCCCGGCGGCCCAGGCCGGATCGGAGGGCCTCGAGGCGCGCCTGCAGGGCACCGCGGTCGCGGTCGGCGGACTGTTCCTCCGCGCCCACGTCGGCCAGCTCGGCGGCCAGCGCCGCCACAGCGGCCTGCGCCGCCTCGTGGTCGCCGTCGAGACCCTCCTCGCCCTCCTCGACGCCGGCGGCGCGCCGCTCCAGTTCCGTGAACTCCTCGCGCGCCCGTCGGAGGCGGGCCTCGGTTTCGGAGCGGGCCTGGCCGAGCCGTCCCAGCTCGCCCTCGGCGGCCTCGACGCGGGACCGGGCGGCACCGACCTGGCCGGCCAGCCGCGCCAGCCCCTCGCGCCGGTCCGCCGCCGCGCGGAGCAGCGCCGCCAGCCGGGCCTCCTCCCCCGCCGACGCGGCCTCGGCCGCGGCCCTTGCGGCGAGCGCGGCGTCGAGCCGCGCGGCGCGGGACACGAGGTCGTCCTCGAGCTCGGCGAGCTCGGCGCGGAGCCGCTCCGCCTGGTCCTCCAGCCGTCCTGGATCGCGCCCGGCGTCGGACGCGGCGGGCCCGCTCGATCCGAGCAGCCGCGACCGCTCCTCGGCCAGCGCGCCGAGCGACCGCAACCGCTCGCCCGCGGAACCGATCCGGTACCAGGTGTCCCGCGCGGCTCCCACGGCGGGCGTCGCCCGGGCGGCCTCGGCCTCCAGCGACGCCAGGTCGGAACGCGCCAGGTCCAGGCCGGCCTGCGCGCGCTGCTGGCGCCCCCGCAGTGCCGCCTCGTCCGCGATCTCGCGTTCCAGGGCGGCGCGCAGCGCGGCGAGGTCGTCGGCCAGCAGGCGGGCCCGGGCGTCGCGCACCTCGAACTGCACCCGCTGCGCCCGGCGGGCCACCTCCGCCTGCCGTCCCAGCGGCGTCAGCTGCCGGCGGATCTCCCCCGTGAGGTCCTGCAGGCGCGTCAGGTTGCCCTGCATCGCGTCGAGCTTGCGCACGGTCTTCTCGCGGCGCCGCCGGTGCTTGAGGATGCCCGCGGCCTCCTCGATGAATCCCCGGCGTTCGTCCGCCGTGGCGTGGAGGATGCGGTCGAGTTGCCCCTGTCCCACGATGACGTGCATCTCCCGGCCCAGTCCCGAGTCGGAGAGGAGTTCCTGGATGTCCAGAAGGCGGCAGGAGGCGCCGTTGATCGCGTATTCGGAGCCCCCGGACCGGAACAGCGTGCGGGAGATCGTCACCTCCGCGTAGTCGATCGGCAGCGCGCCGTCGGAGTTGTCGATGGTGAGCGAGACCTGCGCGCGCCCCAGCGGCGGCCTCCCGGAGGTCCCCGCGAAGATGACGTCCTCCATCTTCCCCCCGCGCAGGGTCTTCGCGCCCTGCTCGCCCATGACCCACGCAAGGGCGTCCACGACGTTGGACTTGCCGGAACCGTTCGGGCCGACGACGGCGGTCACCCCCGGCTCGAAATCGAAGGTCGTCGCGGACGCGAAGGACTTGAATCCGCGGACGGTGAGCGACTTCAGGTGCACGTGGGGGTTCCTGGATCTCGGGGCGCCGGGCGGGGCGGGGTGACGGCGTGTTCACCTCCAATCTATCTCCCCGCACCGCGCGGACACGCTCCCCGGGCGGCTCCGGCGGGTGCCGGCGGGTGATTCATACCTGCCGCGGGATGTGCGGGAACCGCGGGGGTGAGTGCATAGTTAACGTGTGGGGACCGACGGAAGCCGGTGCGCCTCGGGGTCCGGCACGCCGCATCCGACGGCCGCTCACCCCATGTCCTGGACGTGAACCACGCGACGAAGGCTGGAACTTGAGCGGCAATGCGACCTTTCGACACGACAACGCGGCCATCCTTGCCGTCACCAGCGTGGAGGCGCCGGTGGTCGTCAGCTCGGCCGAGTTCGACCGGCGGCTGGCCCCGAGCCTGACCCGCCTGCGGCTCTCCCGCCGCCTGCTGGAGCGCGTGGCCGGCGTCAGCGAGCGGCGCTGGTGGCCGGCCGGCACCGGATTCGACGACGCGGCGATCGAGGCCGGGGCGAAGGCCCTGGCCGAGGCCGGCATCGAGCCCGGGCAGGTCGGGCTGCTCATCAACACGTCGGTGACGCGGCGCAACCTCGAGCCCTCCGTCGCCGTGAAGATCCACCACGGACTGGGCCTGCCGTCCTCCGCCATGAACTTCGATCTGGCCAACGCGTGCCTGGGGTTCGTCAACGGCATGACGCTGGCGGCCAACATGATCGACTCCGGCCAAATCGACTACGCGCTGATCGTCGCCGGCGAGGACGCGCAGCCCACCCAGGAGACGACCTTCGGGCGGCTCAACCGCGAGGACTCGACCCGCGACGACTACCTGCGCGAATTCGCGACGCTGACCCTGGGGTCCGGCGCGGCGGCCGCCGTCATCGGCCCCGCGGACCGCCACCCGGGTTCGCACCGCATCCTCGGCGGCGTCTCGCGCGCGGGCACCGAGCACCACGAGCTGTGCGTCGGGGGTCCGGCCGGCATGTTCACCGACACCAAGGGCCTGCTGGACAACGGCCTCGAGCTTGTCGTCGACGCGTGGCACGAGGCACACGCGGACGGCTGGGAGTGGCGCTCCATGGACCGCTACGTCACCCACCAGGTCTCCAACTCCTTCACCAACGCGATCATCAAGGCCGTCGACCTGGTCCGCGACCGGGTGCCCATCACGTTCCCCAAGTGGGGGAACGTCGGACCGGCGTCGTTGCCCATGACGTTGGCGCAGGAGTCCGGCACGCTCAAGCCCGGCGACCGGGTCCTGTGCATGGGAGTCGGCTCCGGCCTCAACACCGCGATGATGGAGCTGGTGTGGTAGCTGGCCCCTGGCCGGGCGTGCGCGCCGCATGGCCGCGGACCCTCGACGTGCCCTCCACCGCCGGCGCCTCCGCCCCCGGATCCGTCCACCGCTGGCACGTGCTGGACAACGCGGCGGAGCTGGCCGCCCGGGGCGTCGCCCCCGCGGGCACCCTGCTGTGCGTGCACGGGAACCCGACCTGGTCCTACCTCTGGCGCGACCTGATCGCGGCGGCCTCCGACGCCGAGCGGCCCTGGCGGGTGGTCGCCGTCGACCAGCTCGACATGGGCTTTTCCGAGCGGACCGGCGCCTTCCGGCGCCTCGGGGACCGCATCACCGATCTGGGCGACCTCACCGACGCCCTGGGCCTGGAGGGTCCCGTGGTGACGGTCGGCCACGACTGGGGCGGCGCGGTCTCCCTGGGGTGGGCACTGCGCCACCGCGGGTCGCTCGCCGGGGTCGTGCTGACGAACACCGCGGTGCACCCGGCCGGATTCGGCCTCCCGCCCGCGCTGCGGCTGGCGCTGCACCCGGCGGTGCACGGATGGGGCACCACCTCGACGGCCGCCTTCCTGCGCGTGACCCACGCGCTGGCGAGGCCCCGCCTCGCCGACGACGTCCGCGCCGCCTACCTGGCCCCCTACGCGACGGCCGCGCGCCGGGCCGGCGTCGGGAACTTCGTGGCCGACATCCCGGCCGCGCCGGGCCATCCGAGCTGGCCGGCGCTGGAGGAGGTGGCGGAGGGCATCCGCGGGCTCGACGTCCCGGCCCTCCTGCTGTGGGGGCCGAAGGACCCGGTCTTCTCGGACCGCTACCTGCGCGATCTGATCGATCGGCTGCCCGGGGCAGATGTGCACCGCTTCGAGGGAGCCGGGCACCTGCTCGCCGAGGACCGGGACATCGCCGGGCCCGTGCTCGACTGGCTCGGCGACGCCCTCGCCGAACCCGCGGCCGCCCGGATCCCCAGCACGGAATCGGCACCCGGAACGGCGCGGCCGGAGGGCGCCACGACCGGCGCCGAGGCGAAGCAGACGGAGGGGACCGCGCCCCGCACGACCGGGGCAGACGCGGCCTACCGGCCGCTCGGCGCCGAGCTGGACGCGCGCCGCGGCGACGTCTCGCCCGCCGTCGTGGACATGCTCGACACCGGGACGCGCAACCTCTCCTGGTCGGAGCTGGCCGAGCGCGTCGACGCCCTCGCCGCGGGCCTGGACTCCATCGGGGTCCGCCGCGGCGACCGGGTGAGCCTCCTGGTCCCCCCGGGCATCGAGCTGACCACGCTGATCTACGCCTGCCTACGGCTGGGGGCCGTGATCGTGGTCGCGGACGCGGGGCTGGGCACCGCCGGCCTCGGCCGCGCCGTCGCCGGCGCCGGGCCCGGCTACCTGATCGGCATCGACCGCGCCCTCGTGGGCGCCCGCCTGCTCGGCTGGCCCGGGGAACGCATCGCGGCGGCCGAGCTTGGCGCCGCGCGCCGACGCGCCCTCGGCGTGCGGCACACCGTCCCCGGGTTGCTGGACGCCGGGCGCTCCCTGCGGGCGCCCGAGACGCCGCACGATCCCGACGCGGACGCCGCGGTGCTCTTCACGTCCGGTTCCACGGGACCGGCCAAGGGCGTCGTGTACACCCACCGGCGGCTGGCCGCCATGCGGGACGCGGTGCGCGAGACCTACGGGCTCCTGCCGGGGTCGGCGCTCGTGGCCGGCTTCGCGCCGTTCGCGCTGCTGGGCCCCGCCCTGGGAGCCACCTCCGTCACCCCGGCCATGGACGCGACGTCCCCGAAGACCCTGACGGCGGCGGCACTCGCGGACGCGGCGGCGGCCATCGACGCCGGCGTGGTCTTCGCCTCGCCGGCCGCGCTGGCCAGCGTCCTGGCCACCGCCGCGGGCCTCGACGAGCCGGCCCGCGCCGCGCTCGGGCGGGTGTCGCTGCTGCTGTCCGCGGGCGCGCCGCTCTCCGAGCCGCTGCTGGCCCGGGTGCAGGCGCTCGTCCCCGCCGCGCGGCTGCACACCCCGTACGGGATGACGGAGGCCCTTCCGGTCGCCGACATCGACCTCGCGGGCATCCGCGCGGCGGCCGGCTCCGACGCCGCGGGCGCGGGAAACGGCGTGTGCGTCGGCCGTCCCGTCCCCGGGGCGCGCGTGGCGGTTGCGCCGCTCGACGCCGGCGGGGCCGCGACGGGCCGGCCGAGCACCCGGCCGGGCGTCAGCGGCGAGATCCTGGTGTCGGCGCCGCACCTGATGGACCGCTACGACCGGCTGTGGATCACCGGGCGGCACGCCGCCTCGCTGCCCGGCTGGCACCGCACGGGCGACGTGGGGCACCTCGACGCCGAGGGCCGGCTCTGGGTCGAGGGCCGGCTGGCACACACGCTGACCACGTCCGGTGGGGTGCGCACCCCCGTGGCGTCGGAGCAGGCGGTCGAGACGGTTCCCGGCACCGGACGCGCGGCCGTCGTCGGCGTGGGACCCGCGGGGGCGCAACTGCCCGTGGTCGTCCTCGAGACGGTGCCCCGCGCCCGGCGGGCCGCTCCCGCGCAGGCGGCGCTGGCCGCCGGCGTGCGCGCCGCCGTCGCGGCCTCCACCGGGGTCGCGGTCGCCGCCGTCCTGGTGGTCCCGGAGCTCCCGACAGACGTCCGGCACAACTCCAAGATCGACCGCGCCGCGCTTTCCGGCTGGGCCGAGCGGGTCCTCGGCGGCGGACGTTTCGACGCCCGCTTCCGCGTCCACTCCCCGAACCGGGACCCACGGTCGTGAGCCGCTCCGTCCTCGTCACCGGCGCCAGCGGCCTGCTCGGCGGCCGCGTGGCCACCCTCCTCGCGGCGCGGGGGCACCGGGTCCGCACCTTCCAGCGCCGTCCCGCGGCCGCCGGCGCGGTGGACACGGTGCTCGGCTCCCTGACCGACGCGGACGCCGTCGCCCGCGCCGCCGACGGCGTCGACGCCGTCGTGCACCTCGCCGCCAAGGTCTCCTTCGCGGGCGCCTGGGACGAGTTCCGGTCCACGAACATCGACGGTACGCGCACCCTCCTGGCCGCGGCGCGCACGGGGGGCGCCGTCGACTTCGTCCAGGTCTCCTCCCCCTCGGTCGCCCACTTCGGCGCGTCGCTGGCGGGCGCGCGAGCCGCTCCCGCCGATCCGGGGCGGGCACGGGGCAACTACGCACGCTCCAAGGCGGCCGCGGAGCTGCTGGCCCTGGCCGAGGACTCCCCCGGCTTCCGCGTCGCCGCCATCCGGCCGCACGTGGTCTGGGGACCGGGCGACACGCAGCTCGTGGAGCGCGTCCTCGCCCGCGCGAGGGCGGGCCGGCTGCCGCTCCTGGACCGGGGGGCCGCCCTCATCGACACCACGTACATCGACAACGCGGCCTCCGCGATCGTCCGCGCGCTGGAGCGGATGGACCAGGCCCACGGTCGGCCGCTCGTGGTCACCAACGGCGAGCCGCGTCCCGTCGGCGAGCTGATCGCGGGCATCTGCGCCGCCGGCGGCGTCCGCGCCCCCGCCTGGGCGGTTCCGGGCTGGCTGGCGCGCGGGGCCGGCGCCGGCATCGAACGCGCGTGGACCGCGGCGGGACGACGCGGCTGGGTCCGCGACGAGCCGCCGATGACCCGTTTCCTCGCGGAGCAGCTCTCCACGGCGCATTGGTTCGACCAGCGCGAGACCCGCGCCACGCTCGACTGGCGGCCGGAGGTCGGCCTCGACGAGGGGCTCCGGCGGCTCGCCGCCCACTACGGCACCCTGCCGTCCGACGGTTCGGGAGGACCAGCATGAACGCCAAGATCCCCGCGGCGCTCGCCGCCATCGACGCGTGGCCGGTGGGCAACGCGGCCGCGGTGCTCGTCGACACCGCCGGCTCCGTCCTGGGGGCGCACGGCGACACCGCGCGCCCCTTCCCGCTGGCCTCGGTGACGAAGCCCCTGGCCGCCTACGCCGTGCTCGTCGCCGTGGAGGAGGGCGCCCTGGAGCTGGACCAGCCGGCGGGCCCGGAGGGGTCGACCGTGCGCCACCTGCTCGCGCACGCGTCCGGGTACGACTTCGCCGAACGCACGGTGCGCAGCGCACCGGGCACCCGCCGGCTCTACTCCAACGCGGGATTCGAGGTGCTGGGCGAGACGCTGGAGGCCGCCACGGGTTTCCCCTTCGCGCAGTACCTCGCCGAGGCCGTGCTGCAGCCGCTGGGCATGCGCGCCACGACGCTCGAGGGGACCCCGGCGGCCGGCTGCGTCTCGACGGCCGACGACCTCGCGCGCTTCGCCGCCGAGTTGCAGGAGCCCGCGCTCCTGGCGCCGCAGACCCTCGCCGAAGCCACCGCCGTCGTCTTCCCCGGACTCGCCGGCGTCCTCCCGGGCTTCGGCCGGCAGGCTGAGAACGACTGGGGGCTCGGCTTCGAGATCCGCGCGCACAAGTCGCCGCACTGGACCGGGGCGGCCAGCTCCCCGGGGACGTTCGGGCACTTCGGCCAGTCCGGGACCTTCCTGTGGGTGGACCCCGCCGCCGGCCTGGCCTGCGCCGCGCTGACCGACCGCGACTTCGGTCCGTGGGCCGCCGCGGCCTGGCCCCCGTTCACCGACGGCGTGCTCGCGGCCGCCGCCGCCTGAGCGCGGGGAGCGCCGGTCGGCACGACAGGAAGTCCCCACCCGCCCCACGCGCCCCCACACGCCTCCAGGGGGCCCGCGGGGCGCCGCTGCGCCGCCAGTCTTGGTAGTGTGGAACTGGTCTCCGGCGCTCGCGCCGCAGTCCGCGCCCACCGAGTTCAGACGTCTTCCGAGTTGACGGGACCCCACCATGAACGACGATTCCGCCATCATCGCCAGGCTTCTGGAGACCCAGCATTCGCTCCTGTCGGATCTCGACGCGGCCTACTCGCGCGAGCGCGCCCTGATCCGGAAACTGGAGCGGACCCCCCGGGCGCCGGAGCGCGCCGATCCCGCGCCGACCATCGCGCCGGTCCCGTGGAACCGCGCCCGGTTGCGGAGGATCGTCCGCGGCACCGCCAAGGACCCGGTACGGACGGCCAAGAAGGCACTGACCACGCTGCGCACCTCCGTCGGAAAGAAGTGACCGAAAACATGACCGCTGCCGACCAGCCCGGCCGCCCCGCCGCAACGCCCGCTGCTTCCGCGGGAAGCGGCGAGGGACCCCACGCCTCCGAACCGTGGGCGGACCCCCGGCACTCGGCCCTGCTCGTGGGCCGCCACTTGGAAGTCAGGGCCCAGCTGGGCGCCATCGCGGAGCTGCTGGGCGACGACGGCTCCGTACGGACGCCGCTGCCGGACCGGGCCCTGCGGCTCGGGTCCTACGGTTCGCTGATCCGCGACGGTTCCGCGCAGGCCGTGCTGGACGGCCTCGCCCCGCTGCTCGAATCCCTGCCCCCCGGCGAGCTGGGCCCGGCCTACGCGCCCTCGACCGCGCGCATCGGCATCATCGCCGACCGCTTCTACGTCCAGAGCCTGGACGGGCTCGCGGACCTGGTGCCCGTCACGCTCGAGAACTACGCGGAGCTCGCGCCCACCTTGGACGTCCTGCTGGTCGTCTCGACGTGGCGCGGCCACAACGACACCTCCTGGCGCGGCCTGGCGACCGAGGGATCGCAACGGCGCCGGCGCCTCATCGAGGAGCTGATCCCGGCCTTCCGGAAGCTCGGCGTCCCCGTGGTCTTCCACTCCAAGGAGGATCCGCCGAACTACGACGTGTTCCTCCCGATCGCCGCGCACTGCGACATCGTCTTCACGTCGGCGGAGGAGATGATCCCCCGGTACATGAACGACTGCCCGGACGCCTCCCACTACGGCGTACTTCCGTTCGGCGTGAACCCGCTGCACCACTCTCCGCTGGGCTCCCGGGGCAACACCACCGACCTGATCTTCTTCGCCGGATCCTGGATGGCTGCGAAGTACCCGTCGCGGAACCGGCACGGCGCGTGGCTGCTCGACGGCATCATCGCCGCGGGGCGCCGCCTGGCCCTGATCGACCGCAACTCGGCCAACCCCGACCCGCGCTTCGCCTGGCCGCGCAAGTACCTGCCCTTCACCGCGCCGGCGCGCGACCACGGCGAACTGATGCGCCTGCAGCGGATCACCGATGTCGCCATCAACCTGAACTCCGTCTCCGGGTCCCAGACCATGTTCGCCAACCGCGCGCTCGAACTGCAGGCGTCGGGCACGATGGTCCTGTCCACCTACAGCATGGGCCTGAACAGCCACTACCCGCACGTGACCCTGGCCAACTCGGCGCTGGACACGCGAGCCACCCTGGAGCACCTCACGTTCGAGCAGATGCGTGGCGCGCAGGCCGACGGGATCCGCAAGGTCTTCACCGACGACCACGCCGTGCACCGTCTGGACACCATCCTCCGCGCGGCCGGCATCGGGACCCCGGACCGCGGCCTGACCACAATCGCCGTGGCCGACGAGCCGGGCGACCGGCTCCGCGCCGACATGGCCCGGCAAAACGCCGGACCGGTCCGCGTGTACAGCACCGAGGAGTACCGAACCGAGCGTCCGACGGCGGACATTGTCCTTCCGGTCGGCAACGGCCACCACTACGGGACGGACTACGCGGGCGACCACCAGGCCGCCTTCACCTACGCGGACGCGCGCATCGTGTCCAAGCACACGCGGGACCTGCGCGCGGGCGACGAGGTCTCCCACCGCTACCTGGACCGGCCCGGCCCGATCGAGGCCAGCGCCTGGTGGGTGCGGGGCGAGACCGAGCCGTTGGACTTCACCCGCCACGCCGGGCGTCGCATCTACGGCCTGGACGGGTTCGCGGTGGCGCCCGCCGTCCGGGATTCCGTCTCGATCGCGGACGCGCGCGCGAAGTCCACACCGCCCGCACCGGCGCCCGCCGCCGAGCTCACCGTGGTGGTGCCCGTCTACAACAACGGCGAGCACCTGCGGCACAAGTGCTTCGCGTCGCTGCTGCGCAGCAGCGTCTTCGACCGGATGCATGTCCTGCTGGTCGACGACGGCTCCACCGACCCGAAGACCGCGGAAACCCTCGACGAACTCGAGGCCGCCTACGGCAACGTGAGCGCCTACCGTTTCCCAGCCGGGGGCTCCGGCAGCGCGTCCCGGCCGCGCAACAAGGGCCTGGAGCTTGCCGCCACGGAGTTCGTCACGTATCTCGATCCGGACAACGAAGGCGTCAGCGACGGCTACGCGGTGCTTCTGGACCTGATGAAGGACAAGACCGCGGCGGACTTCGCCATCGGCAACATGACCCGGTGGAACACCGGCTTCTCGCGGGTGAGCAGCGGCAAGTCGCTCACCGCCCTCCTGCCGGAGGAGGACGGGTACCTCGTGCCCCAGCCGGACACCCTGGAGCGGTTCGGCTTCAGCCACATGAGTATCCAGGCGCTGGTCGCCCGGACCGATTGGCTGCGCTCGCTGGGCATCCAGCAGCCGGTCGGGGCGGTCGGACAGGACACGTACTTCTTCCAGCAGATGATCTTCTATGCGCGTCGCGTCCTGGCCGTGGACCACGACGTGCACACCTACTACAGCGCCGTGAGCAATTCGACCGTGAACGCCGTTTCGCCGAAGTACTTCCGCAAGTACCTGCCCCTGGAGGAGGACCGCGCCCGCTGGGTGCGCGAGGTCGGGCTCCTCGAGGCCTACCGCCGCGTGCGCCTCGAGTCCTTCTTCAAGAACTGGTACCTCAAGAAGCTCAAGCGGGTCCCCGACGACCAGTGGCTGGAGGCCGCCACGGTCGTCGCCGAGATCGGGCGCTTCTACGGGGAATACGAATGGACCGAGCCCGAGGTCCACGAGTTCTGGGAGCGACTGGCGCGGGCGGAGAACGAAAACGCCGGCACGCCGTAGTCCCGCGGCCGGCGGGACGCGGTTCCCGCCCGCTCCCGCCCGCCGCGGCGGGGGGTGCCGCCGGGGCGGGAGGTGCCGCCGCAGCGGCACGGGCCGCCGAGGCTAGCCGCGGCGGGAGGTGTCCACGATCTCGACGGTCTGCAGCCGGTCCAGGAACGACTGGCGGTGCGCGGCGGCGTCCTTCTGGCGGTTCTTGCTGAGGAGCCACGTGAAGCGCTTGTACGCCGCCGTGACCTCGTTGGGATCCCCGTCCATCAGCAGGTCGCCGTCGTCGATCCACAGCGCACGGTTGGTCATCTGCCGGATGGTCCCCAGGGAATGGCTGATGAGGAAGACGCAGCCGGCGTTCCTGCGCAGCTCGTCCATGCGCCGCCGGGTCCTGTCGCGGAACTGGGCGTCGCCGGTGTTCAGCGCCTCGTCGATCATGAGGATCTCCGGGTCGACCGCGGCCGCGATCGCGAAGCGCAGGCGGGCCGACATGCCGGAGGAGTAGGTCCGCATCGGCAGGTTGATCGAATCCGCGAGGCCGGCCAGGTTCACGATCGAGTCGAACTTCTCGTTGATCCGGGCCTCGTCGAGTCCCATCGCCAGGCACCCCAGGACCACGTTCTGGCGGCCGGACAACTCGGGGACGAGCGCGGCGTTGACGCCGAGCAGAACGGGGGTGCTGGAGGCGCGCACCTCGCCCGAGGTGGGCAGGATGCTGCCGGCGATCAGCTTCGTCAGCGTGCTCTTCCCCGACCCGTTGCGGCCGACGATGCCCACGGACTCGCCGTGGCTGACGACCAGGCTCAGGGGATTGAGGGCGCGCACCTCGACCACCTTGCCGGCGGCCTTTTCCCCGCGACCCTTCGACGCGCGCACGCGGTAGACCATGCTGACGTCGCGGAGGACGACGGCGGGGTCCTTGACGGCAACGGCGGCATCGGCCGCGCGGGACACGACGGTCACTTCGACTCCCTACTGTAGGTCTCCTCGGCGGACCAGAACACGACGAAACCGACCACGAGCGCGCCCACGGCCCATCCGCCCAGGACGCCCCACTGGCCGAGGGCCGGCGCTTCCCCGTAGAGCAGCACCTGCCGGAGCATCGTCAGGACCTGATGGAGCGGGTTGGCCTCGAGCACTGCCAGCGCGGTGGGGTGGCTAACGAAGCGGTCGAACGAGTAGAAGACGCCCGAGGCGTACATCCAGATGCGCAGCGCGAAGGTCAGGACATTGAGCACGTCCCGCGTCCCGGCCACCAGGCGGGCCAGGAGCAGCCCGAGCCCCAGATTGAGCAGCATCTGCAGGAAGAGGATCGGCGCCGCCAGCAGCCAGAGCCAGGTGATCCGCTCCGCCGGGGGGAAGGCCAGGATCAGCACGATCATGGCGGCCAGCGCCGGGGCGAAGGAAAAGCTCTCGCGGATGACCGCGGCCAGCGGCAGGCTGGCCCGCGGGAAGGTGAACGCCTCGACGACCTTCCGGTTGTTCGCGATGGACCTCGCGCCGCCCATGACGGACTTGGAGGTGTACTGGAAGGCGAACACGCCGATGATCAGGTACCCGACGAAGTTCTCGATGCCCCGGCTCGTCTGCAGCAGCAGTCCGAAGATCAGGAAGTACGTCAGTCCGTTCAGCACCGGCGTGAGAACCAGCCAGACCGGTCCGAGTCGGTCGGAACTGATCGAACTGCGCAGGCGCGAGAACGCGTCGTAGGAGATGAAGTTCCGGTAGGACCACAGCGACTTGATGTACGCGCCGAGTCCGGGTCTGGTGCCCACGCGGACGAGGGAATCGATGTCGACGGCCACGCGGATCGTCTCGCGGGCGGGGGCGCCCGACGGAGTCTGCTCGGTCATGGTCGTGTGGTTCCCCGTCCTGCGTGTCTGGTGCTGCCGTGGAGCGACGGATGGTGGCGCGGCCCTCGGCCAGCGCGCCGTCGGCTTGATCCATCTTACGCGCAGGCGCGCGGTGCCCCGGGACGGGGCGCGCCCCCGGCGCCGGTCCGCCGCGCCTTCACTGGTAAAGTTGTGTCGGACTTGACGGCGCCATCCGCCCCGGCCGCCGCCGTATGCCCCGCGGGAAGGAATCACGATGAATGACCAATCAGACATCATTTGGAAGCTCCTGGAGACGCAGCGCTCCCTCATCACGGAGCTCCAGTCTTCCTACGAGAGGGAACGCGTGCTGTTGACCGAAATCAACGCGCGGCGCGCGGCGCGACCCGCGGCCGGCGGCTCCTCCTCCCTGCGCCGCGCGGCGCGCAAGGCCAAGCGGGCGGTCCGCCAGCCCCGCCACGCCACCACCGTGCTGCTGCGCAAGTCGCGCAACGGCATCGCCCGCACCCTGCCGCTCCTGCGCGGAACCAAGTAGCCCCGAGAGGTGATGTCGCCAGTGCCATCCAACGCTTCGCCGGCCGAGTCCCTGCTCCCGCTCATTGAGCGCCGGCAGCGCGAGCTCCGGGAGATGACGCGGCGGGCGGACGGGCTGCTGGCACGCGGCGGGCCCGCGGGCGCCGGCTCCCCCGGGTCCTTCGCGGCCTACGCCCGGCCGAGCGCGAACCAGTGGCTCCTGTCCGGGGGCAACGTCGACGAGTACCTCGACGCGCTGGCGCCCGAGCTCGACGCGCTCCCGCCCACGAGCTCCGGCCGCGTCTGGACGCCGTCGGGCCGCCGCGTCGGCATCGTCGCCGACCGGTTCATCTACCAGAGCTTCGACGGGCTGGCCGACCTCGTTCCCCTCACCCTGGAGAACTACGCCGAACACCTGGGCGACATCGACGTTCTGCTGGTCGTGTCGACGTGGCGCGGCCTCGACGACTCCTCGTGGTCCGGCGTCGCGACGGCCGGCACGCGGCGCCGCCGCGGCCTCGTGGAGGACCTGATCCCCGCCTACCGCCGCCGGGGCGTGCCGGTGGTGTTCTACTCCAAGGAGGACCCGCCCAACTACGAGCGCTTCCTGCCGATCGCCCGCGAGTGCGACGTCATCCTCACCTCCGCCGCGGAGAAGGTCGAGGACTACGTGCGCGATTGCCCGCGGGCCACCCGCGTGACCCCCCTGAAGTTCGGCGTCAACCCGCTGCACCACTCGCCGATCGGTTCGCGGCCGGGCCGCTCCGACCTCGTCTACTTCGCCGGGTCCTGGCTGCCGCAGAAGTATCCCCGGAGGACGGCCGAGGGGCTCGCGCTCTTCGACGGCATCCTGGCCGCCGGCCGCCGGCTCGGCATCGTCGACCGGCACGCCGACCTCGGCGGGAACGATCCGCGCTACGCCTACCCCCCGGAGCTGCGCGCCTTCACGGGCCGCGCCCGCGGGCACGCCGAGCTCATGAAGCTGCAGCGCATCAGCGACATCGCCGTGAACCTGAACTCGGTGTCCGAGAGCCAGACGATGTTCGCTAACCGCGCGCTGGAGCTGCAGGCCTCGGGCACCCTCGTCCTCAGCACCTACAGCAAGGGCATCAACAGCGACTACCCGCAGGTGCACATCGCCAATTCCCCGATGGACGTCGCGGGCGCACTCGATGCGCTCTCCTTCGAGGACCTCCGCCGGGCACAGGCCGACGGCATCCGCAAGGTCTTCAGCGACGACCACGCCCAGCTGCGCATGAACGACATCCTGCGCGCCGCCGGGTTCGACGTCACCGCGGAGGCTCCCAGGATCGTGGCGGTGGCCCCCGACGCCGACGACGCCCTGCGCTCCGCGATGGCCGCCCAGTCGGTGGGCCCCGTGGAGGTGGTCGACCCCGACGGACTCGCGCGCCTCGAGGCGGACATCGTCCTGCCGCTCTCCGCTGACCTGCGGTACGGCGTGCACTACGCCAAGGACATGGCCGCGGCCTTCGCCTATGCGGACGCCGACGTCGTCGCGAAGTCGATGCTTCCCCTGGCCGGGGCCGACGCCGTGTCGCACCGCTTCCTCGAAGACGGCCGGCAGGCGCTGCACGCCACCGCATGGTGGACCGCAGGCGGGGCCGGCGGCGCGCGGTCCGCGCTCGTCGAGGCGCTCAGCGGTCCCGCCACGCTGGACCTCGCCGCCGTCGGCCGCGCCGGCCTGACCACCTACGGACTGGACGCCTTCGGCGTCGGCCCCGCCGCCATGGCCCCGCCCGAGACGGTCCCGGAGGCGGTGCCCGCCGCGGCCTCCATCGAGGCCGCGCCCCGCCCCGCCGGGCTCACCCTGTCGGTGATCGTGCCGATCTACAACAACGGCGACCACCTCCGCCACAAGGCGTTCGCCAGCCTGCTGCGCTGCTCGGTCTTCGGGCAGATGCACGTGATCCTCGTCGACGACGGCTCCACGGACGGCTCCACCCCGGAGACCATCGCCGAGCTCGAGGCGCGCTACCCGAACGTCTCCTCCTTCCGTTTCCCGCCGGGCGGCTCGGGCAGCGCCTCGCGCCCGCGCAACAAGGGGCTGGAGCTCACCGACACCGAGTTCGTCACGTACCTGGACCCCGACGACGAGATGGTCGAGGACGGCTATGCCGTCATGCTCGAGAAGCTCCGGTCCACGGACGCCGACTTCGTGGTCGGGGACATGGTCCGCTGGGACGACACGCGCGGCGTGGTGCGCAACGTCCGTCGGTTGAAGGAGGTCATGCCCCGCAAACAGGGCCTCCTGATCCCCGATGCCGGGACGCTGGCGCGGCTGCAGTTCAACCCGATCAGCATCGAGGCCGTCGCCGCCCGCACGGAATGGCTCCAGGGGCTCGGCCTGGAGCAGCCGGTCGGCGCCGTCGGCCAGGACACGTTCTTCTTCCAGCAGATGCTGTTCTACGCGCGCAAGGTGGCCACGGTGAACAAGCCCGTGTATGCCTACTACGCGGCCGTGAGCGGCTCCGTGGTCAACGTCGTCTCGCCCCGGTACTTCCGCAAGTACCTCCCCCTGGAGGAGGCCCGCGCGGCGTGGATGGAGGAGGTCGGCCTGATCGAGGACTACCGTCGCCTGCGGCTCGAGTTCTTCTTCAAGAAGTGGTACCTGCGCAAGCTGGCATTCGTCCCCGCCGAGGACTACGACGAGGCGGCCGCCGTCGTCGCCCGCCTGGGCCGGATGTACGGCGATTACGACTGGCAGGATCCGGACGTCCGCGCCTTCTGGCGCGAGATGGACGACCGGGCCCCGCGGGAGTCGGCGGCCCGGGTCTAGGCGGCCCGGCCAGGAGGTCCCGGGGCGCGGGGCCCTTGCCCGCGCGCCGGGGCCCGCGCGCCGGGGCCCGCGCGCCGGGATCCGGCGCGTCAGGAACCGGCGCGCCGGGACCCTTGCAGCTTCTGGACCATCAGCAGCTGCTCGCTGAGCTCCTCGACCAGCTCCCGCTCGCGGGACAGCGCGCTCTTGAGCCGCCGGTTCTCGCTCTTGAGGCGCTCCTGGCGGTCCATCGCCCGGCCCAGGCGCGACCGGAGCCACGCCACCTTCTTCTCGCGTTCGGCCGAGTCGCGGCGGAGGCGCTCCGCCTCCGCCGCGAGGTCCCGCGTGTCCGCGGACCCCTCCGCGTCGTCGGCCCCGGCGTCGGCGCGGCGTTCCAGCCGCGCCATCACCGCCCCGATGCCGCGCAGCATCCGTGCGGTCTGTTCCTCGAGCTCGCGGTAGGCCTGTTCCCAGGCCACCTCGGTCGCCTCGGCGCCGGCGCGTGCCGCGTCGCCCTGCGGTGTTTCGATGTCCATGGTGTTCCTACTCCCCCGCGGTGTGGTGGTCGGTCCCGGCGGCCGCGGCGACGGAGACGGCGCCCGGCCCCCGGAGGAGCTCGAGCTCGGCCGGGCCGACGACGGACTGCGCGCTCTGTGCGCGCACCCGCCGCGCACCGGCCTCGCTGAGGGCCAGGAACTCCTCGGGCGACTCGTACAGGCGCTCGATGGCGTCGGCGATGCCCGCCGCGCTGTCGACTGGGGCCAGCAGCCCGTCGACCCCGTCGGTCACGAACTCGGGAATCGCGTCCACCCGGTGGGTGACGGCGACCAGGCCGGAGGCCATGGCCTCGTCCCGCGACACGCCTTGGGTGTCGTTGCGGCTGGGGACCAGGAAAACGCCGTGCTCGGCGTGCAGCGCCGGGATCTCGGACTGCGGGACGAAGCCGCGCCGCAGGGTGACGTTGGGGAGGTCGGCGAGCCCGGCGGTGAGCTCCTCCCACAGCGGGCCGTCGCCGGCGATCGTGAATGAGAGGTCCCCGAACCACGGCCTGTTGCGCAGGCGCAGGATCGCCTCGACCGCCAGGTCGTTGGCGTACTTCGGCGACGTGAACGGCCGCAGCAACAGGATCCGGAGGCGATCCTCGGCGCTTTTGGGCCGGTACGCGAAGTGCCCGGTGTCCACCATGTTGTGGATGACGCGGGAGCGGGACGGCAGGAAGCCCATGTCGGGACCGAAGACGTGGTCCCGGAACCACCGGGACACGAACACGGCCTCCAGATCCAGCGACGCGTCGTCGAACGCCTCACGGAGCATGCCGCGCACGCGGGTGGTGTAGTCGTGGCGCCCGGACACCCAGTTCTCCAGGGTCTTGGCGTCGCCGATGTAGTTGTACCAGCGGCGGTGCCACCCCTCGGCGCCGTGGCCGTGGAACCAGACGACGGCGGAGGCCTGGTCGGCGACGTCGCGCAGGACGTCGAGGATGCGCGGTGTCAGGTTATGCACGAGGAGGCGGACGACGCCGGCGTCGCGCACCTGCGCGCGCAGCGCGTCGTCGTTGCCGACGGTGACCGGGACGCCCTCGTACTCGTAGGTGGCGACGTCCTCGGACTGCCACGCGGACACGAAGACCCGCACGTCGTGGCCCTGCGCCCGGTAGTACTTCACCCGCGTGTGGATGAAGCCCCGGTCGTAGAGGTCGTCCGGCGAGGGGTACCCCGTGGTGACCACCAGAAACCGGAAAAGCGGGTCGGCAACCTCGGCCATCATGCAGTCCTTCCATCCGCCGTGACAAACTCCAGACCACTATAGGCGCAACCCGGCGGCTGCCGCGGGCGCGGCCCGGCCGGGTTGCGCCTACCCCTTTGATAGGCTCGTTTTTGTTTTCTGAAGGGAGAACCCCACCGTGAGCAATCGGCCACTCGTCGTGCCCATCTTCGGTACGCGGCCGGAGGCCATCAAGATGGCCCCCATCGTCCGCGAGATCATCGAGTCCGAGCTCTTCGACTGCACCACGGTCGTCACCGGGCAGCACCGGGAGATGCTCGACCAGGTGAACGAGCTCTTCGGCATCGTCCCCGACGTCGACCTGAACATCATGCAGCCCCACCAGACCCTCAACGGCGTCCTGACCCGCACCATCGAGGGCCTGGACAAGCTGTTCGAGGAGACCAAGCCGGCGGCCGTGATCGTGCAGGGGGACACCACCACCTCGACCGCCGGGGCGATCGCCGCCTTCTACCGGGGCATCCCCGTGGTCCACGTCGAGGCCGGCCTGCGCTCGTTCAACATCCACTCGCCCTTCCCGGAGGAGGCGAACCGGAAGATCACCTCCCAGGTCGCCGCGCTGCACCTGGCCCCGACCTCCCAGAGCCGGGCCAACCTCGTCCGCGAGGCCGTCGATCCCGCGGACATCGCCGTGACCGGCAACAGCGTGATCGACGCCCTGCTCAGCGTGGCCGAGGAGAAGCTGCCGTTCAGCGACCCGCGGCTCGAGGAGCTCGCCGCGTCCGGCAAGAAGATCCTGCTGGTCACCACGCACCGGCGCGAGAACCAGGGCGAGGCCATGCAGGGCGTCGGGCGGGCCCTCGCGCGCCTCGCCGCGGCCCACCCGGACATCCACATCCTGCTGCCGGCCCACCGCAACCCGGTGGTGCGCGAAGCAATCCTCCCGGCGCTCGAGGGCCTGGAGAACGTCACCGTCACCGAGCCGCTGCCCTACGGCGAGTTCACGCGGGCGCTGGCCCTGTCCAACGTCGTCCTCACCGACTCGGGCGGCGTGCAGGAAGAGGCCCCGTCCCTGGGCAAGCCCGTCCTGGTGATGCGCGACAACACCGAACGGCCGGAGGCCGTCGACGCCGGGACGGTGCGCCTGATCGGCACCGACGAGCAGCGGATCGTCGACGAGGTCACGCGCCTGCTGGAGGACCCGGACTACTACGCGTCGATGGCCAACGCCGTCAACCCGTACGGTGACGGGCGGGCCGCCGTGCGCACCGTGGCCGCGATCGCCCAGCTCCTCGGCATCGGGACGCGCCTGCCGGACTTCGGTTCCCCCGCCTCCTGACCCGCCGCCGGCACGCACCCACCAACCAACGAAAGCGACATACCCAGTGAAGATCTCTGTGATCGGTACGGGCTATCTCGGCGCGACGCATGCCGCCGGAATGGCCGAACTCGGCTTCGACGTCGTCGGCGTCGACGTCGACCCGACCAAAATCGAACGCCTCTCGCGGGGCGAGCTGCCCTTCCACGAACCCGGCCTGCCCGAGATCATCCGCAAGCACGTGGACTCCGGACGGCTGCGCTTCACGACCGACTACGCCGAGGTCGGCGCGTGGGCCGACGTGCACTTCGTCGGCGTGGGCACCCCGCAGATGCCGGGCCAGCACGCCGCCGACATGAAGTACGTCGACGCCGCGGTCCTGTCCCTGGCCGAGCACATCACCCGCGACGCGCTGGTCGTCGGCAAGTCGACGGTTCCCGTCGGCACGGCCCGCCGGCTGCAGGGCCTGCTGCGCGAGAAGGCCCGCGACGGCGTCGACATCTCGCTGGCCTGGAACCCGGAGTTCCTCCGCGAGGGCTTCGCCGTCAAGGACACGCTGGAGCCGGACCGCCTGGTCTTCGGCGTCAACAGCCCCGACGCCGAGCCGACGTTGCGGGCGGTCTACGCCAAGATCCTCGCGACCGGCACCCCGCTGATCGTCACCGACTTCGAGACCGCCGAACTGGTCAAGGTGGCCGCCAACGCGTTCCTCGCCACCAAGATCTCGTTCATCAACGCCTTCTCCGAGGTCACCGAGGCGGTGGGTGGCGACATCCGCACGCTCGCCGACGCCATCGGGCACGACACGCGCATCGGGCGCCGCTTCCTGAACGCGGGCATCGGCTTCGGCGGCGGCTGCCTGCCCAAGGACATCCGCGCCCTGCAGGCGCGCGTCTCCGAGCTGGGCCTGGACCGGAGCATGCGCTTCCTCTCCGAGGTGGACGAGATCAACCTGCGCCGCCGCGAACGGGCCGTGTACCTGGCGAGCAGCATGCTGGGCGGCGAGGTCGCCGACCTGCGCATCTGCGTCCTCGGCGTCGCGTTCAAGCCGGAGAGCGACGACGTGCGCGATTCGCCCGCGCTCGACGTCGCGGCGCGCCTGTACGAGATGGGCGCGGCGGTCAACGTCTACGACCCGGAGGCCAACGCCAACGCCGCCCGCCGCTTCCCGCGGCTCAACTACGTCGGCTCGCTCACCGAGGCGGCCGCGGATGCCGACCTCGTGCTGCTGCTGACGGAGTGGGACGAGTTCAAGGCGCTCACCCCGGAGGATCTGGCTCCCCTGGTCGCGCACCGCCGCCTCATCGACGCGCGCAACGTGGTGGACGGCGACCGGTTCCGGGACGCCGGGTGGGACTTCGCGGCCCTGGGGCAGCGCTACCCGTAGCCCCTCGGCGCCGGCGGGATCCCGCCGGCGCAGCCGCAGGACCGAAAAGGGCGTTGCCGCGACTGCGGCAACGCCCTTCGTGGTCTGCCCCCACCGGGGGGCGACGGGACCCTAGTTCCAGATGCCGCGGGTGTCGACGATGCCCTTGCCGGACAGCCGATCCCGGTCCACGGCGCGGAACTGCTGGTGATCCACCAGCAGCACAACCACTGGCGCGGCCTCCAGCGCCTCGTCCATCGTGGAGAGCACCACGTTCTCCAGGCCGGCCAGCTGCTTCGGGAGCTCGTCCACGTGGGGCTCGACCGTGAGGATCCGGCGGTCCGGGTACCGCGCGGCCAGGCGCGCGACGATGTCCACGGCCGGCGACTCGCGCAGGTCGTCGATGTTCGCCTTGAACGCCAGGCCCAGGGCCGCGATCGGGGCGTCCGCGGCGGCGGAGGCGACGGTCTCGCCGACCTTGTCCATGACCCACGACGGCTTGGCGTCGTTGGTCAGGCGGGCCTGGCGGATCAGCTGGGACTCCTCCGGCGCGCTGGCGACGATGAACCACGGGTCCACCGCGATGCAGTGCCCGCCCACGCCCGGACCGGGCTGCAGGATGTTGACGCGCGGGTGGTGGTTCGCGAGCTTGATGAGCTCCCACACGTTGATCCCGAGGCGGTCGCAGATCACGGACAGCTCGTTGGCGAAGGCGATGTTGACGTCGCGGAAGGAGTTCTCGACCAGCTTGGCCATCTCCGCCGTCGCGTCGTCGGTCAGCAGGATCTCGCCCTGGCAGAAGGTCTGGTACAGGGACCGCGCGGCCTCGGCGGCGCGCGGCGTGGACCCGCCGACGATGCGGTCGTTGGTCACGAGCTCGACCATCACGCGGCCCGGGAGCACGCGCTCCGGGCAGTGGGCGAAGAGCAGGCCCGGGGCTCCCTCGGTGTCCTCGCGCAGGTCGGGGCGCGCGGCGAGGATGACGTCGGCCATGTGCCGGGTGGTGTGCGGGGGCGACGTCGACTCCAGGACAACGAGCTCGTGGCCCTTCAGGCGGGGCGCCAGCGCCTTCGCGGCCGACTCGATGTAGCTGAGGTCCGCCGAGTGGTCCTCCTGGAAGGGGGTGGGGACGGCCACGATGAACGCGTCGGCCTCCGGGGTCTCCTTGGACGCCGAGAGCATTCCGCGGGAGACGGCCTCGGAAACGAACCCGGCCAGGTCGGGCTCGACGAAGGGCACCGTTCCGGCGTTGACCGCGTCGACCGTCCGGTCGCTGACGTCGACACCGTGCACGCGCACGCCCTGCGCCGCGAGGATCGCGGCGGTGGGGAGGCCGATGTAGCCCAGGCCGATCACGGCAACATTCTTGAATTCCGTCATTCTGAAGACACCTAACTAAGTATTGGTCGAGAAACTTGCCACGAACGAGCCCCAGCAACGGCTCCGAGCTACACGCGTCAGTCGATGGCGCCCGCCTTGCGGAGGCTGTCCTCGATCACGGGGCTGAGGTTCGCCGCATACGTGTGCGAAACATGGCTCTTGTCATAGTAGGTGACGATGCCGCCGATCTGCGCGTGGCAGCGGCCGTCCCGGCAGAAGAAGTCCGTGGTCTCGACGTACGTGAAACCCTCGTCGTCCATCGTGTCGGCGGCGTCCCGGATGTTCTGTCCCCACGGGAAGGCCTTGCTCTCGGGCACCGCGCACGCCAGAGGGTCGCGGGGGTGCTCGGCGAGGCACGTCGGCGCGTCCGGGCCGTCGCCGGACTGCAGGCGCGGGATCTCGCCCATGGCCACCACGCGTTTTCCGCTGTCCAGCCAGTCCCTCCACGGGCTGGTGAAGCCCTCGATCTGGGGGTCGTCCGAGGTGAAACCCTCCGAGGAAACGAAGTCGGAGTCCGCCTGGTTGGCCGCGACCACCACGGTGCCGACGGAGTCGTCGGCCGCCACGCGCTGGACGATCTCGCGGTTCGCCTCCGTGCACAGCGTGTTCATCTCCAGGTCCCTGCCGGTCCCGGGGTTCTCGAGCTCGGCGACCGTGGGCGTGCAGCCGCTGCGCGAGTAGACCTTCAGGGTGAGGTTGTTGCGCTGCGCCAGCGGCTCGAGGGCGGGCAGCCAGGCCGTGGCGTGGGAGTCGCCGAAGACCGCGATCGCGCCGTCCGAGGACTCCTCGGGGGCACCGAGCAGGCACTCGCGCACCCCGGTGGTGTCGAACTCGGCCTGGCAGTCCGGGAACAGCGGGTCCTTCGACTGCTCGGCGACCTCGGCCACACTCGGGGAGGGTGCCCCGGATCCCGCCACGGGCTGGCACCCCTCGGGGTTGGCCAGCGCCGCGTAGCCGTAGCAGTCGTCGTCCTGGGACACGGTCGGCCCCTGGGTGGCCAGGGCCACGGACCAGGGAAGCGCCACGGCGAGGGCCGCCACGGCCGCCATGCCGGTCCCGGCCATCGCCAGGGACCGGCGCGTCGGCTTGAGGAACTGGCTGCGGCGGTAGCGGTCCTCGATATGGATCTTGGAGAGCCAGGACAGCAGGATGATCATCGCGATCAGGAGCAGCTTCCCGGCCGCGGTCTCGGCGCCGACCCAGACGAACGGGGCCAGGACCACCACGGGCCAGTGCCAGAGGTAGACCGCATAGGACAGGTCGCCGAGGACGGTCGACGGCTTGAGTGAGAACCACCAGTAGACCCCGGACACCGGGGACCGGCCTCCGGCCACGAGCAGCGCGACGGTGCCGGCGATCGGGAGGAGGGCGGCATAGCCCGGGAAGGGGGTCGCCGAGGAGTAGAGGACGGCGGAGGCGAGGACGGCGGCCAGGCCGGCCCAGCCGAGCACGTTGCCGGCGCGGCCGGTGAACTGCCGGCCCTGGAGCACCAGCGCGGCCAAGGCGCCGGCCGCGAACTCCCAGATGCGCGTCGGGGTCACGAAGTAGGCCTGCGCCTGGTCGTAGGCGGTGAACCACAGCGAGTACGCCAGCGAGGCGGCGCCGATGAGCAGGAGGAACGTGATCATCAGCCGTCGCAGGCGGCCGGCCGTGGGCACCCCGCGGCGGGCGGCCAGCCAGACGACCGCGAAGAGGAAGAGGGGCCAGACGACGTAGAACTGCTCCTCGACCGACAGCGACCAGAAGTGCTGCACGGCCGTGGCCGCGTCGTCCATCGCCGAGTAGTCCACGGCGTCCCCCGCCAGCACCCAGTTCTCCACATACAGGGCGGAGGCGACGATCTGCCGGGACGTGGTGGCCCACTGCGTCGACGGAAGGACCGCGACGGCGGCGACCGCCGTCACGCCCAGCACGAGGAAGCTGAGCGGCAGGAGTCGCCTGATCCTCCGCGCCCAGAACGCGCCGAGGTCCAGCCGTCCGTTATTGACGATGTCGCGGTAGATGTGGGCGGTGATGAGGTAGCCCGAGATGACGAAGAAGATGTCGACGCCGACGAATCCGCCGGTCAGCCGGTGCGGCCAGAAGTGGTACACGACCACCAGGAGGACGGCGAGGGCGCGCAGGCCCTGGATCTCCGGCTGATAGGAGTTCTTGGCCGGGGCGGACGGTCGGCTGGTCGTTGCTTGTGACACGGAAACAAGGTCCTCGGATTTCTCAAGGTGTGCGTTCGGGCCTGATGTGCGAGGCGTTTTCACCGGGGCGGGGCCTTCGCTGCCGCTATACGATCGTACAGTGCGGAGTATTTCCGCGCGTTGGCAGCCCAGGTCCGCTCCGCCACCGCCCAGGCCCGCCCGGCGGCCCCGAGCCGCCGCGCGAGCGCGGAATCGGAGATCAGCCGCTCGATGCCGGCGGCGAGGGCCGCGGGGTCCCCCGGGGCGACCAGCAGCCCGTTCTCCCCGTCGCGCACCAGTTCCGCGAGGGCCGGGAGGTCGCTGGCGACCACGGGTCGCCCGGAGGCCGCTGCCTCCACGGGCTTCAGCGGCGTCACGGACCTCGTGACGTCGAGGTCCTTGCGGGGGACGACGAACACCTCGAGGGCCTGGTGGTAGATGCTGGCCCGCTCGCGCGGCACGCGTCCGGCGAAAACGACGCGGTCGGCCACGCCGAGGCGCTCGGCCTGCCGCCGGAGCGCGGGCAGGGCGACCCCGTCCCCCGCCAGCAGCAGCCGCAGGTCCGCGTGGCGCGGCGCGAGCAGCGCGAAGGCCGCCACCAGGTCGTCGAGTCCCTCGTAGGCGACGATGCTGCTCACCGTGCCCACGTAGCGGTGGCCCGCGTCCAGGCCAGCCAGCTTACGGGCGTCCGCGGCGCCGCGCGGCTCCTTCAGGAAGTCCTCGCCGACCGCGTTGGGGCACAGCACGATTCTTCCGGCCTCGACGCCCTGGGCCACCAGCTGGTCCCGCATGGCTTCGCCCAGCGTCACGACCGCGTCGGCGGCGCGGGCGCTCTCCGCCTCGCGTTCGCGGAACAGGCGGTAGCGCTCGCTGCCCCGGACGGCGTCGGGGCGGGTCGACGCCCAGGTGTCCGCCAGCTGGCCGCGCACCTCGTAGACCCACGGAATCCCGTAGGCCTCGGCGACGGCGCGGACCGCCACGGCGTTGACGAAATGGGTGGTGGTGTGCAGGACGGCCGGACGGTGCTCCAGGACGGCGGCGGCGAGCAACGCGGTTTGCTGCTGCAGCCCGGACTCGAAACCCGCGTCCAGCCGCGGCGGCAGCAGCCGCAGGTAGCGGATGCCGTCCACCACGTCCTCGGCGGCGGCGAAGGGCTTGCCCACCTGCACCGGGTAGCCGAGGCGAGTGACCGCCAGCGGCGCGCGCCCCGCCGCGCGGAGCGCGACCAGAATGGAATGCGTGCGCTGCGCGTAGCCGCTCCCGGTGTGCGGAAGGGAATTGGTCACGAAGTGGAGAACCCGCCCCGGCTCGGCACGGTAGTCCGGACGGGGGTCCACGCGGGGAACCGCGCCGCGGAAGACCCTGGCCTCGCTCTCCCACCGCCGCCTCAGCCGCGCGGCGGCGCCGCCGTGTCCTTCGAGGCACCGCAGCGCCCCGCTCATGTCCCCCAGGTGCCAGGCGAGGCGGGCGCGCGCGATGTCGGCACGGGGGTCTCCGGCCGGCGCACGTCGCAGCAGGGCCTCGGCCGTGTCGACGGCGCCCGCGGCGGTGGCCACGTCGGCGAGCCGTGCGGCGCGCCGGGGCGCGATGCCGCCCGCCGCGGCCCGTTCGAGGGCCTGCGCCGCGGCGTCGGAGTCGCCGCCCACGATGCGCGCCACGGCGCCCGCCACCGAGTCGTCGCGGCGGACCGCGCGGCCGACGACGGCCACGGCCCCGTCGCGCAGGCCCCGGGGCAGGCGCCGCGCTGTCTGCAGCGCGAACGTCGTCGGGTCCTCGGTGAGGTGCTGGAGCGCGGTGGAGACGGTGAGACGGAGGTTCCGCGCGACGTGGACCCCCGTCCCGGCCGCGGTCACGGCCGTGGCTCCGGGCTCAGCGCGTCCCACGCCCGGCCGAAGGCCGGCGCCAGCGCCTCGGCATACGCCGCGCTGACGTGTCCGGCGTCGGAGTAGACGATCACGGAACCGATCTGCGCGTGGCACCGGCTCTCGTCGCAGAACTCGTCGGTGAGATCCAGGTAGGACACGCCCTCCAGGTCGGCGGCGCGGTAGGCCTCGGTCAGGTTTCGCGCACGGGGCCAGGCGTCGGCGCGCGCCACGGAACACGCCGCGGGGTCGTCCGCGTTGACGGACAGGCAGGTCGGGGCCTCCTCCGCCATCCGCGGCGTCTCCGCGATCACGACGACGCGCTTGCCCGCCGCGGTCAACCGTTCCCACCAGACGGCGAATCCGTCCACTCCGGGGTCCACGACGCCGCGGCCCGGGTCGGCGGTGAAGTCGCGGTTGGTCTGGCTGGCCGCGACGAACACCGTCTCCAGATCCTCGTCCGCGACCCACGCGTCGACCGTGTTGCGCACGGACCGCGCGCAGAGCGCGTTCTCCTCGTTGCGCTTCGCGTCCTGCGTGGGGGCCACCTCGGCGACTGACGGCGTGCAACGAGCCCGGATGCTGGTCTCCAGCCGCCATCCGCGCTCGCTGGCGACGCCTTCGAGGGTGGGGATCCACCGCGTGGCGTAGGAGTCGCCGATCAGGCCGACCGTGGCCCCGCCGCCTGCCGCGCCCAACTCACACGGCCGGTTGGACTCCTCGGTGACCGGTGTCTGGCACTCGATGTTCGGGTGGTCGGCCGCCTCGGACACGAGCTCCTCGGGCGCCGGGTCCGGGGCGCCCGTGCCGGTCGCGCCGCCGCACTCAGCGGGGTTGGCGAGGGCGGCGGGGCCGTAGCAGGCGTCCGCCGCGCCGACGGCGGGACGGTCGTCGGCCGCGCGGTACAGGCGGGGGGCCAGCGCGACGGCGACGATGAGCAGCACGATGCCGGCGGCCATGAAGCCGTAGGCGCGGCGATTGGTGCCGATGCCGGGCCCGCGCCGGAACGGGTCCTCGACGGCGATCTTCGAGACCCACGCCAGCGCGACGCTCAGCAGCAACACGCCGATCTTGGCCTCCCACCCCCAGCCGTCGCCGAGGACGAACGGGGCGGCCACGATGAGCGGCCAGTGCCACAGGTAGATGCCGTAGGACAGGTCGCCGAGGACGATCATCGGCCGGCGGGACAGCCAGTGGTGGCTTCCCGCGCGGCCGCCGGCCGCGTTGCTGGCCAGCAGCAGCGCGGTCCCTGCGACGGGAAGAAGCGCCGCGTGGCCGGGGAACGCCGTCGTCTCGTCGTACAGCCAGGCGGAGGCGAGAATCGCCGCCAGTCCCGCCCAGCCTGCCATCTGCGCGGGGAGGCCCCGGAGCCTGCGGTCCGCCAGGCCCACCGCGACCAGCGCGCCGGCCACGAACTCCCACATGCGCGTGGGCGTCGCGAAGTAGGCCTCGGCGGGACTGTACCGCGTCATCAGGATCGACGTTGCGAAAGACAGCACGCCGACGACGACGAGGCCCACCACGAAGACGCGCCGTGTCCCGCGGGCGCCGGATGCCCGGCGGCCGGCGAGCAGCAGCAGACCCGCCAGGAGCAGGGGCCAGACGACATAGAACTGTTCCTCGACGGACAGCGACCAGAAGTGCTGGGCCACGGTGGGCCGGTTGCCCTCCGCCGAGTAGGCCACCGAGTCGCCGGCCAGGGCCCAGTTCTGGACGTAGAGGGCGCTGGCGATGATCTGGCGCCCGGTGTCCGCCCAGAGCGTCCGGGGCACGACCGCCAGTGTCAGGGCCAGGCTGGCGCCGAGCACCACGAAGGACAGCGGCAGCAGGCGGCGGATGCGGCGGGCCCAGAACCTCAGCAGGTCGATGCGGCCGTTCCGGAGCACGTCGCGGTAGAGGTGCGACGTGATGAGGAAACCGGAGACGACGAAGAAGACGTCGACCCCGACGTAGCCTCCCCCGAGGCGGTTCGGCCACAGGTGGTAGACCACCACCACCAGGACCGCGACCGCGCGCAAGCCCTGGATCTCGGCCTGGAAGCCGCCGGTGCGGACGCCGCCGCGCGCCGTGCCGGGACGCGTTTCCTCAGCGACCGTGGACATGGGTCTTCTCCTCCACTAGTTCGGCCACGAGGCGCACGTACTCGCGGCCCAGGTTGTCGAGGCTGGCGTGTTCGGTCACCCAGTCCCGCGCCCGCGAGTTGCGCGTGAGTCGCTCCGGGGCGGCGGAAAGCTCGCGCCAGAGCCGCGCGATGGCCTCGGGCTCCGCCGCGACGACGTCCGCGCTCCCGGACTCGTTGAGCAGGCGCGCCGCCTCCCCGCGCAGGACCGCGGTCAGGTGCCGGCCGGTCGACATGAGCTCGTAGGACTTCGACGGGACCGTCCACTCGAAGCTGGGCCAGTCGGGCCTGAGCGACACGACGCAGGTGTCCGCCCACGCGTACTGCTCGTCCACGCCGCGCCCGTGCACGGGGTCGAGGAATTCGATCCCCGCTCCGCACCGCTCGGACAGGGCGCGCAGCGACGGCTTCATCGTCCCGGTGCCCACAAAACGGACCTGGACGGCGCCGCGGGCCAGCGCGGCCGCGCGGACCACGGTCTCCAGTCCCTGGCTCTCGCCGTGGTTGCCCAGATAGAGCACCCGCAGGGGGCCGCCGTGCGCGGCCCGCGGCGGCACGCGGGGCAGCAGCGCCGGCACCACGCCGTTGGGTATCGTGGCGGCGCGGCGCACGCCGCGGGACACCAGCAGGTCGCGGAAGCCCGCCGTGACCGTGACCACGAGGTCCGCGCGGCGCTGCAGTGAGCTCATGACGGCTTCGAAGGCGCGCACGCGACGGCGCGGTGCGGCGGCGGATTCCCGGGCGAGGTCGGGCCAGGCGTCGCGCATCTCGACGACCAGGGGGCGCCGGCGCAGCCGGGCCACCATCCACCCGGCGACGATGTTGGGCAGGCTGGGGACGGTGACGATGACGACGTCGGGCCGCGGCGCGGCCAGTGCGCGCGGGACGGTCAGTGCCGCGGTTCCGCTGTGTCGGACGAGGCGGCCCAGCCGCGTTTCGTTCAGGCGCAGGCCCGGCAGCCGGTGGACGGTCTCGCCGTGGGGTCCCTCCTGGGCGCCGAAGGCCCGCGGTGCCGGCGAGGCACCGGCGTGGGCCGGGGTAACGGCGGGATCCGGGGAGGGCGCGACGACGTCGACCTCGCAGCCCGCGCGGCGGAAGGCCTTGACGAACGCGTCCCAGCGCCGCTGCGGCGGTGTGGTCTCGGGCCAGTACGAATGCGTGACAAGCAGGACTCGCATGCGCCCCTACTCCCCCGCACCGCGGGGGGACACGGCCGGGGCGGCGCCCGGATCGGTGGTCGACTCGCCGGCGGTCGACTCGTCGGCGGGTTCGCCGGCGGCCTCGTCGTCGGTGATGGATCCGCCGAAGGCGTTGGAGCCGTGGTCCTCGTTCGCCAGGAAGTCGCGCAGCGAATCATCCTTCAGCGCCAGGCGCAGGGCCCTCAGCGCCTCCTCGTCGCGCGTGATGATCGAGGCTCCCCCGGGGCCGGTTCCCGCGGGTCCCGTCGGGAGGGTGAACATCTCGACGTCGTCGCCGCGGATCCCGCTCAGCTGCAGCGCCAGGCCGGCGGCGGTTCCCGCGTCCAGGGTCTCGTCGACGCTGACGTACTGCGAGAAGTCGGCGATGACCTGCTGCAGCCGAGCGGGGTTGCCGAGGGTCTCGGGCGTGAGGAAGCGGTTCAGGACGGCCTTGACGAACCGCTGCTGGTTCTGGACCCGCTGGAAATCCCCCTCGGCGAACGCCTTCCGTTCGCGCACGTACCGCAGCGCCGCCGTCCCGTTGAGGTTGACGGGTCCGACGTCGAAGCAGGACGGCGCGGCCTGCCCGGAACAGAAGGCCACGGGGTTGTCGACGGTGACGCCGCCCAGGGACTCCGTGAGGGCGCCGAAGCCCTCGAAGTCGATGGACACGACGTTGTCGATCTGCGTGTCCAGCAGCTGCTCGACAGTGCCCACCACGAGCGGGTAGCCCCCGAGGTTGAGGGCGGCGTTGATCTTCCGCTCGCCGTGGCCGGGGATCTCGACCCAGAGGTCGCGGACGATCGACATGACGTAGATGTTCTGGCGGTCCTCGGGGATGTGCACCAGCATCATGGTGTCGGAGCGTTCGCCGGACTCCCCCTTGTTCTCGGCCGTGTCCAGGCCCTCGCCCCGCGAGTCCGATCCGAGGAGCAGGATGTTCCGCGAGCCGTCGTCCACAGGCTTGGCGGGCCGGCCCTCGTCCGCGGGGAAGACCCCGGCGATGGTGGTGGAGCGGTCGTTGTAGAGGGCGGCCAGGTTGGCGATGTAGCCGCCCGCGACGACCGCCGCGACCAGCACGACGCAGAGGCCCGCGATCAGTGCCGTCCGGGCCCAGCGGCGTTTGGGCGCGGTCTGACGCCGCGGCACGTAAGTCGTCGCGGTGTCGGGACGTGGCACTTTCGGACTCCTTGGGGTCACTTCCGGATAACCGTTCGATAATACGCGTTGATGCTGTGAATACCCTCAGCCGGGCCGGGCGGCGGCCCGTCGGCCCGGACCGCGCGGCCTGCGCTGGCACAGCGGACAGGTGAACGAGGACCGGCCCATGAACGGGTCGCGGCGGATGGTCCCCTCCCGGCCCTCGGCGAGGCACCGCGCGCACGGAAGCCCCTCCCTGCCGTAGGCGTTCAGCGAGCGGTCGAAGTAGCCCGAGGCCCCGTTCACATTGACGTACAGCGAGTCGAAGCTCGTCCCGCCGGCGAGCAGGGCGCTCTCCATGACCGCGCGCAGGGCACCGTGCAGCCGCAGGCTCTCGGCGCGGCGGATGCCGGCTGTCGGCCGCTCGAAGTGCAGACGGGCGGCCCAGAGGGCCTCGTCGGCGTAGATGTTGCCCACGCCCGACACCACGCCCTGGTCCAGGAGCGCGCGCTTGATGCCCGTGGTCCGGCGCCGCAACGCGGCGTGGAACTCCGCCGGGCCGAAGGCGGGGTCCAGCACGTCGCGCGCGATGTGCAGCGCGGAGGCCGGCATCAGGGGCGCCTCGTCGCCGCGGCCGCCCGGCCCCCCGTCGGGGGTCGGACACAGCGGCGACAGGTGCAGCCCCCCGAAGATGCGCTGGTCGACGAACCGCAGTTCGCCCGGCATCCCGGCGGCCGGGGAGAGCCCGAACCGGACCTTGAGGTGCTTCTCGCGCGGGGCGTCCTCCTCCTCCACGAGGAGCTGGCCGCTCATGCCCAGGTGCGCCACGAGGGCGGTGGGCCGCGGCGGGCCGTCCAGCGGCATCCAGAGGAACTTGCCGCGGCGCACCGCCGGCCCGAGGATGGCGCCGGCCAGGGTCCCGGCGAAGTGTTCCGCACCCTCGGCGTGGCGCCGGACCGAGCGCGGGTCGTGCACGTGGACCGAGGCGACGGAGCGCCCGGCGACCCAGGACGCCAGGCCGCGGCGCACCACCTCGACCTCGGGCAGTTCAGGCAACGCGCCTACCGCGCGGCCGCGGCGTCGGACCCCGCGCCGGTGCCGTGGAGCAGCTTCCACGACGCTGCGGCGGCCTCCTGCTCGGCCTCTTTCTTGGAGGGACCGCGCCCGGAGCCGTAGGGCGTTCCGCCGATGGTGAGCGTCGCCTCGAAGCGGCGCGCGTGGTCCGGGCCGGAGCCGTGGATGAGGTAGTCGATGGACCCGAGCTTGCGGGCGGCGGCGATCTCCTGGATGGCGGTCTTCCAGTCGGTGCCGGCGCCGAGCACGTCCACCTCCGCGAGCAGGGGGTCGACCAGGCGCATGACCAGCCGGCGCGCGGTCTCCACGCCGTGGCTCAGGTAGGCCGCCCCGATGACGGCCTCCATCGTGTCGGCCAGGATCGAGGACTTGTCGGAGCCGCGGGTGAGGATCTCGCCCTGGCCCAGCAGGATGAACTCCCCGAGCCCCAGCGTGCGCGCGATGCCGGCCAGGGCGCGCGTGCTCACGACGGCGGAGCGCCGCTTCGCGAGGTCGCCCTCCGGGAGGTCCGGATAGTTCCGGTACAGGTGGTCCGTCACGGAGAAGCCGAGCACGGAGTCGCCGAGGAACTCGAGGCGTTCGTTCGTGGGGACGCCGCCCTGTTCGTAGGCGTAGGAACGGTGCGTCAGGGCAAGACGAAGCGTCTCGGGGTCGATGTCGACCCCGAGACGCTTCTGAAGCTCTTCGTGTGAAGGCATTGGACGTTGTTAGGCGTCTGCTACCTTGCGACCCTTGTACTCAAGGAACAGCGCGGTGCCGGCGGAGTCGGTGACAAGCTTGGCCTGGTGCGGCAGGCTGTAGCTGACGCGGCCGTTCTCCACGGTCTTCACCAGGTTGGGCGCAGTCGCCTTCCACTGGGACCGGCGTGCGCGGGTATTCGAGCGGGACATCTTCCGCTTGGGAACAGCCACGGCTAACTCTCTTCTCTCTCGACTGAATCTGTACGTTGTGCCGCCGGATCGGCGGCGGTGTCGGCCAGCCCGGTCAGGGCCGCCCAACGGGGGTCTAGCAACTCGTGGTGGTGCCCCGGATCCTCTTCGAGGCGGATCCCGCATTCGGAACAGAGGCCTTCGCAGTCCTCCCGGCACACCGGCTGGAACGGCAGCGCGGTCACCACTGCGTCCCGCAGCACCGGTTCCAGATCGACGTAGTCGTCCACAACGCGGTACTGCTCAGCTTCCTCGTCCTCGGGCATTCCCATGCCCTCGTAGTAGTAAAGCTCCTGGATCTCGACATCGAGGTCGTTCGCGATGGGACCCAGACAGCGGCCGCACTCGCCCGTTACCTCGGCGAACGCGGTGCCCGACACCAGGATCCCCTCGTGCACGGCCTCGAACCTCAGGTCGAGGTCGACGGGCGACCCCTCCTGAACTCCGATCAACGCGACGCCCAGCTCGGCCGGGGCCGCGATCCGCTCTTCCAGGGTGATCATGTTTCCCGGGCTGCGCCCGAGTTCCTTGACCGAGATGGCCAAGGGCGATTTGCGATCGATGCCGTGTGACGACGAACGATCTGCACGCTTATCGCTGATGAGAACTCCTGTAGAACAATAGACCGACAGTACATCCTAGCCCGAACATCCGGCGCACCCAAACCGGGGGCCGCGGACGGGTCAGAGCGACGCGACGTACTCCCGCAGCCACGGCTTGAGCTCCGGGCCCAGGTCCTCGCGGTCGCAGGCCAGGCTCACGACGGCCTTGATGTAGCTGAGCTTGTCGCCCGTGTCGTAGCGGCGGCCGCGGAAGACCACGGCGAAGACGCCGCCGCCCTCCCGGTCGGAGGCCGCCAGCTCCTGCAGCGCGTCGGTGAGCTGGATCTCGTCGCCGCGCCCGGGCGCGGTGTGCTCGAGGACGTCGAAGACCGCCGGGTGCAGCACGTAGCGGCCGATGACGGCGAGGTTGGACGGGGCCTCCTCCGGGGAGGGCTTCTCCACCAGGCGGTTGACCCGGACGTACTCCTCGCCGTCCACGGCGGTGACGTCCGCGCACCCGTAGGCGCCGATCTGCTGCGGGTCCACCTCCATGACCGCGATGACGGACCCGCCGGTCTTCTCCTGCACGTCGATCATGGTCGCGAGCAGCTCGTCGCGCTCGTCGATCAGGTCGTCGCCCAGCAGCACGGCGAAGGGCTCGTTGCCCACGTGGTGGCGGGCGCACAGGACCGCGTGGCCCAGGCCCTTGGGATCGCCCTGGCGGATGTAGTGGATGTCGCCGAGGGCCGTGGCCTCGCGGATCCGGCGGAGCTTCTCGAAGTCGCCCTTCTCCTCCAGCATGGCCTCCAGCGAGGGCACGCGGTCGAAGTGGTCCTCGAGGGCCCGCTTGCTGCGTCCGGTCACCATCAGCACGTCGCTGAGGCCGGCCCGGGCCGCCTCGGCGACGACGTACTGGATGGCGGGCTCGTCCACCACCGGCAGCATTTCCTTGGGCATCGCCTTGGTGGCGGGCAGGAACCTGGTGCCCAGGCCGGCGGCGGGGATGACGGCTTTCGTGACGCGCTTCGAATGGCTCATGAACCCGACTTTACTGGACGGGCGACCCCGCTCCGGCCCCGGCACCGGCACCACGGCGCGCCGCCCGCACCGATCAGGGTTCGTCGCGGAAGCGGTTGAGCACGGCGCGGGGCAGGTAGTCCTCCACGTCGCCCCCGAGGGCCTGCACCTCGCGCAGCAGGCTCGAGGACAGGTGGGTGTACTTGTTGTCGGCCAGGAGGAACACCGTCTCGACCCCGGTGAGGTGTCGGTTCATGGCGGCCATCGGGACCTCGTACTGGTAGTCGGCCGTGGAGCGGAGGCCCTTGACGATGGCGTCGGCGCCGGCGTCGCGGCAGAAGTCCGCCAGCAGCCCGTCGCCCATGGGCAGCACGCTGATGCCGCGCAGCCCGGTCAGCGTCTCGGTGATCATGGCGATCCGCTCCTCCTCGGAGAAGCGGTGGCGCTTGGAGTAGTTCGTCGACACGGCCACCACCACCTCGTCGAACAGGCTGCTGGCACGGGCGATGATCTCGATGTGGCCCTTATGGATGGGGTCGAACGATCCGGGGCAGACGGCGCGGCGCATACCGTGCAATCTACCAAGCGCCGGGCGGCCGGGGCTCCGAGTGGCCCCGGCCCGGCGCGCCTTGCCATACTGGGCGGCATGTCCCACATCTTTCCCTGGCAGCGCGTCGCCTCCGGCGCGAACCTCCTCGGCGACGACGGCCGGCTCGCGGCGACCATCTTCGAGGAGGTCACGGCGCTGGCCGCGCGCACCGGCGCCATCAACCTCGGACAGGGATACCCCGACGACGACGGGCCGGCGTTCATGGCCGAGGCGGCACGGCGGGCCATCCTCGAGGGCAGGAACCAGTACGCGCCGGGGGCGGGCATCCCCGAGCTGCGCGAGGCCGTCGCCGGGCACCAGCGCCTCCACTACGGACTGGAACCGGACCCGGAGACGGAGGTGGTGGTCTCCACCGGTGCGACCGAGGCGATCGCCGCCGCGGTGCTCGCGTTCGTTTCCCCCGGCGACGAGGTCCTGACCTTCGAGCCGTTCTACGACTCCTACGGGGCCACGATCGCCCTCGCCGGTGGCGTGCACCGCACCGTGCCGCTGCGCGCGCCGGACTTCCAGCCCGATCCGGACCGGGTGGCCGCCGCCGTCACGGACCGCACCCGGATGATCATCCTCAACACGCCCCACAACCCGACCGGCGCGGTCTTCGGACCGGAGGTCCTGGCCCGGATCGTCGAACTGGCCATCCGGCACGACTGCATCATCGTCTCCGACGAGGTCTACGAGCACCTCACGTTCGGGGTGCGCCACGTCCCCGTGGCGTCCCTTCCCGGCGCGTGGGACCGCACGCTGACCATCTCCTCGGCGGGCAAGACCTTCTCCTACACGGGCTGGAAGATCGGCTGGGCCTCGGGGCCGGCGCCCCTGGTCGCCGCGCTGCGGACCGTGAAGCAGTTCCTCAGCTACAGCTCGGGTCCGGCCTTCCAGCCGGCCGTGGCCGAGGCGCTGGCCCTGCCGCTGGAGAGCTTCGCGGGGCTGGCCCGGGACCTGGAGACGAAGCGGGACCTCCTCGCCGGGGGCCTCGAGGAGGCCGGGCTTGACGTGTACCGCCCGGCGGGCACCTACTTCATCCTCGCCGACGTCGCGCCGCTGGGCCTGGCGGACGCCGCGGAGCTGGCGCGCCGGATGCCCGCGGAGCTCGGCGTCGCCGCCATCCCCGTGTCCGCGTTCTGCCACGCGGACGGCGCGCGGGCCACGCGCAGCCTGCTGAGGTTCGCCTTCTGCAAGCGCCGGGACGTGCTGGCCGAGGCGTCGCGGCGGCTGGCCGGCATAGCCCGGATGGCGGACGGTCCCGTTCCGGGGCCACGGAGGCCCGGGGACGGGGGCCATCCGTGACCGCCCCCCGCCGGCGCTGGCTCTCCGGCATCGGCGAGCACGCGGTGCTCGAACCGGACACGTGGGTGGACGGGGCGTGGGTGCTCTCGATCGGCGGGGCCGAGCAGTCGCACGTCGACGTGGGGCACCCCGGCGAGATCTTCTACGAATACCTGCGGCGGCTGGCCAACCACCTCGACCTGCTGCGGGAGCCCGGCGTTCCGCTGCGCGTGCTGCACCTCGGCGCGGGGGCCCTCACGCTCGCGCGCTACGTCCACGCGACGCGCCCCGGCAGCGCGCAGGTGGCCGTCGACTCGGAGCGCGAGCTCCTGGCCTTCGTGCTGGACGCGCTGCCGATGCCCGCGGGCGCCGCGCTGCGGACCCTCCCGGGGGACGCCCGCGCCGTCCTCTCCGCGGAGCTGGCCGGGCAGGAGTACGACGCGATCGTGCTCGACGTCTTCAGCGGGGCCGACGCGCCGGCGCACCTGACCGGGCCGGACTTCTACGGCGAGCTCGCGGCGCACCTGGCCCCGGGGGGCGCGGCACTCATCAACGTCGGAGACGATCCGCCGCTGACGTTCGCGAAGTCGCAGCTCGCCGCCATGGAGTCCGTGTTCGGGTTCGTCTCGGCGAGCGCGCCGGCGGACCTGTTCGGCGGGCGGTATCCGGGCAACATGATCCTGATGGGCACCGACGCCGCGTGGGACGCACCCCGGCTCGACGCCCTGCGGGCGGCCGGCCCGCATCCGGCCGCCGTCCTGTCAGGGACCGGGCTCGACGGGTTCCGCAAACCATAGGGTGGTCTCGCCGTACTTGCGCTCGGCGAAGCGGACCACGCCCGCGGGCCAGGCCGGCTCGGGCGAACGCGTCGAGCGCTCCAGCACCACGACGGCACCCGCGTCCAAGACGGGCACCAGCCGGGCGAGCGTCTGCGCGAGCGCGGCCTCTCCCAGCGGGTAGGGCGGGTCCATGAGGACCAGGTCCCACCCGCGGCCGGTGGCCGCCTCCGCCTCGAGGAAGGCGTCGACGCTTCCGCGCCGCACCGCCACGGCGTCGCGCCCGAGCTTCCGGTTGACCAGGCCCGCGTTGGCCTGGCAGGCCGCGACGGCCTTCGGCGCCTGCTCCACCAGCACGGCGGCGCGGGCTCCGCGGCTCGCCGCCTCGACGCCCAGCGCGCCGGAGCCGGCGTACAGGTCCAGGACGCGGCCGCCGTCGAGGACGCCGTAGGTCTCCAGCCGGGAGAACAGGGCCTCCTTGACGCGGTCCGTCGTCGGCCGCGTCGCGTCCCCGGGCACGGACTTCAGCGCGAGCCCCCCCGCGACGCCGGCGATAATCCGCCCCATGGTCAGCCCCTCTCCAAAAACGCCTGCATGTCCTCGTCCAGCCAGTCGCCCACGGCCCGCTGCAGGGCCGGATGCGCCGCCAGCCCGCCGGGCCCGTCCACGATCTCCTCGGCGTCCTCCCGGGCCCGGGCGATGAGCTCGGCGTCCTGGATGACCCGCAGGAGCTTCAGGGTCGACCGCCGCCCCGACTGGCTCGCCCCCAGGATGTCGCCCTCCCGGCGCTCCTTGAGGTCCTCCTCCGCCAGGGCGAACCCGTCGGTCGTCGCGGCGACGGCCGCGAGCCGCTGCCGCGACGGGTGGTCCGGCGGAAGCCACGTGGCCAGGAGGCAGGTGCCGGGAAGGCCCCCGCGGCCCACGCGGCCCCGCAACTGGTGCAGCTGCGAGATGCCGAACGAGTCGGCGTCGACGATCGCCATCAGCGTCGCGTTCGGCACGTCCACGCCGACCTCGATCACCGTCGTGGAAACCAGGATGCCGGTGCGGCCGGCCTCGAAGTCGGACATGGACCGCGCCTTGTCCTCGGTGGCCATGCGGCCGTGCAGCATGCCCACGCTCACGCCCCGCAGCTCGGGCAGGGACGCCAGCAGGGCGACCATCTTCTCCACGGTCATCTTCGCCGGGCGCGGCGGGCCGGACGGCGCCGGGCCCCCCGACCCGCCGGGAGCGCCGTCCGGGGTCCCGTCCGGGGTCCTGTCCGCGTCGGGGTGGCCGTCGGCGCCGGCGGAGGCCGCGTCGTCGTCCTCGGGCTGCGTCTCCGTGATGCGCGGGCAGACCACGTACACCTGGTGCCCCCGGTCCACCTCCTCGCGCATCAGCGAGAACATCCGCGAGCGGAAGCGCTCCTCGCCGAGCGGGACGACGTGCGTGGAGATCGGCGCCCTGCCGGCGGGCAGGCCCCGCAGGACGCTGGTCTCCAAGTCGCCGAAGACGGTCATGGCGACCGTGCGCGGGATGGGCGTGGCGGTCATGACGAGCATGTGGGGCATGCTCCCGGCCTTGGCGCGCAGCGTGTCCCGCTGCTCGACGCCGAAGCGGTGCTGCTCGTCCACCACCACCAGGCCGAGCTCCGCGAAGACCACGTGGTCGGAGAGCAGCGCGTGCGTTCCGACGACGATCCCGGCCTCCCCCGAGGCCATGCGCAGCAGGACCGCCTTGCGCGCCGACGTCGGCATCGACCCCGTCAGCAGGTCCACGCGGGTTCCGTCCTCCGCGCCGCCGAGGAGGCCGGCCTCGGCCAGCGGACCCAGGGCGCGCCGGATCGAGTGGTAGTGCTGCTGCGCCAGCACCTCGGTCGGGGCCAGCAGCGCCGCCTGGCCCCCGGAGTCGATCACCTGCAGCATGGCGCGCAGGGCGACCAGCGTCTTGCCCGAGCCGACCTCTCCCTGCAGCAGCCGGTTCATCGGGCTGCTCCCGGCCAGGTCCGCGGCGATCTCGCGGCCCGTTCCGAGCTGGCCCTCGGTCAGCTCGAACGGCAGGCCCGCGTCGAACCGCGCGAGCAGCCCGTCCGCGGCCCCGGGCCGGGACACCGCCTCCAACCCGCGCCGGTGCACCCGCCGCTCGGCGAGGGCCAGCTGGAGCAGCAGCGCCTCGTCGTACCGGAAGCGGTGGCGGGCCCGCATGGCCTCGGGGACCTCGTGCGGCCGGTGAATCGACTCGAGCGCGGCGACGAGCCCGGGGAGGCGCCTCCGCCGGAGCAGCGCGGGCGGGACGGGATCCGGGAAGGATCCCTCGGTCACGCCGGCCAGGACCGTCTCGATGGTCTTGCGGATCTTCGGGTTGGCCAGCTTGCCGCTCGTCGGATACACGGGGATGGGCCGCGGCTCGGCGTCCTGCGCGTCCTCGAGCAGGGAGTAGTCCGGGTGCGTCAGCTCCAGGTGGTTGCGGTAGACGCCCACGCGGCCGCTGAACATCGCCACCGTGTCCGGCTTGAGCTCCTTCAGGGCCTGGTAGCCGTTGAAGAAGGTCATGCGCAACAGGCTCTGCTCCGGCCCCAGGGCGTCCCGCACCACCACCTCGACGAGCACGCCCTTGCGTGTCTGCATGCGCCGCTGCGCGACGGACTCCACCTCGGCGACGATCGTCACGTCCTCGCCCACCGGCAGCGTGGAGATCCGGGTCAGCTCCCCGACCTCGAGGTAGCGCCGGGGGAAGTGCCTGACCATCGCGCCGCAGTGTTCGTAGCCGAAGGCCTTCTTCATCGCCGCCGCGGTCGTCCCGCCGACCGCGTCGCGGAGCCCCGTCTCCGGGCCGAACGCCGTGGGGTCAGCCGTCATGGGTGCACAGGTCCGTCACCGTGATGTTCACGGGCTCACCGGCCCCGTGCAGCGCCGCGAGGGCCTCGTCCGGCTCGGGGACGTGCACGTGGACGCGCCAGCGGTACGCGTCGCCGGCCTCGCCGGCGGCGCTCATGATGACCGAGTCCCCCAGCGCATCGAGCTTCGCGCGCAGCGTCGCGGCCTCGAGCGGCTCGAGCGCGATGGTGCACATCACCTCGACGCCGGCCTCGGCCTCGCGTCCCACGTAGACGTGGGGATCCTGGATGCCGTACCCGTGCAGCGGCGCGTACCGGGCGTCGTCCAGCGGCTCCCCAAGCACGGAGGACCGCAGCTGGTCCAGGACCAGCATCATGCCAACCGCCCCGGCGTCCACGATCTGCGCGGTCCGCAGCGCCCCGAGCTGCTCCTCGGTGCTCACGACGGCGCCCAGGACGGCGGCGGAAACCGCCTGCAGGACCTCGACGACCGCCGCGCGGCTTGACGGCTCCGCCGTCGAGGCGCCCACGGAGTCGGCGGCCGCGTCCGCCGCGGCGGCGATGACGGAGAGCATCGTCCCGGGCACCGGGTCGCTGAGCGCGGACCACGCGCGGACCCGTCCGCTCTCCAGCCCGGCCGCCAGCAGCCGGCCCGTGAGGCGGGAGTGTCCGCGCAGGGGTTCGGAGAAGCCCAGCAGGAAGACCGCGAGCAGCGTGCCGGAGTTCCCGCGAGCGGACTCCATCCCCGCCCGCCCCGCCGCCGCGAGCAGCTCGCCGAGGTCGTCCGTGTCCAGGACCGAGACGGCGTCCGCGGCGGTGCGCGCCGTCATGTACAGGTTGCTGCCCGTGTCGCCGTCGGCCACGGGGAAGATGTTGATGGCGTTGAGCCGGTCGCTGTGGTTCGCCAGGCCGCGCACCATGCCGTCGAGCCAGGCGGCGACGGCGGGCGTACCCGTGGTGATCTTGACAGACATTCCGGTGTTTCCCTCTCGAGGCCGCCTCCCTTGCCGTCCCATCCTAGCCGCGGCGGCCCGCGATAGGGTGGAGGCGTGCTTTCACCCACCCGCCGCCGCTTCCCCCGCCGCGCGGGCGCCGCCGTCGCGGCGGCCGCCGCCCTCGCGCTGTCCGCGTGCGCTCCGCCCGTCGCCGTGCAGGCGGCCGACGACGCCGCCAATCCCCTGTGCGCGGAGATGATGGTGGCGCTGCCGCAGGAGCTGGCCGGACACGCGCTGCGGCCGACGAACAGCCAGGCCACGGCGGCCTGGGGGGATCCGGCACAGGTTGTGCTGCGCTGCGGCGTGACCGTCCCGCCGCCGTCCACCGATCCGTGCGTCGGGGCGAACGGCGTCGATTGGCTGGCGAAGGAGGGCGAGCCCGCGTGGACGCTGACCACCTACGGACGCGAACCCGCCACCGAGCTGCTCTTCGACCCCAACGCCGTCCCGTCCAGCACGGTCCTGGCGGAGATCGCGTCCGCCGCCGCGCGCATCCCGGCGTCGGGCGAGTGCAGCACGCTGGACCGGTCCATCGAGCTGCCCGCCCCGTAGGGCCGCCCGTGCGGCGCGCTAGCGCAGGCCGATGCGGCGGTCGAGCGCCAGCCAGATCAGCTCGTCGATCAGGTCGGGGTAGTCCAGGCCCGTGGCGGACCACATCTGCGGATACATGCTGATCGGCGTGAAGCCGGGCATCGTGTTGATCTCGTTGACGATCCACTCCCCCGCGGGGGTGTAGAAGAAGTCGACGCGCGAGAGCCCCTCGGCGCCGACGGCGTCGAACGCCTCGGCCGCAAGCCGCCGCACCTCGGCGATCGCGTCCCCGGGGAGGTCGGCAGGGCAGCTGAGCCGCGCGGCGCCGCCCTCGACGTACTTCGCCTCGAAGTCGTAGAAGGCGTGGTCCCCCTCCGCCACCGCGACCTCGCCGGGCAGCGAGGTCCGCGGCGTCCCGCAGCCGCGGCCCTCGAGGACGGCGCACTCGATCTCGCGGCCGGCGATGCCCTGTTCGATCACGACCTTGGGGTCGTGCACGCGGGCGGCGACGACGGCGTCGCGCAACTGGTCGGGCACGTCCACGCGGGTGATCCCGACCGAGGAGCCGGCGCGGGAGGGCTTGACGAAGAGCGGGTACTCGAGGTGCCCGGCCGAAGCGAGCGCGGCGTCCTCGTCGCGGGCCCACTGCTTGTCCGTCACGACCACGTAGGGCCCCACGCGGAATCCCGCGGCGGCGAAGACGACCTTCATGAAGTGCTTGTCCATCCCGATCGCGCTGGCCGCGACGCCCGAGCCGACGTAGGGGACGTCGGCGAGCTCGAGCAGGCCCTGCAGCGTGCCGTCCTCGCCGAAGGGTCCGTGCAGCAGCGGGAAGACCAGGTCGACCTCGCCCAGGCTGTGCACGCTGCGGTCGGCGCGCTGGGCGATGAGCTCGCGCCCCGCCCCGTCCGCCGCGAGCCGGATGGTCTCGGGGCCGACCACGACCTCGGGGGCGCTGCCCGAGGCGAGGGACCATGCCTCGGGATCGCCCTCGAGGAGGGACCACCGGCCGTCCCGCGCGATGCCGATGGGCACGACGTCGTACTTGTCCCGGTTGATCGCGTGCAGCACGCCGGCGGCCGTCACGCAGCTCACCGAGTGCTCGGAGGACCTGCCGCCGAAGAGCAGCGCGATCCGCGGCTTGCTGCGGTCCGTTGGTTCGCTCATGCCTTTTCTCCCTCGGATTTCAGTTCGCGGCCCAGCAACCGGGCCGCCATGTCGTCGACCGTCAGCTCGCCGTCCAGCACGTGGACGACGGCCTCGGTGATGGGCATGTCGACGCCCAGCCGGCGGGCGAGGTCCAGGACCGCGGGCCCCGACTTGATGCCTTCGGCCGTCTGCGTCGTTGCGGCGGTCACCTCGGCCAGGGTCAGGCCCTGTCCCAGGAGGCGGCCCGCGGTGCGGTTCCGCGAGAGCGGCGACGAGCACGTCGCGACGAGGTCGCCCAGTCCGGCAAGGCCGGACATGGTCTCCAGCTGGCCGCCGAGGGCCAGGGCGAGGCGCGTCGTCTCGGCCAGGCCGCGCGTGATGACGGAGGCCTTGGTGTTGTCGCCCATGCCACGGCCGTCGCAGATGCCGACGGCGAGGGCGATCACGTTCTTCACAATCCCGCCGATCTCGGCGCCGACCAGGTCGGTGTTCGTGTAGGGGCGGAAGTAGTCGGGCGTGCACGCCTCCGCGATCCATGCGGCGGTCTCCCGGTCGGGGCAGGCCACGACCGAGGCCGTGGGCTCCTCGCGGGCGATCTCCATGGCCAGGTTCGGTCCCGAGACGACGGCGACCGCGTCCTCGGCCCAGCCCAGCTCCTCGCGGATCACCTGGCTCATGCGCGCGTCGGTCCCGCGCTCCAGTCCCTTCATCAGGGACACGATCACGGCCCCGGGCTCGATGTGCCCCCGGAACAGCGGAAGCTGTTCGCGCAGCGTCTGCGCCGGGACCGCCATGACGACCAGCGCCGCGCCGGCCAGGGCCTCGGCGGGATCGGTGGTGGCCGTGACGTTCGGCGGCAGCGGGACGTCGCCGAGGTACCGCGCGTTGCGGTGGAGTCCGTTGATCTCGTCGGCCGCCTCGCGGCGGCGCGCCCACAGCTGCACGGCCGTGCCCTCGTCCGCCCCGGAGTCGGCGAGCACCTTGGCGAACGTCGTGCCCCAGCTTCCCGCTCCCATCACCGCGATCTTGGCCGGGGGCCTCCTCAACGCCGGTCTCCCGGGCCGGAGCCCCGTTCGACGTCGCGGCCGGTCAGGGGTTGGCCGTGCTCGGCGGGGTCCCACGGCGCCGGCGGCGGGGTCTCGCCCCGGAGCTCGGCGACGCCCGCGGTCAGCGAGGCCATGATGCGCGCCGTCGCCTCGTCCAGCACCGTCCGGGTCATCGGCTTGTCGGCGAGGTCGGAGAGGTCCACGGGATCGCAGGCGCGGACGCGCACGGTCTTCCGGGGGAAGATCTTGAAGCCCTTCCCGTAGCGCGGAAAGACCTCCTGGGCGCCCCAGTGGGCGATCGGAACCACGGGCGCGCCGGTCTGCAGCGCCAGCCGGGCCGCGCCGGTACGCCCGCGCATCGGCCACTGGTCGGGATCGCGCGTGAGCGTGCCCTCCGGATACACGATGACCGCCCCGCCCTCGGCGATCAGCTCGCGGGCCAGCTGCAGCGAGCGGCTGGCCCCCGCGGAGGACCGCTCCACCGGGATCTGCCGGCTCGCGCGCAGGATGGCGCCGAGGCCGGGCACCTGGAACAGCGAACCCTTCGCCATGTAGCGCGGGAGGTGGCCGTGGTTGTACAGCACGTGCCCGACCACCAGCGGGTCGATCTCGGTGACGTGGTTGGGGCAGGCGATGAAGCCGCCGGCCGGCAGCGTCTCGAAGCGCTCCCACTTCTTGCCCATGAGGAGGTTCATCCCGGGCCGGACGATGACCGACAACCCCGCGAAGATCATCCTCGCGCCGCGCGTCTCGCTCATCCGCTGACCGACGCGGTCTCGGCGAGTTCCACGCGCGCGCCGAGGCCCTGGAGCTTCTCCATGAACTTCTCGTAGCCGCGGTTGATCAACTCGATCCCCGTCACGCGGCTCGTGCCCTCGGCCGCGAGCGCCGCGATGAGGTGGGAGAAGCCGCCGCGCAGGTCGGGAACGTCGATGTCTGCGCCGTGCAGCTTGGCGGGACCCGTGATCACGGCCGAGTGGCGGAAGTTGCGCTGCCCGAAGCGGCACGGGACCGCTCCGAGGCACTCGCGGTGCAGCTGGATGGTCGCGCCCATGCGCACCAGCGCGTCCGTGAAGCCGAACCGGTTCTCGTAGACGGTCTCGTGCACGATCGACACGCCCTCCGCCTGGGTCAGCGCGACCACGAGCGGCTGCTGCCAGTCGGTCATGAACCCGGGGTGCACGTCGGTCTCGAGGACCAGCGGCTTGAGGGCGCCGCCCGGGTGGTAGAAGCGGATGCCCTCGTCCTCGACCTCGAACGCCCCCCCGACCTTGCGGTAGATGTTGAGGAACGCGGTCAGGTCGCTCTGGTGGGCGCCCTCGACGTAGATGTCGCCGCGGGTGACCAGCGCCGCGGAGGCCCAGGACGCGGCCTCGTTGCGGTCCGGGAGGGCCTTGTGGTTGTAGCCGGAGAGGTGGCTTACGCCCTCGATCCGGATCACCCGGTCGGTCTGCACGGAGATGATGGCGCCCATCTTCTGCAGGATCGCGATCAGGTCCATGATCTCCGGCTCGACGGCGGCGTTCTTCAGCTCGGTGATGCCCTCGGCCTTGACGGCCGTCAGCAGCACCTGCTCCGTGGCCCCGACGCTCGGGTAGGGCAGCTCGAGCTTGGCGCCCTTGAGCCCGTGGGGCGCGGAGATGGCGATACCGCCCGGGCGCTTGTCCACGACCGCGCCGAAGGTGCGCAGGACGTTCAGGTGGTAGTCGATCGGCCGGTCGCCGATGCGGCAGCCGCCGAGGTCCGGGATGAAGGCCTCGCCGATGCTGTGGATGAGCGGGCCGCAGAAGAGGATCGGGATCCGGGAGTCGCCCGCGTGGGCGTCGATTTCACGGGACGGGGCGCTGGTCGCGCCCTTCGGGTCCAGGGTCAGGTCGCCGGTCGCCTCGTCCTTGGCCACGGTGACGCCGTGGATGGTCAGCAGGCTGCGGACGATCTCGACGTCCCGGATCTCCGGGACGTTGCGCAGCACCGACGGACTGTCCGCGAGCAGGGCCGCGACCATGGCTTTCGGCACCAGGTTCTTGGCGCCCCTGACTGTTACTTTCCCCTGAAGCGGCACGCCGCCGTGGATAGTCAGGACTGTGCCCATGAAAGAAATACCTCACGTTTGATTGGTCCCCGGAACGCCGGAGGTTCCCCGTAAGCATACAGGCCCCCCGCCGGCGACAGCCGGTATCCGGCACCCCGCGGGGCCCCGTGGGCGTGTCAGGATCGGGCGGGCAGGGTCTTCGGCTTCCAGCCCGGCCGACGGGCCTCGAAGGCCGTGATCTCGGGCTCGTGCTGCAGGGTCAGGCCGATGTCGTCCAGCCCCTCCAGGAGCCGCCAGCGCGTGTAGTCGTCGATGCCGAACGGCGCGCTGAACGAGCCGCACGTCACGGTGCGGGACACCAGGTCCACGGTCACCTCGGTGCCGGGGTGGTTCTCGAGCTCCTTCCAGATGAGCTCGATGTCCGGCTGCGCGACCTCTGCCGCGACCAGGCCCTGCTTGCCGGCGTTGCCGCGGAAGATGTCCGCGAAGCGGGAGGACAGCACCGCCCGGAAGCCGTAGTCCTTCAGCGCCCACACCGCGTGTTCCCGGGAGGAGCCGGTGCCGAAGTCGGGCCCGGCGACCAGCACGGAGCCGGCCGAGAACGGCTCGCGGTTCAGGACGAAGGACGGGTCCTTGCGCCAGCCGGCAAAGAGCGCGTCCTCGAAGCCGGTCCGCGTGATCCGCTTGAGGTAGACGGCCGGGATGATCTGGTCGGTGTCGATGTTGCTCTGGCGCAGCGGCACGCCGATGCCCGTGTGGGTGGTCAGCTTCTCCATGGGAAGGCTCCTCAGGCCGCGGTGGCGGGATCGGTGGCGGCGGCCGGTTCGGCCGGGGGGAGGTCGGAGGGCGAGCTGAGCGTGCCGCGCACGGCGGTGGCGGCGGCCACCAGCGGGGACACGAGGTGGGTCCGTCCCCCCTTGCCCTGCCTCCCCTCGAAGTTGCGGTTCGACGTCGAGGCGCAGCGCTCCCCCTCGGCGAGCTGGTCCGGGTTCATGCCCAGGCACATGGAGCACCCCGCGAAGCGCCACTCGGCGCCGAAGTCCTTGAACACCCGGTCCAGGCCCTCGGCCTCGGCCTCCAGCCGGACGCGGGCGGACCCGGGCACCACGATCATGCGCACGTCGGGGTCCTTGGCCCGCCCGCGCACGACCGCCGCGGCGGTCCGCAGGTCCTCCATGCGGCTGTTGGTGCAGGAGCCGAGGAACACCGTGTCCACCCTGATCTCGCGCATCGGCGTGCCGGCCGCGAGGCCCATGTAGTCCAGCGCCCGTTCGCAGGCGGCGCGCGCGTTCTCGTCCTCGAAGTCCTCGGGCGACGGCACGGCCTCCGAGAGCGAGACGCCCTGTCCCGGGTTGGTACCCCAGGTGACGAAGGGCTCCAGCCCGTCGGCGTCGATGAAGACCTCGGCGTCGAACCGCGCGCCGTCGTCGGTGCGCAGCGTCCGCCAGTAGGCGACGGCGTCGTCCCAGTCCGCCCCGCGCGGCGCGTGCGGACGCTCGCGCAGGTACTCGAAGGTCGTCTCGTCCGGCGCCACCATGCCGGCGCGGGCACCGGCCTCGATCGACATGTTGCAGATGGTCATGCGCGCCTCCATGGACAGCGCGCGGATCGCGGAGCCGCGGTACTCGAGCACGTAGCCCTGCCCGCCGCCGGTCCCGATCTTGGCGATCACGGCCAGGATGACGTCCTTCGACGTGACGCCGGGGCGCAGCGTGCCCTCGACGTTGATGGCCATGGTCTTGAACGGCTTCAGGGACAGCGTCTGCGTGGCCATCACGTGCTCGACCTCGGACGTGCCGATGCCGAAGGCCAGCGCGCCGAACGCGCCGTGGGTCGACGTGTGGGAGTCCCCGCACACCACGGTCGTCCCGGGCTGGGTGAGGCCCAGCTGCGGACCGACCACGTGGACGATGCCCTGTTCCTTGTCCCCCAGCGGATGGAGGCGGACCCCGAACTCCCGGCAGTTGGCGCGGAGCGTCTCGATCTGCGTGCGGCTGACGAGGTCCGCGATCGGCTGGTCGATGTCCAGCGTGGGCGTGTTGTGGTCCTCGGTGGCGATCGTCAGGTCCGGGCGGCGCAGCGGCCTCCCGGCCAGCCGCAGTCCCTCGAAGGCCTGCGGGGAGGTCACCTCGTGGATGAGGTGGAGGTCGATGTAGATCAGATCGGGCTGGCGCGCCGAACCCTCGCCCTCCCCCTCGCGCACGACGTGCGCGTTCCAGACCTTCTCGGCCAGCGTCTGCGCTGCCTTGTGAGCGGACATGTCCGGCTCCCTCCCTCGACGAAACCTCGGTTCATCCACTGAACCACCGCGTGGGCGGCCACCGCCAGCTTCCCGACTTGCATCTCATATAATGAGACGGCAGTATCATCCTATGGACACTTCTAGCGGCGTCGGCGTCATCGACAAGGCGGCCATGGTGCTCGATTCCCTCGAGGCCGGCCCCACCACCCTGGCCCAGCTCGTCGCGGCCACGGGGCTGTCGCGCCCCACGGTGCACCGGCTGGCGCAGGCGCTGGTCCACCACCGGCTGGTGGGCAAGGACATGCACGGACGCTTCGTGCTGGGCAGCCGCCTGGTGGAACTCGCGTCCGCGGCCGGGGAGGACCGGATGATCGCGGCCGCGGGTCCGCTGCTGCTCCAGTTGCGGGACGCGACCGGCGAAAGCTCCCAGGTGTTCCGGCGCCAGGGCGACTTCCGGGTCTGCGTCGCCTCGGCCGAGCGGCCCGTGGGACTGCGCGACACGATCCCCGTGGGGACCCAGCTGTCCATGAAGGCCGGCTCGGCGGCGCAGGTCCTGCTCGCCTGGGAGGACCACGAACGACTGCTGGAGGGCCTGGGCAACGCGCGCTTCACCCCGACCATCCTGGCGGGCGTGCGCCGCCGGGGCTGGGCGCAGAGCCTGGGCGAGCGCGAGCCCGGGGTGGCGTCGGTCTCGGCGCCCGTCCGCGGGCCCTCCGGACGCGTCATCGCCGCCGTGTCCATCTCCGGGCCGATCGAGCGCCTGACGCGCCAGCCGGGCCGCGTGCACTCGGAGGTCGTCTGCCGCACCGCCGCCGCGCTGACCGAGGCGCTGAAGAAGGGCGGCGACTAGAACCCGGCCGGGCCGGGACCCGCGCCTTCGGGACCGCCGGCTCAGGATTCTTCGAAGTGGTCCCAGCCGGCCTCGAGGACGGGGCGGCCACCGAGCCGCAGCGTCCCCGTGCCCGCGACGCACGACCCGATGACCGCGAAGCCGTCGGGCACGGTCGCCGCGGCGTCGAAGCAGGCCAGCAGGCCGAAATCCTCTCCCCCGGTCACGACCCACTCCAGCGGATCCGCGCCGAGCGCCTCGGCCGCGGGAGCCAGCCGCCGCGCCGCCGTCTCCAGCGCGGCGGGGTCCAGTTCCACGTCGACGCCGCTGGCGCGGGCCAGGCGCGGCACGTCCCGCGCGAGCCCGTCCGAGAGGTCCATCATCGCCGTGGCCCCCGCGGCGGCCGCCCGCGGGCCGGCGTCGAGCGGCGGATGCGGGCGGCACTGCGCCCGCACCAGTTCCCGCAGCGCCGCGTCCGGCCCGACCGGCAGATCCGGCCCGTCCGGCAGGTCCAGCCCGTCCGGCAGGTCCGGCCCGTCCAGCGCGACGGACGACTCCAGCAGCGCGAGCCCGGCCGCCGCGGCGCCCAGGCGGCCGCAGACGGCGACGGCGTCCCCCGGCCGGGCGCCGGAACGCAGGACCGGCGCCCGCCCCTCGAGGTCGCCGGTCACGGCCGTCGTGGCCGAGATCTCCCGTCCGCGCCCGAGGTCGCCGCCGGCCACCGCGCAACGGTGCGCGCCGAGGCCGCGGACCGCCGCGGCGAAACCGTCGGCGAAGTCCTCGACCCAACTCACCGGCGTCGCGGCGGGCAGCGTCAGGCTGATGACGGCGGACGTCGCGACCGCGCCCATGGCGTTGACGTCGGACAGGTTCTGGGCGGCGGCCTTCCAGCCGACGTCGAATCCCGACGCCGGGTGGCCGCTCGCCCACTCGAGGCGGAAATCCTGGTCCTGGACCAGCGTGTCCACCGTGATCGCGAAGCACCCGTCCGGCGCCGCCACGAGGGCGGCATCGTCCCCCGGTCCCAGCAGCGCGGGGGCCCCGGCGAGGCGCGGCAGGATCCGCGCCAGCACGCCGGCCTCGCCGAGGGCGCCGACGGTGGGACCACCGTTCCCCCGGGGCGAGCCCGGTCCGCGCCCGGCCTCAGCCACGGGCGGCGGCCAGCGCGCGGACGAAGTCGTTGTGGCGCCCGATCTCGGCGGCGACGGGTTCGACGATCCGCCGGCGCGCCACGGCAGCCACCGCCGACGTCAGCCGCCGCCGGGCCGCCGCCGCGCGTGCCTTCGCCGCCAGCCGGGCGAGGAGCCCCGTCGCCAGCCCCAGCACCATTCCCAGCAGGACGCCCCCGGCCAGCATGAGGGTCGGCACCGGCACACCCTCGACGAGGGGAACCGCCGGGACGCCCAGCTGGAGGTAGCCCAGGACGAAGAGGAAGCCCAGCCAGCCGGCGCCGACCAGCGCGCATGCCAGGGCGATCCACTGGACCACGCCGACGACGGGCCACCACCACGAGCCCCGGCCCGCGCCGATGTCCGTCCGGGCGATGGCCTGGTCCAGGTCGTCCGGGAGCGTGTCCGCGGAACCCCGGGCCGCGCGGCGGATGGACCCGCGCCACGCCTCGGGTGCACCCGCGCTCGCCTCGTCGGCGAAGGCCCGCACGGCGCCGTCGGACTGCGCCCGTTGCGCCGCCCCCGGGGGCGGCAGCGACGTCCGGTTGACCGCCGGGTTCACGTCGCGGCTGCGCAGGTTGAGCCGCCGCAGCGGGTCGGGGCGCAGGCGTCCGAGCCAGCGCGTCACGGGCCAGCCCGTGCGACCGCGGGCGCCGATCCGGTAGGACCGTTCGACGGCGGAGGCCACCGTGTCCACCCCCGCCGCCTGGGCGAGGTGTGTCGCGAGCCTCCGTTCGGCGTCGCGCCCGGGGGGCGCCAGCGCCGTCGTGCCCGTGCCCGCGGCCAGCTGCCCGGCCGCGTCGGCGACGTCGGCGGCGAGCCGCCGGGTGGCGGCCGAACGCTCCCCGGCGATGCCGGCGATGGCCGCCCGCACCTCGTCCACGCCGCTGCCGGTCGCGGCGGAGGCGGGCAGGATGCGGACCTCCCCCAGCCCGTCGTCCGCGAGGATCCGGCGCAGGGAGTCCACCACCGGCTCCACGCTGTCGGCGGGCAACCGGTCGATCTGGTTGAGGACCACCAGGGTGACGGCGCCGTGGGAGGACAACGGCCGGATGAAGTCGTCGTGCACGGCGGCGTCGGCGTACTTTTGGGGATCCAGGACCCATACCAGGACGTCGACCTGCCCGGAGAGGCGCCGGACGATGTCGCGGTGCTCCAGCGCGGTGGAGTCGAAGTCGGGGAGATCCAGGAGGATCAGGCCGCCGGGCTCCTCGCGGCCGCCGCGCAGCCACCCGGTCTTGCGCCCCGCGGACAGGGGGCCTCCGAGCTCGTGGCGCTCGGCGACCTCGAGCCAGTCGAGCAGCTCCGCGCTGCCCGCCGGGCCCCACACCGCGGCGAGCGGCGCGGCCGTCGTGGGGCGGGTCGCCGCCGCGCGGGCCCACCGCTCCCCGGTGACGGCGTTGAAAAGGGTCGACTTGCCGCTGCCGGTCGCCCCGAAGAAGCCGACGACGGTGTGCTCGGCGCTCAGCGAGCGGCGGGCCGAGGCGCGCTCGAGCACGGCCAGCGCACGCGCGTGGGCCGCCTCGGGGACCCGCCCCTCGCCCAATTCGCGCGCCCTCTCCAGCGCCTCCAACCGGGCGACGATCGGCGAGGCCGCCGTGGCCGCGGCGCGCCGGCTCACGCGGCGTCCCCGGCGGCGAGCCGGGCGAGGTCGCGGGCGTGGCGGCGCAGGAGGTCCGGGTGCGCGCGGTCGCCGGGTCCCCCGAGCCGGTCCAGATACCTGCGGCTGTCCTCCGCCAGCAGGTCGCGGCACCGCTCGTCCAGCAGCTCCCGGGCCCGCTGGGCCAGCCGGCGCACCGCGTCCTCGCCGAAGATCGCCTCCAGGACCTTCTGGCCCACGATCGCCGATCCGCCGGCGATGCCGACCTCGAGCCCCGTGAGCCCGGCGGTCGACGCGAACACCACCACCATCAGCGCGACGGCCACGCCGTTGACCCCGAAGGACACCATGCGCGCGGTGAAGCGCTTGCCCTCGCCCTCGGTGCGGATCAGCTCCATGAGGTCCCCCTGCCAGGCGCGGATCTCGGACGCGGCGCGCTCGGAGAAGCCCTCCCCGGGGGCGGCGAGATCGTCCGTCGCCAGAAGCCCGCGGCCCGCGGGATCGGCGCGCCAGCGGGCATCCGACTCCTCGGCCGCGCGCGCGGTCTCGTCCACGACGACGGCGTGGAGCCCGGTCTCGATGGCCTCCTCGACCGTCTCCACGGGCTGCGGTCGGCCGGAGAAGAAGGCGCCGACCCGGTCGCGCAGCCGCCCGATCCCGGACTCGAGGGACCGGAAGAACTCGCCGGTGCCCACGAAGTCCTGCCATCGGGCCAGCACCTCGCCGCGCAGCAGCGTCCCATCGCGCGTCGCGGAGCCGATGCGCTCCGCGGCCTGGGCATACGCCGCGGCGACGTCGCCGCGCAACCGGTCGCCGGCGTCGTGCTGGTCCTCCTCGGCGTCGGCGACGCGCTCGATCGTCGCACCGAGCTGGCGCACCACGCCGTGGAGCGTGCGGCGGGCCAGGGCCGCGCGCGCCGCCGCGTCGCCGGCCAGCCGCTCGAGCCACCCGCGCAGGGGTTCGACGGCGGCGGGCGGCAGCATCCCGGCGGCGTCCAGTCCCGTCTCCGGGACGACGAAGAGCTCGGCCCCGCCGAGTCCCTGGCGCCCGAGCATGGACCGGAGGTCCGCCGAGACCTCGTCCTCGACGCCGGCGGGGACGCGGTCCAGCACCACGGCCACCGTGATCTCCCGGGCGGCCGCCTCGCGGAGCAGCTTCCACGGCACGGCGTCGGCGTAGCGGTTCGCCGTGGTGACGAACAGCCACAGGTCGGCGGCGGCGAGCAGCTGCCGCGCGAGGCGCCGGTTGTCGTCCGAGACGGAGTCGATGTCCGGCGCGTCGAGCAGCGAGATTCCGGGCGGGACCGCGTCCTCGGCGAGCATGACCAGCGAGGTCACGGCCCCGGCCTCCGGCTCGGTGCCCCCCGCGTTGGCGGGGGTCCGGGCGGGATCGGCCCGGCGACCGGTGACGCGGGTCATGCCCGGGAGGATCCGCTGGTCGGCGAACCATCCGGCCTCCGAGGGGTGGTGCAGCAGGATCGGCTGGCGCGTGGTGGGGCGGATCGCGCCGGCCCGCGTGACGGGGTGGCCGACCAGGGCGTTCACGAGCGTGGACTTGCCCGCGCCGGTGGACCCTCCGACGACGGCGAGCAGGGGGGCCTCGAGGCTGCGGTATCGCGGCAGGACATAGTCGTCGAGCTGGGCGGCGGCCGCGCGGACGGCCTCCCGCCCCTCGGCCGCGCCCGGGACCTCGAGCGGCAGTGCGGTCCCCAGCAGGGCCGCCCGGGCGTCCTCCAACACGCCGACGGCGGCGGGTGCGGATTCCGGCGGCGGGTTCTCGTCGTGGTGTCTCATCCCCTCCATCATGCCAAAGAAGACACGCCGGACCGGCGCCGCGCACGGAACGCGGGGTTGGCGCGGTGCCGGGGCATTGGCGCAAGGCCGCGGGTTAATGCGGAAAAGGCCCCGGACCGAAGTCCGGGGCCATTCGCACGTGGTGACCCCAGCGGGATTCGAACCCGCGTTACCGCCGTGAGAGGGCAGCGTACTAGGCCGCTATACGATGGGGCCGCATAGCTTGCACCGTTTTCAGGCTGATGCCGCCTCGTTCTCGCGAACAGTGACCCCAGCGGGATTCGAACCCGCGTTACCGCCGTGAGAGGGCAGCGTACTAGGCCGCTATACGATGGGGCCGTAGCTTGCCGCGGATGGCTCCGACGGCAATGCCGGTTTCCGCGGATTCCGCGTCAACCGTAGCGCTGGGATACCAGGACTCGAACCTAGAATGACGGTACCAGAAACCGTTGTGTTGCCAATTACACCATATCCCAATGGTCTTCGGCGTCCCGGTCGGAATCCTTGCGGACCGCTTCCCGGCGCCTCAGCACGAGTAATTACTGTACCCGACCCCCCGCGCAATTCCAAAATCGGCGGTTCGCGCGGGACCCCGCACGATTCCGGACAGCTCGGCCAGCGTCGAGATTGCGTGGTGGGCCTCCGCGGCGGTGGGGGACGGGTGCGCCGCCCTCCGGTCCAGGAGCACGGCGATCAGGCCGGCGTCGCGCGCCCCGCGGACGTCGTTGACCGGGTTGTCGCCCACGTAGGCCGTGTGCTCGGGCTTCGTGCCCAGCATCCGCGCGCCCGCCCGGAACGGCCGCGGGTCCGGCTTGGGCGCCCCCGCGGTGTCGGAGCCGACCAGCACTGCGATGCGCCCCAAGCCGGAGAGGTCCAGCTTGGCCCGCTGGTAGTCGTGGACGTTGTTCGTCACGGCCCCGTAGGGCAAGCCGATGCGGTCCAGCTCGTCGAGACAGGGGTGGACGTCGTCGAACGGCCTCCACGCGGCCCGCATGGCCGACTCGTAGCCGTCGTTCCACGCGGCGAGTTCCGCCTCGTCCAGCACAGGACCACCGACCTGGGCGTACGCGTGCCGGAGCCTGCCGAGCCGCTGCTCGCGGAACGAAAGTTCGCCGGTCATGTACCGCTCGTAGAGGCCCGGGGCGTCCTCGGCGAAGCCGTCCGCGGCGCGCCGCCGGTCGGCGTCGGGAACTCCCGCCAAGTGCCCGCCCGCGAGCCGCAGGAACCCGTTGCGCGCGGCGGTCGCCAGGTCGATCAGCGTGTCGTCGATGTCGAAGAGGACACCCGCGACCGGCCCACGCCCGCCGGCGGTCACAGCGTGTCGATGTCGAGCCGGAAGGCCTTCAGGCGGGCCAGCGTGGACTCGCGGCCCAGGATGACCATCGATTCGAAGAGCGGCGGGGAGATGCGCTTCCCGGAGATCCCCGTGCGGAGGGGACCGAAGGCGAGGCGCGGCTTGATGCCCATGCCCTCGATCAGCGCCGCCCGCAGCGCGGCCTGGATCGCCTCCGCGTCCCACTGCCCGAGTTCCGTCAGGACGGCGATGGAGGCGTCCAGGACCTCGTCGGTGTTGCCCGGCAGTCCCTTGAGCGCGTCCTGCTGGACGACGATGTCGGCGTCGGGGCGGAACAGGAACTCGAGCATGTCCGGCGCCTCGCCGAGCAGCGTGATCCGCTCGTGGACCAGCGGGGCGGCCTCGGTCAGGATGCGCTCCTGCTCCGGCGTGAGGGTCTCCCCCACCAGGTGCGCGTGGCGCAGGTACGGGACCAGACGGTCGCGGAAGTCCGCCGGGTCCAGCATGCGCACGTGGGATCCGTTGATGGCCTCGGCCTTCTTGAGGTCGAAGCGCGCCGGATTGGACAGGACGTGCCGCACGTCGAACGCCTCGACGAGCTGCTCCCGGGTGAAGACGTCCTCGTCGGCGGAGAGGCTCCACCCCAGCAGGGACAGGTAGTTCAGCAGGCCCTCGGGGATGAACCCGCGGTCGCGGTGGAGGAAGAGGCTGGACTCCGGGTCGCGCTTGGAGAGCTTCTTGTTGCCCTGCCCCATGACGTACGGCAGGTGCCCGAACAGCGGCATGTGGGCCGCGACCCCGACGTCGATCAGCGCGCGGTACAGCGCGATCTGGCGCGGTGTCGAGGACAGCAGGTCCTCGCCGCGCAGGACGTGCGTGATGCCCATGAGGGCGTCGTCGACCGGATTCACCAGCGTGTACAGCGGCTTGCCGTTGGCGCGGACCACCGCGAAGTCGGGGACCGACCCGGCGCGGAACGTGATCTCCCCGCGGACCAGGTCCGTGAAGGCGATGTCCTCGTCGGGCATGCGCAGGCGCAGGACGGGCTCGCGGCCCTCCGAGCGGAACGCGGCGGCCTCCTCCGCGGAGAGCCCGCGGTCGTGGTTGTCGTAACCCAGCTTCGGGTCCCGGCCGGCGGCCCGGTGGCGGGCCTCGACCTCCTCGGGCGTGGAGAACGACTCGTAGAGGTGTCCCGCGCCCTTCAGCCGGTCGATCGCGTCCTGGTACAGGTCCGCGCGCTGCGACTGCCGGTAGGGCTCGTGGGGTCCGCCGACGTTGATGCCCTCGTCCCAGTCGATGCCGAGCCAGCCGAGGGCCTCCAGGAGCTGGTGGTAGCTTTCCTCGCTGTCGCGCGCGGCGTCCGTGTCCTCGATGCGGAACACCAGCTTGCCCCCGGTGTGCCGGGCGTAGGCCCAGTTGAAGAGGGCCGTGCGGACGAGGCCGACGTGCGGGGTGCCGGTCGGCGACGGGCAGAAGCGCACGCGGACGGGCGTCTCGGCGGTGACAGTGGGGATCTGGGATGCGTCAGTCATGATGCCCCGATTCTAGTACGGGGCGCGCGGGCCGCCTCACCCGCGGCCGGTGCCGCGGCGTCCGCGTGAGGCCGCCAGGACGAGGCGCACGAAGAGCGCGAGGGCGCAGGCGATGGCCGCGGCCAGCAGCACGGCCGTCACCGGGGCCGGCCAGTCCGCGCGCCCGGAGATTCGCGCGGCCGCGGCCAGGACGACGGTCGCGAGAACCAGTCCCACGGCACGGCGGCGCACCCGGGGGCCGGGCGGTCCCCCCGGGCGCCGCATCGCGGGCCTAGGACCGGAACGTGTTGGAGAGCGTCCCGATGCCCTCTATCTCGACCTCGAAGCGCTGGCCCTCGCGGACCAGGCCGACGCCGGCGGGGGTCCCGGTCAGGAGGACGTCGCCCGGCAGCAGCGTGAAGGCCTGCGACGCGTAGGCCACGAGGTCCGCGACGCTCCAGATCATCAGGTCGGTGCTCCCGTCCTGGACTGTGGCGCCGTCGAGCCGTCCGGTGATCCGCAGGTCCTCGACGTCGAGGTCGGTCTCGATCCACGGGCCGATCGGGCAGGACCCGTCCCAGCCCTTGGCGCGCGCCCACTGCCCGTCCGTCCGCTGCGCGTCGCGCGCCGTGAGGTCGTTCGCGCAGGTGTAGCCGAAGATCACCTCGGCCGCCTTGTCCGCGGGGACGTCCTTGCAGATGCGGCCGATGACCACCGCCAGCTCGGCCTCGTAGGAGACCTCGTCGGAGAACGCCGGCAGGGTGACGGGGTCGCCGGGCCCGACCACCGAGGTGTTGGGCTTGAGGAACATCAGCGGGGAGGCCGGGACCTCGTTGCCCAGCTCGCGGGCGTGCTCGGCGTACGTGCGGCCGAAGCCGACGACCTTCGAGCGCGGGATGATCGGCGCCAGCAGCCGCACGTCCTCCAGCGGATGGCGCGCACCCGTGGGCTTGACGCCCTGGAAGAACGGGTCGCCGGCGATCACCGCCACCTCGTCGCCCTCCACCACGCCGTACAGGGGGTCACCGTCAAGAACAAACCGAGCAATACGCATGGTCTACAGCCTAGTGGAGGCGGGCCCCCCGGCGTCGCCGCGCGGTCGGGGATAGCCCTCGGGGTTCTCGGACTGCCAGCGCCAGACGTCCACGACCATGTCCTCCAGTCCGCGCTCCGACTTCCAGCCCAGCTCCTCGCGGGCCAGCGTGGGGTCGGCCCAGTAGGCGGGCAGGTCCCCCGGCCGGCGCGCGGCGACCTCGTAGGGGATCTCCCGCCCGGCGGCGCGTCCGAACGCCCGGACGACGTCCAGCACGGACGATCCGGTGCCGCTGCCGAGGTTCCACGCGTGCAGTCCCCCGTGGCCCGCGAGGTACTCGAGCGCGGCGAGGTGGCCGGCGGCGAGGTCGACGACGTGGATGTAGTCCCGCACGCCGGTCCCGTCCGCCGTCGGGTAGTCGTCGCCGTAGACGGTGAGGCGCTCCCGGCGCCCGACGGCCACCTGCGCGACGAACGGCATCAGGTTGTTGGGGACGCCCCGGGGATCCTCGCCGATCCTGCCGGAGGCGTGGGCACCGACCGGGTTGAAGTAGCGGAGCTTGGCGATGGACCAGCGGGGGTCGGCGGCGGCGAGGTCGTCGAGCATGTGCTCGATGTGCATCTTCGTCCGGCCGTAGGGATTGACGGCGTCCAGCGGGAGATCCTCGGTGTACTCCACGACCCCGCCGGCCTCCCCGTAGACCGTCGCGGAGGAGCTGAACACGATCGTGCGCACGTCCGCGACCCCCATGGCCTCCAAGAGGTTCAGTGTGCCGACCACGTTGTTGCGGTAGTACCGCAGCGGTTCGGCGGAGGACTCCCCGACCGCCTTGAGGCCGGCGAAGTGGATCACCGCGTCGGGGGCGCTCAGCTCCACGACGCCGCGGAGTGCGTCGGTGTCCAGGAGGTCGGCCTCGTGCAGCGTCGCGGACCGCCCGGCCAGCTCCGCCACCCGGCGCAGCGCCTCGGGCGACGAGTTGCTGAGGTTGTCCAGCACGTGGACGTCGTGCCCCTCCTCCAGCAGCTGGAGGACGGTGTGGGACCCGATGTAGCCGGCGCCGCCGGTGACGAGAATGCGCATGGCCCCCAGTCTAGGAGACGGGGGGCCATGCGCCGCGGATGCCGGTGCGCGCGGTGCTAGGCCAGGCGGGTGAGCCAGCCGTGAGTGTCCTCGACCGTGCCGGTCTGGATGCCCAAGAGCTCGGCGCGGATGCCCATGGCGACGGAGTCCGGTCCCGGGGCGGGGCACGCGATGGAACCCTCGGCGGTCTTCAGCTCGCCGATCGGGGTGATGACGGCGGCGGTGCCGCAGGCGAACACCTCGGTGAGCGTGCCGTCGGCCGCCGCGTCGCGCCACTCGTCGATGGTGATCTTGCGTTCCTGCACCGTCAGCCCGCGGTCCCGGGCCAGCTGCAGGACGGAGGACCGGGTCACACCATGCAGGATGGTGCCGTTCAGGGCGGGCGTGACCAGGGTGCCGTCGGCGAAGACGAAGAAGACGTTCATGCCGCCGAGCTCCTCGACGGCGTTGTCGTTGAAGGGGTCCAGGAAGAGGACCTGCTTGCAGCCGTGGGACTCCGCCTCGATCTGCGCGGCCAGCGAGGCCGCGTAGTTGCCGCCGCACTTCGCCTCGCCGGTGCCGCCGCGGCCCGCGCGGGCGTACGTCGTGGAGAGCCAGATCGAGACCGGCTTGAGCTCGCCGCCGAAGTAGTTGCCGGCCGGGGACGCGATGACGCGGTAGGAGACCTCCCGGGAGGGCCGCACGCCGAGGAAGGCCTCGGTGGCGATCATGAAGGGACGCAGGTACAGCGCCTCGCCGTCGCCGGACGGCACCCATGCCTTGTCGACGGAGACCAGCCGGCGCAGAGACTCGATGAAGTCCGCCTCGGGCAGCTCGGGCAGGGCCAGGCGGACGGCGGACTTGTTGAAGCGCTCCGCGTTGGCCTCCGGACGGAACGTCCACACGGATCCGTCGGCGTGGCGGTAGGCCTTGAGTCCCTCGAAGATCTCCTGGCCGTAGTGCAGGACGGCGGAGGCGGGGTCCATGGCGATCGGCCCGTAGGGCTCGACGCGGGCGTCGTGCCAGCCGCCCTTCCCCTCGGCGTCCTGCGTCCAGTCGATGACGGCGGTGTGGTCGGTGAAATGGTCGCCGAATCCCGGGTTCGCCAGGATCTCGGCGCGCTGTTCCGCGCTCTTGGGGTGGGTGGAGAGCTGCTGGGAGAATTCCATGGTGCCGGCGCACTTCCTCTTCGACGTACGGCGGTGGCGCGCCGTGTGCGCGCCCCCGAGGCGGCCCCGCGGGGCCAGTTCAGCTTATGACACGCCCAACGCTATTGCATCGCCGATCTCGGCGGTGGCGCGGGCGTCGGTCAGTTCCGCGCGGGAGGCCAGATCGGCCTCGACCGCGGCCTCGATGCGGCGCGCGGCCGCGGGGAGCCCCACGTGCTCCAGCAGCAGCGCCGCGGAGAGGATGGCGGCCGTCGGGTCGGCCTTCTGCTGGCCGGCGATGTCCGGGGCCGAGCCGTGCACCGGTTCGAACATCGACGGCGCGGTGCGGTCCATGTTGAGGTTGCCGGAGGCCGCCAGCCCGATTCCGCCGGTGACGGCGCCGGCCAGGTCGGTGAGGATGTCGCCGAAGAGGTTGTCCGTGACGATCACGTCGAAGCGCGACGGGTCGGTCACCAGGTGGATCGTCGCCGCGTCCACGTGCATGTAGTCGTGCTCGACGCCCGGGAACTCGGCGGCCACCGCCTCGACGGTGCGGCGCCAGAGGTGTCCGGCGTGGACCAGCACGTTGTGCTTGTGGACCAGCGTCAGCTTCCGGCGCGGCCGCGCGGCGGCCCGCGCGAACGCGTCGCGCACCACGCGCTCGACACCGTGCGCCGTGTTCACGGAGACCTCCGTCGCGATCTCGTGGACCGTGCCCACGCGCAGCGCCCCCCCGTTGCCGACGTAGGGACCCTCGGTCCCCTCGCGGACGACGACGAAGTCGACCTCCCCCGGCGCGGCGAGCGGGCTCGGGACGCCCGGGAAGAGCCGCGAGGGACGCAGGTTCACGAAGTGGTCGAGCGCGAAGCGCAGTTTGAGCAGCATCTCGCGCTCGATGAGCCCCGACGGCACGCGGGTGTCCCCGGGCGCGGCCCCGACGGCTCCGAAGAGGATGGCGTCGTGCCGGCGCAGCGCCGCCAGCGTCTCGTCGGGCAGCGTCTCCCCCGTCTCGAGCCAGTGCGCCGCGCCGAGCCGGTACTCCGTGAGGATCAGGCGCACGTCCTCGTCCTCGGTGGCGCGCTTGAGGACCTTGACGGCCTCGGCGATCACCTCCGGTCCGATTCCGTCTCCGGGGATGATGGCGAGGTCGATGGTTGCGCTCATGCCTCCACGGTAGGCCGCCGTCCACATCATGAACAAACCGTCTCACCATATGAGAAGGGTTTCCGGAGGGGCAGGTGTTGTGCGAGCGCCCGGTGGCGCCCAACGAGGCCGGTCCACCGACGAGACGCGGCGGCGGAACATCGCGCTCGGCGTCGCCGCACGCGGTCATCCCACGGCATGACGCGTCCGGCGGGCGGGCGAACGTACGATGGAGCGCATGACCCCGCACCGCGACCTGGACCGTTGGCTGCGGGCGAACCCGGCGGCGGTCGACCGCGCGGTCGCCGGTGCGCTTTTCGTCGTCGCGGCGCTCGTCCCCTTCGTCGTCGGCCTGTTTCCCCACCCCGCGGCGTTCCTGCTGGTGACCTCGCTGCAGACGCTCCCGCTCGCCTGGCGCCGGTCGCGCCCGGCGCTCGCGGCGGCCCTCGTCGCGGCCGGCTCCCTGGGGCAGCTGGCCGTGGTGGACACGTACCTCCCGTCGCAGGTGGCGGTGCCGCTCGTGGTCCACGCGCTGGCCACCCACGGGCGGCGCCGCGAGTCCTTCGCGGGCCTCGGCCTGGGACTGGCGGGGGCCGTCCTGGCCACGGCCCGCTACGGCACGGTCGGCGGCTCGGCCACCGCGCAATCGCTCGCGCTCAGCTTCCTGGGCCTCAGCCTGATCGTCGTGGTGGCCTGGACCCTCGGCGATCTGGCGCGCACCCGCCGCCTGGCCCTGCGGGCCCTCGAGGACCGCGCGCGCCGGCTCGAGGTGGAACGCCAGCAGGAGCGCGACCTCGCCGCGGCCGACGAGCGCAGCCACATCGCCCGCGAGATGCACGACATCGTGGCGCACTCCCTGTCCGTCATCATCACCCAGGCCGACGGCGCGCGCTACGCCAGCGCCCGTGACCCCGAGGTGGCCCGGCACACCTTGGCCACCATCTCCGAGGCCGGGCGGGGGTCGCTGCGCGAGATGCGGCGGCTGCTCGGGGTCCTCCGCGGCGACGAGGCCGCGTCCACCCGGCCCCTGCCCACGCTCGCCGACCTGCCGGACCTGCTGGAGTCCACGCGACGCACCGGGCTCGACGTGCGCGCCACGCTGGGCGGGCGGCCCCGCCGTCCGCTGCCCGCCGGCGCGGAGCTCACCGCCTACCGGGCGGTGCAGGAGGGCCTCACGAACGTCGTCAAGCACGCGGGCCCCGCGGCGCGCGCCACCGTCGCCCTCAATTGGACCGGGGCGGGCCTCGAGGCCTCCGTCACCGACGACGGGCGCGGGGCGGCCGCCGACGGCCCGCGGGGCCGGGCTGCCGGACGCCCCGGCGCGTACGACGGCGGACCCCCCTCCGCCCACGCCGGCGGCCAGGGGCTGCGCGGCATGGCGGAGCGGGTGGCGCTGTACGACGGCGCCGCCAGCAGCGGACCCCTCGCTGGCGGGGGCTTCGCCGCACGCATCTTCATCCCCTACACGGAGGACTAATGGACACCACCGGCGCTCCCGCCCCCGCCCCGATCCGCGTCGGCCTCGTCGACGACCAGCTGCTCGTGCGCAGCGGCTTCCGCATGCTGGTGAACTCGCAGGCGGACCTCGAGGTCGTCGCCGAGGCCGCCAACGGCCGGGAGGCCTTGGGATCGGCCGCGCTGCGGGGGGCCGACGTCGTGCTGATGGACGTGCGCATGCCCGAACTCGACGGCATCGCCACCACCGAGCGCCTGCTCGGCGCGGGCCCGGCGGGCCCGCGCGTCATCGTGCTCACGACCTTCGACCTCGACGAGTACGCGCTGTCCGCGATCCAGGCCGGCGCCAGCGGCTTCCTGCTCAAGGATGCGCCGCCGGACGAGCTCCTCGAGGCGATCCGCACGGTGCACCGCGGAGACGCCGTGATCGCCCCGTCCACGACGCGGCGGCTGCTGGAGCACGTGGCGCCGATGCTGCGCCGCCCGACGCCCGAGTCCTCCGTCCACGCCGTTCGCGTCGCCTCGCTCACGCCGCGCGAGCGCGAGGTGTTTGAGCTGATCGCCCGCGGCCGGTCCAACCCGGAGATCGCCGCGGGCCTGTACCTGTCCGAGGCGACCGTCAAGACGCACGTCGGGCGGATCCTGTCCAAGCTCGGGGCGCGCGACCGCGTCCAGGCCGTGCTGATCGCCTATTCCACCGGCGTCGTCGCGCCCTGACGCCGAGCGGGGCCATACCGCGGGGTCATACCGCGGGATGACCCCGCGCGGCGGAAGAGCCCCCGTTCGGCTGATGCCCGCGCGCGGGTGCCGTCCGTAGCGTGGTGCCCATGACCATCACCCAACACCCTTCCACGCGCACGCTCGCCGTCGCGGCCGCCGGCCTGACCAAGACCTACGGAAGCGGGGGCACCCGCGTGGAGGCCCTCCGCGGGGTCGACGTCGGGTTCGAGGCCGGGCGCTTCACCGCCATCATGGGCCCCTCCGGCTCCGGCAAGTCGACGCTGATGCACTGCCTCGCGGGACTCGATACCGCCACCGCGGGCTCCATCCGGGTCGGCGGCCGCGAGATCACCACGCTCGACGACAACGAGCTGACCCGCCTGCGCCGGGACCAGATCGGCTTCGTCTTCCAGTCCTTCAACCTCGTCCCCACCCTGACCGCCGAACAGAACATCGTGCTGCCGCTCCAGCTGGCCGGCCGCACGCCCGAAGCCGCCTGGATGGGGCACGTCGTCGACGTGCTGGGCCTCGGGGACCGGCTCCGGCACAAGCCGCACGAGCTCTCCGGCGGACAGCAACAGCGCGTGGCGGTAGCCCGCGCCCTCCTGACCCGCCCCGACGTCGTCTTCGGCGACGAGCCCACGGGCAACCTGGACTCGCGGACGGGCGCCGAGGTCCTGTCCCTCCTCCGCCGCTCCTGCCGCGAGATGGGCCAGACCATCATCATGGTCACCCACGATCCCGTCGCCGCGACGTACGCGGACGAGGTGCTCCTCATGAGCGACGGCGCGCTCGTCGGGGCCCTCACCGACCCGACCGTCGAATCGGTCGCGGCCGCGCTGACCGGTCTGGGGGCGTAGCGATGCTGTCCCTGGCCCTGGCCAACCTCCGGACCTACGGGCGGCGCTTCGTCGCCGTCTGCCTCGCCGTGATGATCGGCACCGCCTTCCTCTCCGCCACCCTGATGGTCGGGGCCAGCGCGACGGCGTCGCTGCAGCGCAGCGTCGGGGCCTCCTACCAGAACGCCGACCTCGTGGCCACGGTGGACTGGGCCGCCGCCGACGCGGCGGCGACCGGGGACACCACGGCCGACGGCGACGGACCGTCCGCCGACGCCACCGTGCTCGGCGCGCGGGCCCTGGAGGCCGCGTCCGCGGTGCCCGGCGTCGCGGCGGGCTACGGCAGGATCCAGACCAGCGCGCGCGTACTCTCCGGCGATGACGGCGAGACGGCGCTGGTGGGCGGCTACGCCGCGGCGGAGGCCCTGCGCTCGGTCGTGGTGACCGCAGGCGTCCTGCCCGACGACGCGCGGGGCATCGCCCTCGATACGCGGCACGCGGCGGCCAGCGGCCTCGGGCTCGGGGACTCCGTGACCCTCGCCGCCCCGACCGCGGACGGGGAGGTCGGGCTCCCGGTGCGCATCACGGGCCTGACCGCCCCGAGCGACGATCCCGGAGCGGGCACCTACATGCAGGTCACGGCCGCGGATCCGCTCCTCGAGCGCATCCTCGGCGGCTTCCCCGACTACGGCCAGCTGCAGCTCCTGCTCGACGACGGCGCCGACCCCGCCATCGTGGTGCCGGCCGTGGCCGACGCCCTCACCGCGGCCGGCGTCGCCCATCCGGCCGTGCGGACCGCCCGGGAGCAGACCCTCGAGGACGTCGCCTCGCTCTCCGGCGGGCAGGACCAGCTGACCGTGGTGCTGCTGGTCTTCGCGCTGGTCGCCCTGGTGGTCACCGGGCTGGTCGTCACCAACACGTTCTCCGTCCTCGTGGCGCAGCGCACCCGGGAACTGGCGCTGCTGCGCGCCATCGGCGCCCGGCGCGCGCAGCTGCGCCGGGCCGTGCTCGCCGAGGCGCTGCTGGTCGGCCTGGCGTCCTCGGCGTTGGGCGTGCTGCTGGCCACGGGCGTCATGGCCGCCCTCGTCGCCGTCGTCGCCACGCTGCCCGGCAGCGGCTTCGCCGTGCTGGCGGTGCCGGGCGGCGCCGTCGCCGCCGGCATGGCCGCCGGAACGGCGATGACGCTCGTCGCCGCCTGGGTTCCGGCCCGCAACGCCACCCGCGTGGCACCGCTGGCGGCCCTGCGCCCCGCGGACCCCGCCGGCGCGGGCAACCGCCGCGGCCGGGTGCGGCTGGCGGCCGGCGCCCTCCTCACAGTCGTCGGCGCCGCGCTGCTGGGGATCGGGGCGGCAGGCGCGAACCTGCTCATCGCCTTCGCCGGCGGCGCGCTGTCCTTCCCCGGCGTCCTGCTGCTCGGGTCGCTGTTCCTTCCGCCGGCCGTGTCGGCCGCGGGCAGGCTGGCCCGGCCGGCGGGCGTACCGGGCCGCCTCGCGGCACTCAACGCCGTCCGCAACCCGGGCCGCACCACCGCGACCGCCTCGGCCCTGCTGATCGGGGTCACGCTGGTCTCGATGATGATGGTCGGCGCCCAGACTGCGAAGGCCAGCCTGGACGGCGCGCTGGCCTCGGAGTACCTGGTCGACGTGACGGTGGAGGGCTACGGCCGGGACACGCCGCTGGACTCCGGCGACGCCGAGGAGGTCCTGCGGGTCGACGGCGTGGCCGCGGCCGCCCTGCTGACCCCCGTCGGCACCGACGCCGGGGGGCTGCCGGTGTACGCCGCCGGCTCCGGCGACCTCGCCGCGGTGCTGAACGACGCGTCCCGCCTGCCGGGACCCGGCCAGGCGCTCGTCGCCCAGGACCACGACGGGGCGGAGGTCGACGTCGAGGGCCCGAACGGTTCGGCGACCTGGTCCGCGGTGCGGACCGGCAGCAACACGCTCCGCACGGTGACCACGACCGGCACCGCCGCCGCGCTGATGCCGGACGCCCCGGCGTCGCCGGCCCCCGCGGACGGCTCGGTCGGCGCAGTGCGGGGTGGTCCGGAGGACGCGCCGGAGACCTCACCGGTGCTCTGGATCAAGGCGGACGCGAATCTGGGCGCGGCGGCCGCCCGCGACCTCGGACGCGGGCTCGCGGCCGCGTTGGGCACGCAGGAGTACGCCGTGGGCGGGGGCCTGCTGGAGAAGCAGCTGTACGGCGAGGTCATCGACACCCTGCTGCTGGTGGTGACCGGCCTGCTCGCCGTCGCGGTGCTGATCGCGCTGATCGGGGTGGCCAACACGCTGAGTCTGTCGGTGCTGGAGCGCACCCGCGAGTCGTCCCTGCTGCGGGCGCTCGGGCTGACGCGCCGCCAGTTGCGGGGCATGCTCGCGCTGGAGGCGACGCTGGTCGCCGGGGTCGCCGCGCTGCTCGGCTGCGTGCTCGGCGCGGCCTACGGGATCCTCGGCGCGCAGTCCGCGTTGGGTTCCTTCGCCGCGCTGGCCGTGTCGCTGCCCTGGGCGCAGTTGGCCGGCGTCGTGCTGGTCGCCGTCCTGGCGGCCCTGGCGGCGTCGGTCATGCCGGCCCGCCGGGCGGCGCGCCTCTCCCCCGTGGAGGGTTTGGCCGCGGAGTAGCCCGCCGGGCGGCGGCGGCCCGGAGCCGCCGCCGCTACTGGTCGTCCGGCAGTGCGCGGACGGAGGACCCCGGGACCCACACCACGTCGCCGTGCTCGGCGTTGGCGCCGCGGGCGAGCGTGAAGAGGAGGGTGGACAGCCGGTTCAGGTAGCGGGCCGTCTCGGGATTGACGGCGTCCGGATGCCGTTCGACCGCGGCCCAGGCCGCCCGCTCGGCGCGGCGCACCGCGGCCCGGGCCTGGTAGAGCAGCGCGGCCGCGATCGTGCCGCCGGGCAGCACGAGGCCCTCGGGGGCGTTCGCCTGCTCCCGGTAGTGCCCGATCGCCCGGTCCAAGCGCTCGGTGTGTCCGGGCAGGATCCGGGCAGGCGGCCCGCCCGGCCCGGATGTCGGGACCGACAGGTCGGCGTTGAGGTCGAAGAGGTCGTTCTGCGTGCTCAGGAGCATCGACAGGATGTCCGCGGGCAGCCCGCCGCCCGCCATGGCCACGGCGATGGCGGCGTTGGCGGCGTCGCACTCCTCGACCGCCACCGCCCTGACGTCGTTCTTGGAGACGTCGCCGTGTCCGCCGAGGGCGATCCGGCCAGCGCCGCCCCCCTGGTCCGCCGGCTGATTTCCGCTGGCCGTTCCGGTGTTGTCCGTCATGGCCCAAACTATACTGAACCCAACATTCCCGGCGGGCGAAGGGCGTGCCGCAGACGCCCCGGATCCCGGCACCGCACCGAGCGAGCAGCGTGGAAACCATGGACCGTCGAGACCCCGGCAGCACCTCCCCGACCCGCCGACCTTCCGCGGACCCGCCCGCGCGGGGCTGGGCGACCGTGGACCGGACGGTGTTCGGGGTCTCCTTCGGCATCATCGTCCTGGTCTGCGTGGCCGGGGTCCTCTACACCGAACCGGTCGGCGACGCCGCGGCGGCCGCCCTCGGGTGGGTCACCGGGACGTTCGGCTGGCTGTTCATCCTGGGCGCCAGCGGCTTCGTCGTCTTCTCCCTGGTGCTGGCCTTCGGCCGCTACGGGAACATCCCGCTCTCCCGGGAGGGCGAGCCCGCCGAGTTCTCCACGGTCTCCTGGGTGGCCATGATGTTCAGCGCCGGCATGGGGATCGGCCTGATGTTCTTCGGCGTCTACGAGCCGGTCACGCACCTCGCGTCGCCGCCGCCGTTCGTCGACGTGGAGCCCGGCTCCCCGGACGCCGCCAGCACGGCGATGGCGTATACCCTCTTCCACTGGGGGCTCCACCCCTGGGCCATCTACTCCGTCGTGGGCCTGGCCCTGGCCTACTCCACCTACCGGATGGGCCGCGGCAACCTGATGAGCTCGCCGTTCCAGGCGCTCTTCGGCAAGGAGCGCATCGAGGACCGCGGGTGGGGAAAGCCCATCGACATCCTGGCGATCATCTGCACCAAGTTCGGCTCGGCGACGTCGCTGGGCCTCGGTGCGTTGCAGATCGCGGCCGGGCTGGCGCTGCTGAGAACGGGCGAGTTCGCCGAGGACCCCGGCACCGCGGCACCGATCGTCATCATCTGCGTGCTCACCGTCGGCGTGGTGGTGTCCGCGGCCAGCGGGGTCTCGCGGGGCATCAAGTGGCTGAGCAACACCAACATGGTCCTCGCGTCGGTCCTGCTCCTCTTCGTGTTCGTCGTGGGACCGACCGTCTTCATCCTCGACCTCGTCCCGTCCTCGATCGGCGCGTACTTCGGCGAACTGGTGCACATGAGCTTCAACTCGGCCGTCTTCGGCGGCTCCGAGTGGCTCGCCAGCTGGACCATCTTCTACTGGGCGTGGTGGATCTCGTGGACGCCTTTCGTGGGCACCTTCATCGCGAAGATCTCGCGCGGACGCACCATCCGGGAGTTCGTGCTCAGCGTCCTGCTGGTGCCCACGGCGGTCAGCGTGGTCTGGTTCACGGTGTTCGGCGGCGCCGGCATCGAGCAGCAGCTCGGCGGCAACGACATCGCGGGGACGGGCGACGAGGCAGCCGGATTCTTCGCCGTCCTGCAGCAGTACCCGTTCTTCCTCGGGGCCGCGCTGGTGGTCATGGTGCTCACCGCGGTCTTCTTCGTCAGCGGCGCCGACGCCGGCGCCCTGGTCCTCGGCACCCTGTCCTCGCGCGGCAGGCAGGACCCCTGGACGCCGCTGGTGATCCTGTGGGCGGTGCTGACGGGCGCCGTCGCCGCCGTCCTGCTCTACGTCGGCGGGCTGCCGGCGCTGCAGACCTTCACGATCCTCGCCTCCACGCCGTTCGTGGTGATCATCATCGGGCTGTGCGTCTCGCTCTACGCCGATCTGCGGCGGGACCCCCTGCGCCAGCGCAGGATGGGGCCGGTCCGCGGCGCCGTGGCGGTCCCGGACACCGCGCCCTTCGCGGCCGTTCGGCCGCCCGGCGCACCGGAGCCGGACACCGACGCGGCCGGATCGCACGCGAGCCCGCCGGGACCCGGCACCGGCGCGGCCGGGCCGCGCGGCGTCCCGCCCGCGGCGGGTCCCTGACAGCTAGGCCCGCCGGGACGCTGGGCCCCGCCGGCTACCGGACCGGTTCCTCGGCCGGCTCCTCGTACTTCGGGAAGATCGGCGCGGGGGCCGGCAGCGCGGTGCCCGGCGCGATCGGCGTACCGAACGCCGCGAACGTGCGCGCCGCGCCGTCGTGCTGGCCCAGGGCGTCCAGCAGCGCGCCGGCGGAGGTCGGCATGACCGGCTGGGCGAGCAGCGCGACCTTGCGCAGCACCTCCAGCGTCACGTAGAGGACAGTCTCCATGCGGGCGGGGTCCGTCTTGCGCAGGACCCACGGCTGCTGCTCGGCGAAGTAGGCGTTGGTGTCGCCGAGGACGGTCCAGAGGGATTCCAGGGACCGGCTGAACTCCTGCCGCGAGTACGCGTCGCGCGAGGATCCGAGCAGCGCGTCGGCGGCGTCCAGCAGCTCGGCGTCCTCGCGGGTGAGCTCCCCCGGCGCGGGCACCGCCGCGCCGCAGTTCTTGCCGACCATCGACAGCGAGCGCTGGGCCAGGTTGCCCAGGTTGTTGGCGAGGTCGGAGTTCATCCGCCCCACGATCGCGTCGTGGCTGTAGTTGCCATCGGCGCCGAAGGGGACCTCCCGCAGAAGGAAGAAGCGCACCTGGTCCAGCCCGTAGGTCCGGATCCAGTCGGTGGGTGCGACGACGTTGCCCAGCGACTTGGACATCTTCACGCCCTGGTTGTGCAGGTGTCCGTGGATCATGACCCGGCGCGGCAGCTCCAGCCGGGCCGACATCAGGAACGCCGGCCAGTAGATCGCGTGGAAGCGGGAGATGTCCTTGCCGATCACGTGGACGTCCGCCGGCCAGTACTTCCGGAAGGCGGCCGACTCGGTGTCGGGGAATCCCGCCGCCGTGAGGTAGTTCGTCAGCGCGTCCACCCACACGTACATCACGTGCTTCGGGTTGCCGGGCACGGGGACGCCCCAGTCGAACGTGGTGCGGGAGATGGACAGGTCCTCCAGGCCGCGCTCCACGAAGCGGATCACCTCGTTGAAGCGGGACTGCGGCGCGCCGAACGCCGGGCGTTCGCGGTAGAGCTCCAGGAGCTTGTCCTGGTAGGCGGACAGGCGGAAGAAGTACGACTCCTCCTCGGTCCACACGACCTCTGTGTCGGTCTCCTTGGAGTACCGCACGCCGTCCCCGCGGACCTCGGTGTCCTCCTCCGGGTAGTAGGACTCGTCGCGCACCGAGTACCAGCCGGAGTACTTGTCCAGGTAGATGTCGCCGTTGCGCTCCATGCGCCGCCAGATGGCCTGGGCGGCCTCGTAGTGGTCGGCGTCGGTGGTGCGGATGAAGCGGTCGTAGCTGATGCCCAGCTCGTCGTTCATCTCCTGGAACGCGTCCGAGTTGCGCTGCGCCAGCTCGCGGGGCGTGATGCCCTCCTTCTCGGCGGTCTGGAGCATCTTCTGCCCGTGCTCGTCGGTGCCGGTGAGGAAGAACACGTCGTAGCCGTCCAGGCGCTTGAAGCGCGCCATCGCGTCCGTCGCGATCACCTCGTACGCGTGCCCGATGTGCGGCACGCCGTTGGGGTAGGAGATCGCGGTGGTGATGTAGAACGGGGTCTGGTCCTGGGTCGAAGTCACCTGAGAAATCTACCGTACGACGGCGGCGGGCGGCTTCGATGTGAAGCCGCCCGCCGCCGCCGTCGTCCGCGGGCCCTACTCGGCCAGGTTCACCTCGCGGGCGATCGTTGCCCCGACGGTGTCGCGGACCTCGTCCAGCACGCCCGCCGGGAGCGCGGAGTCGATCGCGAGGACGGCCAGCGCGTCGCCGGCCGCCTCGTCGCGCGCCACCTGCATGGCGGCGATGTTGACGCCGTGCTGCCCCAGCGAGCTGCCGAGCGAACCGATCACGCCCGGGCGGTCGTGGTAGATCAGCACCAGCAGGTGGTCGTTGATGGGGATCTCCAGCTCGTAGCCGTTGACGGCGACGAGCTTCTCGATCTGCTTCGGGCCGGTCAACGTGCCCGCGACGGAGAGCTGGCGGCCGTCGGACAGCGCGCCACGGATCGTCAGGACGTTGCGGTACTCCTCGGACTCGGAGGTCGTGACGAGCCGGGTGCCCACGCCGCGCTGCTCGGCCAGGACCGGGGCGTTCACGTAGGAGACCTGCTCGGAGACGACGTCCATGAACACGCCCTTGAGGGCGGCCAGCTCCAGCGCCTTGACGTCCAGCGACGCGATCTCGCCGGCGACCTCGATCTCAAGGGCCGTGACCGAGTCCTCCGCCAGGGCGGTGAAGATGCGGCCGAGCTTCTCCATCAGCGGGATGCCCGGGCGGACGCTCGGGTCGATCACGCCGCCGGCGACGTTTACGGCGTCGGGGACGAGGTCCCCGGCCAGCGCCAGCCGCACGGACTTGGCGACCGAGACCCCGGCCTTCTCCTGGGCCTCGTCCGTGGACGCACCGAGGTGCGGGGTGACCACGACGTTCTCCAGGCCGAAGAACGGCAGGTCGGTGCTGGGCTCGCTGACGAAGACGTCGATCCCGGCGCCGGCGATCGCGCCGGAGACGAGGGCGTCGTGGAGCGCCTCCTCGTCGACGAGGCCGCCGCGGGCGACGTTGACGACGTAGGCGGTGTCCTTCATCTTGGCGAAGGCCTCGGCCCCGAGCATGCCCACCGTCTCCGGCGTCTTGGGCATGTGGATGGTGATGAAGTCGGACTCGGCGAGCAGCTCGTCGAGCTCCAGGAGGCGGACCCCCAGCTGCTGCGCGCGCGCCGACGTGACGTAGGGGTCGTAGGCGGCCACGTCCATGCCGAAGCCCTGCAGGCGGGCGGCGACGAGGGCGCCGATCCGTCCGAGGCCGATGATGCCGGCCGTCTTCTCGTACAGCTCGACGCCGGTGTACTTGGAGCGCTTCCACTCCCCCGCCTTGAGCGAGGCGCTGGCGGCGGGGATGCGGCGGGCCAGCGAGACGATGTGCCCGACGGTCAGCTCGGCCGCGGAGACGATGTTGGAGGTCGGGGCGTTGACGACCATGACCCCGGCCTGCGTGGCCGCCTTGATGTCGACGTTGTCCAGCCCGACGCCGGCGCGGGCGATGACCTTCAGCCGCGTGGCGGCGGCGATCGCCTCGGCGTCGACCTTCGTGGCCGAGCGGACCAGGATCGCGTCGACGTCGGCGATGGCCGCCAGCAGCTGCGCCCGGTCCGCCCCGTCGGTCTGCCGGATCTCGAAGTCGGGGCCGAGTGCCGCGACGGTGGCGGGCGAGAGCTCTTCGGCGAGCAGGACGACGGGTTTCGTGTCTGACACGGGTGTGGCACCTTTGCTGTGGAGGGGGCTGATGCTGCTCCGGGCGGACCCGGCCTGCCCCCAGATTATCGGCCGCGCCTCCCCCGCGCGGCGTCGGGGCGCCCATGTTACGGACGGATCACGTGTGAGGTGCGGCATGCCCCGGGCCCGCGACGCGACGGCGGCGCCCGTCCGGTGTCTGCCGGACGGGCGCCGCCGTCGTGGTGTTCCGCGGAAGCCGCGCGGCCTCGGCGAATGGGCGGGCGCCTAGCGCGCCGCGACGCCCTCGGTGTAGTCGTCCTCGGACTTGATCCAGGAGAACAGCTTGCGCAGCTCGCGGCCGGTGGCCTCGATGGGGTGGTCCTCGCCCTTCCGGCGCAGCTCGAGGAACTCGGGCGCGCCGTTGGCCTGGTCGTCCATGAAGCGCTGGGCGAAGGTCCCGTCCTGGATGTCGGCGAGCACGGCCTTCATGTTCTCCTTCACGACCGGGGTGATCACGCGCGGGCCGGAGACGTAGTCGCCGTACTCCGCGGTGTCGGAGACCGACCAGCGCTGCTTGGCGATCCCGCCCTCGACCATGAGGTCCACGATCAGCTTCAGCTCGTGCAGGACCTCGAAGTACGCGATCTCCGGCTTGTAGCCGGCTTCGGTGAGCACCTCGAAGCCGTACTGCACCAGCTGGGAGGCGCCGCCGCAGAGGACGGCCTGCTCGCCGAAGAGGTCCGTCTCGGTCTCTTCCTTGAACGTGGTCTCGATGACGCCCGCGCGGGTGCCGCCGATGGCCTTGGCGTAGGACAGGGCCAGCTCCTTGGCCTTGCCGGACGCGTTCTGCTCGACGGCAATCAGGTCCGGCACGCCGCGGCCGGCCTCGAACTCGCGGCGCACGATGTGGCCCGGCCCCTTGGGGGCGACGAGCGCCACGTCGACGTCCGCCGGCGGCTGGATGAAGCCGTAGCGGATGTTGAAGCCGTGCCCGAAGAACAGCGCGTCGCCGGCCTGCAGGTTCTGCGCGATCTCGTTCTTGTAGACCTCGGCCTGGACCTGGTCCGGGGTCAGGATCATGATGACGTCCGCCTCGGCCGCCGCCGCGGAGACGGAGAGGACGCGCAGGCCCTCGGACTCGGCCTTCGCGCGGGAGGCGGAGCCGTCCTTGAGGCCGACGCGGACGTCGACGCCGGAATCGCGCAGGCTCAGCGCGTGGGCGTGGCCCTGGGACCCGTAGCCGATGATGGCGACGGTGCGGCCCTGGATGATGGACAGGTCGGCGTCGTCGTCGTAGTACATGTCGGTCACTGTGGTTACTCCTTGGGTGGGGCTGTGGGTCAGGCGGAGACGGACCGCAGGGCGCGGTCCGACATCGATTTGGAGCCGCGGCCGACGGCCAGGGTTCCGGACTGGACGATTTCCCGGACGCCGAAGGGCTCGAGGACCGCCAGGAGGGCGTTGAGCTTCTCGGCGGTTCCGGTGGCCTCGATGATGACGGATTCGGTGGAGACGTCCACCACCGAGGCACGGAAGAGGTCGGCTGCCTGGGTTACCTGCAGCCTGGTTGCGGCGTCCGCGCGCACCTTGACCAGGATGTGGTCGCGCTGCACTGACGATTCGGGGGTGAGTTCGACGATCTTGATGACGTTGATCAGCTTGTTCAGCTGCTTGGTCACCTGTTCCAGCAGGTGGCCCTCGGCGTCGACGACGACGGTGACCCGGGACATGCCGGGCACCTCCGTCGGACCCACCGCGAGCGAGTGGATGTTGAACGCGCGCCGGGCGAAGAGCCCGGCAACGCGCGTCAGGACGCCGGGGACGTCCTCCACGAGCACGGAAAGGGTGTGGCGTGCCATGTCCTAGTCCTCCTCTTCCCAATCCGGGGTCATGCCCCGGGCGATCTGGATGGCGTCGTTGCCGACGCCGGAGGGCACCATCGGCCACACCATGGCGTCGGCGCTGACCACGAAGTCGATGACCACGGGCCGGTCGTTGATGGCCAGTGCTTCGGCGATGGTCGCGTCGATGTCCTCGTCGCGTTCGCAGCGCAACCCGACGCAGCCGTAGGCGTCCGCGAGCTTCACGAAGTCCGGCACGCGGACCGAGCCGTGGCCGGTGTTCAGGTCCGTGTTGGAGTAGCGGGACTCGTAGAACAGCGTCTGCCACTGGCGCACCATGCCGAGCGAGGAGTTGTTGATCACCGCCACCTTGATGGGGATCTTGTTGATGACGCAGGTCGCCAGTTCCTGGTTGGTCATCTGGAAGCAGCCGTCGCCGTCGATCGACCAGACCACGCGGTCGGGGTTGCCGACCTTCGCACCCATGGCCGCCGGCACCGAGTAGCCCATGGTGCCCAGCCCGCCGGAGTTCAGCCACTGGTGGGGCCGCTCGTACTTGACGAACTGCGCCGCCCACATCTGGTGCTGGCCGACGCCGGCGACGTAGACGCCCTCCGGGCCGGTCAGCTCTCCGATGCGCTGGATCACCTTCTGCGGCGCGGTGAGCCCGTCGGCGGTGTCCGTGTAGCCGATCGGGTAGGTGTCGCGGAGCCGGTTCAGGGTGGACCACCAGGCCTCGAGGCCCGGGGCGCCCTCCTCCGCGAAACGCGCGCGGCAGGCGTCGAGCAGCTCCGGGATGATCTCCTTGACGGACCCGACGATCGGGACGTCCGCCGTGCGGTTCTTGGAGATCTCCGCCGGGTCGATGTCCGCGTGGATGACGAGCGCGTTCGGGGCGAAGGAGCTGAGGACGCCGGTGACACGGTCGTCGAACCGGGCGCCGAGCGTGATCAGCAGGTCCGACTGCTGCAGCGCGGTGACCGCCGAGACGGACCCGTGCATGCCCGGCATGCCCACGTGCTGCCGGTGGGAGTCGGGGAACGCCCCGCGGGCCTGGAGGGTGGTCACCACGGGGGCGCCGACGTACTCGGCCAGCTCGAGCAGCTCGCGCGAGGCATGCCCCTTGATGACGCCGCCGCCGACGTAGAAGACGGGACGCGACGACGCGGCGATCAGCTTCGCGGCCTCGCGGACCTGCTTGGCGTGGCCGCGGACGACCGTGCGGTAGCCGGGCAGGTCGATCCGCGGCGGCCAGGAGAACGGCGCGGTGGACGTCTGGGCGTCCTTGGTGATGTCCACCAGGACCGGACCGGGCCGGCCGGTTCCGGCGATGTGGAAGGCCTCGGCCATGACCCGCGGGATGTCCGCGGCGTCCGTGACCAGGAAGGAGTGCTTGGTGATCGGCATGGTGATGCCGACGATGTCCGCCTCCTGGAACGCGTCGGTTCCGATGAACGCGCTGTTGACCTGGCCCGTGATGGCGACCATCGGGACCGAGTCCATGTGGGCGTCCGCGATGGCGGTGACGAGGTTGGTGGCGCCCGGGCCGGAGGTCGCGATGCACACGCCGACCTGCCCGGTCACCATGGCGTACCCCTGGGCCGCGTGGCCGGCTCCCTGCTCGTGGCGCACCAGGACGTGCTTGATCTTCGTGGAGTCCATGAGCGGGTCGTAGGTGGGGAGGATGGCCCCGCCCGGAAGCCCGAAGACGTCCGTGACGCCCAGTTCCTCCAGCGCGCGGACGATGGCCTGCGAGCCGGTCATCTCCGTGGGTGGAACGATGTTGTTCGGGCCCTGGACCCGGCTCGATGCGTCCACGGCCGAAGAGACGGGGGCTGCATCCTTGGCACGGCCAGCGGCCTTGGCCACCAGCGAAGGGCTGATGGGTGTTCCGTTACTCATAGGATTCTTCCTTCTCTTCTGGTGTTCGGCGCATAAAAAAACCCCTCCGGCCTTGCGGCGTCAGTGGGGTTTGCGCGTCACCTGTCCTACCAACGATGGACTAGGCCACGCGCTTGGTAACTCGTAGGACGTCGGTGCGAATCTGCATGCTGTCAGTCTCCACGGTGTCCGCGATCACTGTCAACAAACCCACTGCCTGTCTCATATGGTGGACGGGGTGTCCGGTGGGTGGACAGGCCCCCACCGGACGCGCCCCTAGCCGCAGTACGCGCCGGTGCTGGCCGAGTGGACCAGCTTCGCGTACTTGCCCAGCACGCCCGTGGTGAACTTGCCCGGGAGCGGGGACCAGCCGGCCTTGCGCTCCTCGAGCTCCCCGGCGTCGACCAGCAGGTCGAAGGTGCGGGCCGCGATGTCCACGCGGATCCGGTCGCCGTCCCGGACGAACGCGATCGGACCGCCGTCGACCGCTTCCGGGGCGACGTGGCCGATGCACAGCCCCGTGGTGCCGCCGGAGAAGCGGCCGTCGGTGAGCAGCAGCACGTCCCGGCCCAGACCGGCGCCCTTGATGGCCCCGGTGATGGCCAGCATCTCCCGCATGCCGGGGCCGCCCTTGGGCCCCTCGTAGCGGATGACCACGACGTCGCCCGCGTGGATCTCGCCGCGGTCCAGCGCGTCGAGGGCGCCCTGTTCGCGCTCGAACACGCGGGCCGAGCCCTCGAAGACGTCGGCGTCGAACCCCGCGCTCTTCACGACGGCGCCCTCGGGCGCCAGGGAGCCGTGGAGCACGGTGATGCCGCCGGTCTTGTGGATCGGGTTGTCCAGCGCGCGCAGGATCTTGCCGTCCAGGTCCGGCGGGTTGATCTCGGCGAGGTTCTCCGCGACCGTGCGGCCCGTGACCGTGAGGCAGTCGCCGTGCAGGAGGCCGGCGTCCAGGAGCGCCTTCATGATGACGGGGACGCCGCCCATGCGGTCCACGTCGACCATGACGTAGCGGCCGAACGGCTTGAGGTCGCCGAGGTGCGGGATGCGGTCGCCGATGCGGTTGAAGTCCTCGAGCGTCAGGTCCACCTCCGCCTCGCGGGCGATGGCCAGGAGGTGCAGCACGGCGTTGGTCGACCCGCCGAAGGCCATGGTGACGGCGATGGCGTTCTCGAACGCCTTCTTCGTGAGGATGTCCCGGGCGGTGATCCCGAGCCGCAGGAGGTTCACGACGGCCTCGCCCGAGGCCCGTGCGAACATGTCGCGGCGGCGGTCGGCCGACGGCGGGGCGGCCGAACCGGGGAGCGACATGCCCAGCGCCTCGCCGATGCAGGCCATGGTGTTCGCGGTGTACATCCCGCCGCAGGCTCCCTCGCCCGGGCAGATGGCGCGCTCGATCGCGTCGAGGTCCTTCAGGCTCATCTTCCCGGCGGCGCACGCGCCGACCGCCTCGAAGGCGTCGATGAGCGTGACCTCCTTCTCCGTGCCGTCCTCGAGCTTCGCGAACCCGGGCATGATCGATCCCGCGTAGAGGAAGACGCTGGCCAGGTCCAGCCGCGCGGCCGCCATGAGCATGCCGGGCAGGGACTTGTCGCAGCCGGCCAGCAGGACGGAGCCGTCGATCCGCTCGGCCATCATGACCGTCTCGACGGAGTCGGCGATGACCTCGCGGGACACCAGGGAGTAGTGCATGCCCTCGTGGCCCATGGAGATGCCGTCGGAGACGGAGATGGTGCCGAACTGCATCGGGAACCCGCCCCCGGAGTGGACACCCTCCTTGGCGCCCTGCGCCAGGCGGTTGAGCGACAGGTTGCAGGGCGTGATCTCGTTCCAGGAGCTCGCGACGCCGATCTGCGGCTTGGCGAAGTCGTCGTCGCCCATCCCGACCGCGCGGAACATGCCGCGGGCGGGGGCTGCGTGGATGCCGTCGGTGACGGCGCGGCTGCGGGGTTTGATGTCTGGGGTGGTGTCCTGGCTCATGAACCCGATTGTAGGACTCGTTAACGATCGCAACGAACCCGTGACCCGGCGGCGCAACATAACCGCGCGGGCGTCCGGCACCCCGGCCTAGACTGGGGCCATGGGCAACGAAGTGCACGACGACGGCGACGCCGCGCTCAAGTCCCACCTGCACCGGGCCTTCGACGGGCAGATCCCGAACTACGGGAGCTACAACCTCGTCTACGCCGCCGGCCGCGCCGGGGCGGGCGGGGCCTTCGTGGTCGGATTCCGGCGACAGCCGATGGAAATCGTCGTCGCCCCGCTGCACCCCCGCACGCTCGCGGCGCTCGAGCCCGCCGTGGCGATCAACCTGACGAACCTCAGCCACCTCGCCGAGGTGCGGGCCGGCGGGCACGAGGTCGGCACCAGCACCGGCCGCGTCTTCCGCTTCGGCGTCGACGGCACGCCCTCCGTGGACGCCCCCGCGGCCGTGTCGACGGCCGCGGGGGGCCGCGTGCGCCTGGACCAGGCACGCGACGCCCTGGACTTCCGCGACTTCATGGACGAGTTCATGACCATGCTCGACGGGTTCGACGGCGGCGGCCCGGGAAGCGCTGGCGACGGGGAACCGTCGGGCGACGGCCAGCGGCGGGGCTGAGGCGCCCGGCACCCGGCTGGGCCTCGACCCGTCGCCGCCTCCCGGGCCGCGCCTGCCGGCCGGCTCCGCGGCCGGCTCCTACAGCCGGTTCCCGCGGTGGACGAGGTTCTCCGGTTCGCGGCCGGCCGCGACGGCCCGCACCTGCCGGCGCAGCAGCGCCTCGATCCGCGGCGGGAACGCCTCGGTGTTGCCGCCATTGTGTGGCGTGACGAGGGCGCCCGGGAGCCGCCACAGCGGGTGGTCCGCGGGCAGCGGCTCGGGGTCGACGACGTCGATGGCGCAGCGCAGCCGCCCGGAGGCCACCTCGGCCGTCAGCGCGTCGGTGTCCACGACCGGGCCCCGGGCCACGTTCACGACGACGGCGCCGTCGGGAAGCGCCGCGAGGAGCTCCCGGCCCACCAGGTGGCGCGTCCGCGTGGTCAGCGGCACGATGCAGATGAGCACCTCGATCCCGGGGGCCAGGTCGCGCAGCTCGGAGATGGCGTGCACCCGTCCGTGCGCGTCGTCGCGCGAACCGGTGCCGAAGCGCACCAGGTCGACTTCGAAGGGGTCCAGCCGGCGCCGGATCTCCTCCCCGATCCCGCCCACGCCGACCAGGCCGACGCGCCGGTCCGCCAGACCCGGCCAGCGCGCGGGGTTCCAGGCTCCGTCGAGCTGGTCCCGGGCCGCCTCGCCGATCCCGCGCAGCGACGCCAGGGCGAGGCCCACGGCGAGCTCGGCGGTGGCGGCGGCGTGCACGCCGTGGGCGGAGGCGACGCCGACGTCCTCGCCCACGAGCCGCGACACGCCGTCGTATCCCGTGGACTGGGTCTGCACCAGGCGCACGCCCGGCGCCCGGCGCACCTCCGCGAACGCGTCCGTGCCCATGGCGTACGGCAGGACGACGGCCTCGATCTCGTCGAGGGCGAGCCCGCGGGGCCCGGACACGAGGTCCCAGACACCCGCGCGGACGCCCTCCGGCAGGGGCGAGCACGCGGCGAGGAGCTCATCGGACGGGAAGGTGACGGCATGGATGGGTCGCATGACGACAGCCTAGGACAGCACTGCGGGACGGGTCGTCGCACGCCGCGACGGGCCCCGGACGTGAGGTCCGTCTCAACTGCCCGCCCCGCTTTGCGCGGGCGCCCCGGGGCTGGTAGTGTCTTATCCCGTTGCGGAAGCGGCGGGGACGGAAACGGACCGGCCGCCAGGAACGATGCACCTCTAGCTCAATTGGCAGAGCAATTGACTCTTAATCAATGGGTTCCGGGTTCAAGTCCCGGGGGGTGCACCACGGGAAAAGGAGGTCGGCCGTCAGGTCGGCCTCCTTTTTCGTCCCCGCCGACACGCCACCAGACCGCCGTCCCCAGGAGGAACCCCATGGCCACCACCGGATCCCGTCTCGCGGCCGGCGACACCGCCCCGGCCTTCACGCTCCCCGACGCCGAGGGCCGGCCCGTGTCGCTCGCGGACTTCTCCGGGTCGCGGGTCGTCGTGTACTTCTACCCGGCGGCGGCCACCCCCGGGTGCACCACGCAGGCCTGCGACTTCCGGGACAGCCTGGCCTCGCTCGCGGCCGCGGGATACCGCGTGGTCGGGGTGTCCCCCGACGCCCCGGCGAAGCTCAAGAAGTTCCAGGAGACCGAGGGCCTGACGTTCCCGCTGCTCAGCGACGAGGACCACGCCGTCGCGTCCGCCTACGGCGCCTGGGGCGAGAAGAAGAACTACGGCAAGACCTACCAGGGGCTCATCCGGTCCACCGTCGTCGTCGGCGAGGACGGGCGCGTGGACCTTGCCCAGTACAACGTGCGCGCCACCGGCCACGTCGCCAAACTCCGCCGCGATCTGGGGCTGGACGCCGCATAGTTTCGGGCCGCCACCAGCGGGGCGGCGCCCGCAACCCACCGCTCCGCGCCGGCGCGGCGAAGGCGTTCCGCTACACTGGTGCAGGCCCGAAGGGCCGCGCCCGCCCGCCGGCGGGTCCGGCCGGACCCGCCGCGGCGGCGGCCGCGCGAGCGTGGCGAAATTGGCAGACGCGCTGGATTTAGGTTCCAGTGTCTTCGGACGTGGGGGTTCAAGTCCCCCCGCTCGCACCCCGGCACGGGGCCCCCGGATCTTTCCGGGGGCCCCGTGCGTTGCACCATAGACTGGGCGTTCCGCCACGGACGCCCATCTGCCACCTCTCCCGCAGCAAGGAGCCCCACAGCGTGCAGCGCAGCCCACACGACAACGGCCCCCGCCGGACGCCTCCCGCGCCGTCCCGCCGCACCGTGCTGGGACTCGGCGCCGCCCTGCTGGCCACGGCCACGGGGTGCACCGTCGCCCGCCCACCGTCCGGACCGTCGACGACCTCCGGGGGAAGCGCCGCCCCACGCCCCGGGTTCCGGTTCGGCGCCGCCGGATTGCCGGACACCCTGGACCCCGCGCTGGCCATCGACAACGAGTCGTTCCGCATCACCCGGCAGATCTTCGAGGGCCTGGTCGGCGTCGACCCCAACACCGGATCGCCGACGCCGGCGCTGGCCACCGGCTGGCAGGCCAGCGAGGACGGCCTCACCGTCACCTTCGCCCTGCGCGACCGCGTCCTCTTCCACGACGGCACGGCCTTCGACGCCAACGCCGTGGTCGCCAACTTCCAGCGCTGGTCCGGCCTGACGGAGAAGGTGGGTGGCCGCGCGGGCCGGGCCTTCGAGCTGGTGTTCCACCACCGCCCCGTCTCGGCGTCCGGCCCGGGGTCCGCCCCGGCGTCGCAACCGGCCTCGGGGGACGCCCGCGACGCACCGGAGCCGGAGGCGTCCGGCAGCTACTACGCGGGCTGCCGGGCGGCCGATGCGCGCACCTTCATCCTGTATCTGCGCCGGCCGCTCACGGGCCTCATCGAGGCCCTGACCATGCCCGGCTTCGGCATCGCCTCCCCCGCGGCGCTGCGCGAACTCGACGCCGACAATCCGACGGCCGACGCGTCGGGGCGCATCGCGTCCGGGTTCGGCCGGAACCCGGTCGGTACCGGACCCTTCGTGTTCACGGCGCAGACGGACGAGGAGGTCACGCTCGAGTGGAACCCGCGCCACTGGCGCGCACAGGGCCAGCTCGGCACGGTCGCCTTCGAGGCTCTCCGCGATCCCGCGTCCCGCCTGCGCGCGCTGCGCCGGCGGGACATCGACGGCTACGACATGGTGACCCTGGACGAGCTGCGCGAATTGGTCCGCGGAGGGCAGCAGATCCTCCAGCGGGATCCGTTCTCCGTCTTCTACCTGGGCATGAACCGGGACCATCCGGCGCTGGCCGAGGACGGCGTGCGGCGGGCCGCCGCCCACGCCGTGAACCGCCAGCGGCTGATCGAGCAGTTCTTCATCGCCGGCACCAAGGAGGCCCGCGGGTTCGTCCCCCCGAGCCTCGGCGTTCCGGACGCCGAGACCTACTTCGGCTTCAACGAGAACGAGGCCCGCGAGCTCCTGGCCGCGTCGGGCTACGACGGCGAACCCATCCCGTTCGCGTACCCGCTGAACATCACGCGCGCCTACCTGCCGCTGCCGGAACGCATCTACGCCGAACTCAGCCGCCAGCTCACCGCCGTCGGCTTCAACATCCGGCCCGTGCCCATCGACTGGTCGGACGGCTACCTGGACACGGTGCTGGGCGGCAAGCGGCCGGGCTTCCACCTGCTGGGGTGGAACGGCAGCTACCGCGACCCGGACCACTTCGTTGGTTCCCTCTTCGGCGACGCCTCCGCGGAATTCGGCTACGAGTCCCCCGCGCTGCGCGCGCGGCTCGCCGCCGCGCGGTCCCTGCCCAACGGCGACGCCCGGGCCACGGCCTACCAGGAGATCGGCGAGGTGCTCGCGAACGACCTCCCGGCGCTGCCGATCGCGTATCCGATCTCCGCGGTCGCCGCCAGCGACCGGGTCGTGAGCTATCCCTCAAGCCCCGTGCTGGACGAGGTGTTCGACCGCGTGACACTGGCCACTTGACGACGCCGGCGCGTCGGCCTGATTTCATCCGGGTCTCGCCGCCACGCTAACCTTGCCCTAAGCCACCAGTGACTGTCGGATGGAGAACACCGTGCCCGCCCCCACCACCCCGCAAAACCTCGACGTCGCACTCATCGGGGGCGGCATCATGAGCGCCACCCTGGGCACGCTCGTCCACGAGCTCGAGCCCGAGTGGAGCATCGGCCTCTTCGAGAACCTGGACCAGGCCGGGCTGGAGTCCTCCGGGCCCTGGAACAACGCCGGCACCGGCCACTCCGCCCTGTGCGAGCTGAACTACACGCCCGCGTCCCCCGACGGCAGCGTCGATCCGACGAAGGCGATCGGCATCAACGAGCAGTGGCAGGTCTCGCGTCAGTTCTACGCGCACATGGTCGAGAAGGGGCTGATCGGTTCCCCGAAGTCCTTCATCAACGCCCTGCCGCACATGAGCTTCGTCATCGGCGACGGCCACGCCGACTACCTGCGGACGCGCTACGAGGCCCTGCGCTCCCAGCCGCTCTTCGAGTCGATCGAGCACACGGAGGACCTGGCGCGGATCGCCGAGTGGGCTCCCCTCGTCGCCGAGGGCCGGAACCCGAACACCCGCGTCGCCGCGTCGCGCGTCGCCGGCGGCACCGACGTCGACTTCGGTTCCCTGACCCGCCAGCTGACCAGCCACCTCGGCACCGCGGGCGCCGACCTGAACTTCGGCCACCGCGTCACGGACCTCGAGCGCTCCGGCTCCGGCTGGAAGCTCACGGTCAAGAACCGCGCGACCGGCGAGAAGCGGGAGGTGAACGCGAGGTTCGTCTTCGTCGGGGCCGGCGGCGGCGCGCTGTCGCTGCTCCAGGCGTCCGGCATTCCCGAGGCCAAGGGCTTCGGCGGATTCCCCGTCTCCGGCCAGTTCCTGCGGAACACCAACGAGGCCACGATCGCCCGGCACCACGCGAAGGTCTACGGCCAGGCGTCCGTCGGCGCCCCGCCGATGTCCGTTCCGCACCTGGACACGCGGTTCGTCGACGGCAAGCGCTCCCTGATGTTCGGCCCGTACGCGGGCTTCTCCACGAACTTCCTCAAGACGGGCTCGCTGCTGGACCTGCCGCTGTCCATCCGGGCCCACAACATCCTGCCGATGCTCGCCGTCGGCAAGGACAACCTCGACCTGACGAAGTACCTGGTCAAGGAGGTCCTCAAGTCGCGTTCGAAGAAGGACGAGGCGCTGGGCGAGTACGTCCCGAACGCGGAGGCGGGCGAATGGGAGCTCATCAGCGCCGGCCAGCGTGTGCAGGTCATCAAGAAGGACCCGAAGAAGGGCGGGGTGCTGCAGTTCGGCACCGAGGTCATCACGAGCGCCGACGGGACCATCTCCGGCCTGCTCGGCGCGTCCCCGGGCGCGTCGACGGCCGCACCCATCATGGTCGAGGTGCTCCGGCGCTGCTTCCCCCAGCGGTTCGCGGGCTGGGAGCCGAGGCTGACGGAGATCATTCCCAGCCACGGCACCGCGCTGAACTCGAACCCGGCGCTCCTCGCCGAGGTCACCGCCTCCACCAACAGGGTCCTTGAACTGGCCTAGCCTCCCGAAGGAGACCCCATGCACCGTCTGGCCGCGCTGTCACTCGGCAACCGGGCTCTGATCGCGCTGGTCACGGTGTTCGCCGCCGTGTTCGGCGTGATCACCATGGGCTCGCTCAAGCAGGAGCTCATCCCGTCACTGGAGTTCCCGCGGATCACCGTGGTTTCCGCGATGCAGGGGGCGTCCCCGGAGGTCGTCGACAAGCAGGTGAGCGAGCCGTTGGAAAGCGCGCTGCAGGCGGTCGAGGGGCTGGAGTCCTCCACCGCGACCTCCCGCACGGGCGTCTCCACGATCTCCCTGACCTTCGCGTACGGCACCGACCTCGACCGGGCGCGCAGCCAGGTGGACAGGGCGGTCGCCAACTCCCAGGCGATCCTGCCCGAGGATGTCGAGCCGTCGTCGTTCGCCGGGTCCATCTCCGACTTCCCGATCGTCTACCTCGCGGTCTCCGGCGGGGAGTCGCTCAACGCCCTCAAGTCCGACGTCGAACGCCTCGCCGTCCCGCAGTTGCGCAAGATCGAGGGCGTGCGAACCGTCGAGGTCACCGGCGGAGCGACGCAGCGGATCGCCGTCCTCCCGGACGAGGCGGCACTGGAGGATTCGGGGCTGACCGTCGCCGACCTCAGGACCGCCCTCGAGGAGAACTCCGGCTTGTTCCCGATCGGCTCCGTCGGCCAGGACGGACTGACCCTGCCCGTGCAGGCGGGGACCACCATCGCCTCGCTCGCGGACCTGCGGGGCATCCCCGTGGCCGGCGCGGACGGCGAGGCCACCCCGGGCGCCGGCCAGCCGACGGCCGGGGCGGCCGCGCAGCCCGGCGCACCCGCGGAGCGCGCGGTCCGCACCGTCGGCGACCTCGCCACCGTGGACATCGTGGACGACGAACCGACGTCGGTGACACGCACCAACGGCCTGCCGACCCTGGCCCTGTCGCTGACCAAGACGCCGGACGGCGACACCGTGGCCATCTCCCACCTCGTGGCGGAACAGCTGCCCGGCCTCACCGCCGAGCTCGGCGGGGACGTCCGGTTCACCACGGTCTTCGACCAGGCCCCGTTCATCGAGAAGTCCATCAAGGACCTGACCACCGAGGGCCTGCTGGGGCTGGGCTTCGCGGTCGTCATCATCCTGGTGTTCCTCCGCAGCGCCCGGGCCACACTGGTCACCGCCATCTCCATCCCCCTGTCCCTGCTCGTGACGTTCATCGGGCTGGGCGTCTCCGGCTACTCCCTCAACGTCCTGACGCTGGGGGCGCTCACCATCTCGATCGGCCGCGTCGTCGACGACTCGATCGTGGTGATCGAGAACATCAAGCGACACCTGGCCTACGGCGAAGAGAAGGGCGCGGCGATCCGAACGGCCGTGCGCGAGGTCGCGACCGCCGTGACGGCGGCGACGCTGACGACGGTCGCGGTCTTCGCGCCGGTCGCCTTCGTCGGCGGCCTGGCCGGCGAGCTGTTCCGCCCGTTCGCGCTGACGGTCACCGTCGCCCTGCTGGCCTCCCTGGTCGTGTCGCTCACCATTGTTCCCGTTCTGGCCTACTGGTTCCTGGGACGGACCCGGCCGGGCGCCGCCGACGCGGCGACGGCCGGGCGTGCCCGCGCGGCGGCCGAGGAGGCCGAGGAACGCTCGTGGCTGCAGCGCGGCTACCGCCCCGTCCTCGACTCGACCCAGCGCCACCCCGTCGTGACCCTGACGGGCGCCGGCCTCGTGCTGGCCGCGACCGCACTCATGGTGCCCCTGCTGCCGACCAACCTGCTGGGGTCGACGGGGCAGAACAGCTTCAGCGTGGACCAGCAGCTCCCGGCCGGGTCCTCGCTGGACACGACCCTGGCCGCCGCCGAGGGCGTGGAACAGGCGCTGCGCGGAACGCCAGGCGTCCTGGACGTCCAGCTCACCGCCGGCACCGCCACCGGCATCGCCTCGTTCGCCGGCGGGGGTTCGACCGATTCCGCGTCCTACACCGTCATCGCGGAGGCCGGCGCGGACCTCGAAGCCATCATCGACGACGCGCGCGCCCGGGTCGAAGCGGTCGACGCCGACGGTGACATCTCGTTCAGCACCCAGGGCGGCGGCTTCGGCGCCAGCTCCGACGTCTCGGTCCAGGTCTTCGCGCCGACCCCCGCGTTGCTGGAGGAGGCCGCCGACGACGTCCTCGCGGCCATGGACGGCATTCCCGGCTCGCGCGGGGCGGAGAGCGACCTCTCCGCGGCCCGTCCGCAGGTGTCCGTCACGGTCGACCCGGAGGAGGCCGCCCGGCTCGGCCTGTCCGACGAACAGGTCGGCGGCCTCGCCGCCGCGGCGCTCCAGCCCGTGCCGGCCGGAAGCGTCCGCCTCGGCTTCACGGACTTCCCGGTCAGCATCGGAGAGGGCGGCTCGGCGGAGACCGTCGAGGACCTGCGCCAGGTGGTGCTGCCGACCGCGAGCGGACCCGTCGCCCTCGGCGACGTCGCCACCGTGGAACTGACGGAGGCACCGGCGAGCATCTCCAGCAACAACGGCCAGCGCATCGCCACGGTGTCCATCACCCCCGGCGAGAACGACCTCGGCGGCGTGTCCACCGCGGTCGCGGAGCGGCTCGAGACGCTGGTCCTGCCGGAGGGCGCGACGGCCGAGCTGGGCGGTGCCGCCACCCAGCAGGCGGAGTCCTTCGAGCAGCTGTTCCTGGCCCTCTTGGCCGCCGTCGCGATCGTCTACGTCATCATGGTCGCGACGTTCAAGTCGCTGATCCAACCGCTGATCCTGCTGGTCTCGGTCCCGTTCGCGGCGACGGGCGCGATCGGGCTGTTGCTGCTCACCGGCGTCCCCCTGGGCCTGCCGTCCCTGATCGGCATGCTGATGCTCGTGGGCATCGTCGTGACCAATGCGATCGTGCTCATCGACCTCATCAACCAGTACCGGCACCCCGGCGGGCACTCCGCCGGCATGAGCCTGGACGACGCCATCCACCACGGCGCCCGGCAACGCCTGCGCCCGATCCTCATGACCGCCCTGGCCACGGTCTTCGCGCTCACCCCGCTGGCGCTGGGCCTCACCGGCGAGGGCGGCTTCATCTCCCAGCCCCTCGCCGTCGTCGTCATCGGCGGTCTGGTCTCCTCCACGGCGCTCACGCTGGTCCTCGTGCCGGTGCTCTACCGGCTGGTCGAGGGTCGGCGTGAGCGCCGGGCCGCCCGCCGCGCCGGGGACGGCCGCCCCGCGGCCGGGGCAGACCCGTACAGGACTCCCGCGGAAGGCTCGCCGGCGGGCGCGGCGCCCGCCCCCTCGGGCCGGCGCCGCGCGCGGGACGGCGAAGCGGCCGCGACGTCGGACGGCGGCGGCCCGCGCCGCAGCGACGACGACCTCGACCCCCTGGGCGCGGGCGCCCGCCCCTGAGCCGGCCGCGCTCCCCCGGGACGTCGGGGCGGGATGCCCGTCCCCCGTCCCGGGCGCGGGTCCTTCGCCGTCCCGCGCCATGCCCGCGCCACTGGGCGGACGGGTGTCCGACGTCACGCGCGTCCGGGGGAATCAATCCGCCGCCTCCCGCGCTTTTACATGCATATGCATTGAAATTCTGGCATGATGGTGTCAGGCAACCAGGAGGTACCCCATGCAGATCGGCGTCTTCAGCGTCAGCGACATCACCACCGACCCCACCACCGGACGCACCCCCACCGAGCACGAGCGCATCAAGGCCTCGGTGGCGATCGCCCGGAAGGTGGAGGAGATCGGCATGGACGTCTTCGCCATCGGAGAGCACCACAACCGCCCGTTCTTCTCGTCCTCCCCGACGACCCTGCTGGCCCACATCGCCGCGCAGACGGAGCGGATCATCCTCTCCACCGCCACCACCCTCATCACCACGAACGATCCGGTGAAGATCGCCGAGGACTACGCGATGCTTCAACACCTCTCGGACGGCCGCGTCGACCTGGTGCTGGGACGCGGCAACACCGCCCCGGTCTACCCGTGGTTCGGCAAGAGCAACCAGGACTCCGTGGAGCTGACGGTCGAGAACTACCACCTGCTCCGCCGCCTCTGGGACGAGGACACCGTCAACTGGAGCGGCAAGCACCGCACCCCGCTCCAGAACTTCACATCGACGCCGCGGCCGCTGGACGGCGTCGCGCCCTTCGTCTGGCACGGTTCGATCCGCACGCCGCAGGTCGCGGAGATCGCCGCCTACTACGGCGACGGGTTCTTCGCCAACAACATCTTCTGGCCCAAGGAGCACTACCAGCAGCTGATCGGACTCTACCGCGAGCGCTACGAGCACTACGGGCACGGACGGGCGGACCAGGCCGTCGTCGGCCTCGGCGGCCAGTTCTTCATGGCCCGGAACTCGCAGGACGCGGTCCGGGAATTCCGGCCGTACTTCGACAACGCGCCCGTCTACGGACACGGTCCGTCGATGGAGGACTTCACCGCGCAGACCCCGCTGACGGTCGGCAGCCCCCAGGAGGTGCTGGAGAAGACCCTGAGCTTCCAGGAGTACTTCGGCGACTACCACCGCCAGCTGTTCCTCATCGACCACGCCGGCCTGCCGCTGGCGACCGTGCTCCGGCAGCTGGACCTGTTCGGCGAGACCGTCCTGCCCGCCCTGCGGGAGGAGTACGCCAAGCGGAAGCCGGCCGACCACCCGGCCCCACCGACCCACGCCGGCCGCGTGGCCGCCCGGAAGGCCGCGCACGCGGCGGACACGACGGCGGCCGCGGCGCCGGCCGGCCGCGGGGCGCCCGCCGACCGCGAGGTGCACCATGCCTGACGAGGCCGCCTCGCTGCGGGAGGCCTCCGAGGCGTGGGAGGCGCTGTTCCGCTGCCAGGTGACCATCATGCGCCGCCTGCAGAAGCATCCCGCGTTCAAGGGCGTGAACATGCGCGAGTACGACGTGCTCTTCAACCTCAGCCGCTGCCCCAGCGGAGGCCTGCGGCTCGGCGACCTCAACGAGCACGTCCTGATGAGCCAGCCGAGCCTGAGCCGCATGGTCGAGCGGCTGGAGTCCAAGGGACTCGTGGAGCGGCGGCCGGACCCGTGCGACCAGCGCGCCGTTCGGCTGACCCTGACGGACCGCGGACGCGAGCTGCAGCGGAAGATCGGCAGGGAGCACGTCCGGCACATCCACGAGCTGCTCTCCCCCGCGCTCTCCCCGGAGCAGCTCCGGGAGCTCACAGCCCTGACCACGCGACTCGGCGGGGCCGTCGGCTCCTCTTAGGATGGAGGGATGAGCGCTACCCTCGTGGCCAAGGACCTCTCCGGAGGCCACGCCCACCGCACCCTCTTCTCCGGACTGAACCTGACCGTCGCCCCGGGCGACGTCGTCGGGGTCGTGGGCGCCAACGGCGCCGGCAAGTCCACGCTGCTGCGCCTGCTGGCCGGGGCGGACCGTCCGCAGCAGGGCAGCGTCTCGACGGCCCCCTCGGACGCCTTCGTGGGATGGCTCCCGCAGGAGCACGAACGGATCGAGGGCGAGACCGTCGCGGGGTACCTCGGCCGCCGCACCGGATGCTCCGAGGCCACCGCCGCCATGGAGGCCGCCGCGGAGGCGCTCGGAGCCGGCGCGCCCGGAGCCGACGACGCCTACGCGGACGCGCTGGACCACTGGCTGGCGTGCGGCGCCGCCGACCTCGACGAGCGGATCCCCCCGGTCCTCGGCGAACTCGGCCTCACCCTCGGGCCCGACGCGGCCATGACCGGGCTCTCGGGCGGCCAGGCGGCGCGCGTGGCGCTGGCCGCGCTCCTGCTCAGCCGCTTCGACCTCGTCCTGCTGGACGAGCCGACCAACGACCTCGACCTGGCCGGGCTCGAGCGGCTCGAGGGGTTCGTGCGCGGGCTGCGCGCCGGCGTCGTGCTGGTTTCCCACGACCGCGAGTTCCTGGCGCGCTGCGTGACCAAGGTGGTCGAGCTGGACCTCGCCCAGAACAAGGTCGCCCTGTACGACGGCGGCTACGACGCCTATCTCGCCGAGCGGGCCGTGGCGCGCCGCCACGCCCGGGAGGCATACGAGGAGTTCGCCGACAAGAAGTCCGACCTGGTCTCTCGGGCGCGGACCCAGCGCGAGTGGAGCAGCCAGGGCGTCCGCAACGCGATGAAGAAGAGCCCGGACAACGACAAGATCCGGCGCAAGGCCAGCACCGAGTCCTCGGAGAAGCAGGCCCAAAAGGTCCGCCAGATGGAGTCGAGGATTGCCCGCCTCGAGGAGGTGGAGGAGCCGCGCAAGGAGTGGGCCCTCCAGTTCAGCATCGGCGCGGCCCCGCGGTCCAGCTCCGTGGTCGCGACACTCAACGAGGCGACGCTGCGCCGCGGCGGCTTCGACTTCGGGCCCGCCTCGCTGCAGGTCAACGCCGGCGAACGGATCGGCATCACCGGCCCCAACGGGGCGGGCAAGACCACGCTGCTGCGCCTCCTGCTCGGGCACGAGTCCCCCGACGCCGGCAGCGCCAGCCTGGGCGCCAGTGTCGCCATCGGCGAGATCGACCAGGCCCGCACGGGACTCGACGAGGACCTGCCGCTCGGCGACGCGTTCTGCGGCGCCGTGCCGGAGCTCAATCCGGCCGAGGCTCGGACGCTGCTGGCCAAGTTCGGGCTCAAGGCCGACCAGGTCTCCAGCGCGGTGGGGCGCCTTTCCCCGGGCGAGCGGACGCGCGCGGCGCTGGCCCTCCTGCAGGCCCGGGGCGTGAACCTGCTGGTCCTCGACGAGCCGACCAACCACCTCGACCTGCCCGCGATCGAGCAGCTGGAGGAGGCGCTGGAAAGCTACGACGGGGCCCTGCTTCTGGTCTCGCACGACCGCCGGCTGCTCGGCAACGTCCGGCTCGACCAGCGCTGGCACGTCGTGGACGGCGTGCCGTCCGTCCTCTGACGCCGCCGGACCCCCGCTAGGCCAGCTCGACGAGCACGTCGGCGCCGGGGTCGGCGAGCTCCTCGTCGCACGCGGCGTCGACCTTCAGCTCCCGGAGCGTCAGCGATCCGCCGACCGTCGACAGGAACGCGGTGTCCGAGGAGTCGGCGCCCGTGGCGATGCGCAGCAGGCCCTGGCGCGGGGCCAGCCCCGTGGCGTCCACGACGACCCAGCGCCCGTCGACGTACGCCTCGACGACGGCGTGGAAATCCATCGGCCGCAGGCCCGGCGCGTAGGCGGAGGCCAGGCGCGCGGGCACGTCCTTGGCGCGCAGCAGCGCGACCACCAGGTGGGCGAAGTCGCGGCAGACACCGCGTCGCGCCAGCAGCGTGTCGACGGAGCCGTCGCTGCCGCGCGAGGAACCGGACACGTAGGCCAGCTCCGCGCCGACCCACGTGCGGACCGCGACGACCAGCTCCTCCCCCCGCAGGGAACCGAAGTGCGCGTACGACGTCGGGAGCAGCTTGTCCGATTCGCAGTAGCGCGAGGGCCGCACGTAGCGGATCAGGTCCGCCGCGTCGACCGGGGCGGGCCGCGCCAGGCCCGCGACCTCGGCGCGGTATTCCAGCACGACGTCGGCCGCCTCGGCGGTGTCGACCACGTGGAAACGGCCCCCGTGGTGGTCGGCGATCTCCTCGGGTTCGACCGGGCGCCCGTCGACGGTCACGGCGAGTTCCTCGGCGAACGCCTCGTAGCCGGGGTCGCGGACGGCCGCGACGGCGAAGACCAGGCGCGTTCCGGCGTTGGCGCGCGCGGCGATCCGCGTGGAGGCGGTGCGTTTCATGATGCGGGTCCGTTCGGGGGTCGGGGCGGGGGCGGCACGGGCCGGCCGGGACACGCGTCCCAGCGTAGTGCCTCGCGCGCCGAGGGCCCCGCGCGCGACGCGCGAATCGCCGTTCAGCCGCCGGCGACCGCGCGCACCGCGGCGACGACGCCCCGGGCCGCCGTGGTCAACTCGGCCTCCTTGACCCCGCGGCCGAAGCTCAGCCGGACCGCGGTCAGCGCCGTGTCCGGGTCGTAGCCCATGGCCAGCAGCACGGTCGAGGGCTCGTCCGAGCCGGCGTGGCAGGCGGAGCCCGAGGAGCAGACGACGCCGCGGCGCTCGAGTTCGAGCAGCACCGCCTCGCCGGAGGTGCCGGGGAAGCAAAAGGACACGATCCCCGGGACGCGGCGCTCCGGGTCGCCGGTCGGGACCGGGACGGCCGCGCCGCCGTCGCCGCGCAGGCCATCGACGATGGCGCGGGTCAGGTACGCGCCGTAGCCCTCCTGCGGCCCACCGGCGGCGACGGCCTCCGCGGCCAGGCGCAGCGCGACGGCCGTGGACACCGCGCCGGCGACGTTCTCCGTGCCGCTGCGCCGGCCACGCTCCTGGCCCCCGCCGTGCAGCACCGGCTCGGCCTCGAGGCGGCCGCGGAGCATGAGCAGCCCGGCTCCCTTGAGCCCGCCGATCTTGTGCCCGGAGAGGCTCAGGGCGTCGGAGACGGCCGCCAGCGGCCGCAGGTCCAGCCACCCGGCGGCCTGCACCGCGTCGGTGTGGAAGAGCGCGCCCACGGCGCGGGCGGCCGCGGCCGCCTCCGCGACGGGTTGGATGGTGCCCACCTCGTTGTTCACGGCCATGACGCTGACCAGCGTGGTGTCGGGGCGCAGGAGCCCGCGCAGGGCGTCGGGGTCGATCCGCCCGGCACGGTCCACCGGGACCACGTCGACCGCGAAGCCGTGGTGCCGGGCGAGGTAGTCCGCGCTGGCGCGGACGGACGAGTGTTCGACGGCGCTCGTGACCAGGTGCCGGCCGCGCGGGGCGGCCAGGGCGAGCCCCTTGAGCGCCAGGTTGTTCGACTCGGTTCCCCCGGAGGTGAAGACGATGTCACCGGTCCGCACGCCCAGCACCCCGGCCGCGGTGTCCCGCGCGTAGTCCAGCGCCCGGGCCGCGGCCTCCCCGACCGTGTGGCGGCTCGAGGGGTTTCCGTATTCGGTGGTCAGCAGCGGCCAGACGAGGTCGAGGACCTCCGGACGCACCGGGGTGGTCGCCGCGGCGTCGAGGTAGATCACGGCGCGGACCCGTCGGCGCGGAAGTCCAGGCCGAGGTCCAGCGCGCGGACGCCGTGCGTGAGCGCCCCCGAGGAGATCACGTCGACCCCGGTGGCCGCGATCGCCGCGACCGTCTCGGGACGCACGTTCCCGGACGCCTCCACCAGGCAGCGGCCGCCCACCCGCCGCACGCCCTCCGCCAGGTCCTCGAGCCCGAAGTTGTCCAGCATGACGGTGTCCACTCCGGCCGCGACGACGGCCTCGAGCTGGTCCAGCCGGTCGATCTCCACCTCGAAGTGGACGGTGTGTCCGAGCCGGGCGCGGGCGGCCCGGAGAGAGGCGGTGAGCCCGCTGCCCGTGCCGAGGAGGGCCAGGTGGTTGTCCTTGGCCATGACGGCGTCGGAGAGGGAGTCCCGGTGGTTGAAGCCGCCCCCGCAGCGCACGGCGTAGCGTTCCAGTGCCCGGAGCCCCGGCGTCGTCTTGCGCGTGTCGGCGATCCGCGCCCCAGTGCCGGCGGCCGCGTCGACGTGGGCGCGCGTGGCCGTGGCGATGCCGCTGAGCCGCTGCAGGAGGTTCAGGGCCACGCGTTCCGCGGCGAGCACGGCGCGCGCGTTGCCGGCGACGGTCGCCAACGTGGCGCCGGCGGCGAACCGGTCGCCGTCCGCCACCAGCGGAAGCACCTCCAACGCGGGATCCGTCTGGACCATGGCCTCGCGGAACACCGCCAGCCCCGCGCACACGCCGGGTTCGCGCGCCACGACGTCCGCCCGCGCGGTCGCGTCGGCGGGAATGAGGACCGACCCGGTCAGGTCCCCCGACGGTGCGTCCTCGGCGAGCGCGGCGGCCACGACGCGCTCGATCACGCGGGCCGGCGGCGGCCAGGTCGCGCCGTCGGACCCGTGCGGGGACGTCGGGGGCGCCGGGGTCGGGGATTCGGGCGTCGGCCGGACGCGCGGCGAGGCGGGTGCCGGTGCGGGGGCGGGCGGGTGGCTGGGGACCATGTGGTCAGCTTCCTGTCTTGACGAGGCCGCGGCGGGCGAACCTGGGCCGGGCGGGGATGTGGTCGTGGGCCGGGCTGGCCCAGGGTGCGGGTGGCAGCGGGAAGTCCGTGCGGTGGTGGGCGCCCAGCGAGTCGGTCCGGGCGAGCGCCGCCGCCGCGACGACGCGGCCGAGCGTGAGCAGGTTCGCGAGCTCGTGGCCGGCGCGCCCGACTGGCGGCGCACCCCACTGCGCGAGCTGCTTCGCGGCGACCTCCAACTGGCCGGCCTCCCGTTCGACGGCGAGCGCGCTCCCCGTGACGCCGTGCAGCGCGGCGAGGTCGGCCGGCTGCTCGCCGGGCGCGGTGTCGAGCCCGGTGACCGACGCCAGCCCGTGGGCCGCGGTCGGCCCGCCGGCTTCGCCCGCCTCCTCGTCGCCCGGTGGGACGGTCCCGGAACCCGTCCCGGAACCCGTCCCGGCCGACAGGCCCTGCACGGCCGCCCACCCGTAGACGAGGCCCTCCAGCAGGGAGTTGGAGGCGAGCCGGTTGGCGCCGTGGACTCCCGTGCAGGCGGTCTCCCCCGCGGCGAGCAGGCCGGGCACGGTGGTCCTCCCGAAGGCGTCGGCGGCGACACCGCCCATCCAGTAGTGGGCGGCCTCGGCCACGGGGACGGGCCGCGCGGCCAGGTCGTGGCCCAGCTCGGCGAGCCGGGCGGTGATGGCGGGGAACCTGCGGGCGAGGAAGCCCGCGCCGCGCGAGCGCTCCACCGCGGTGGCGTCGAGGTACACGGCGCCCGTCTCGGCGCGCGCGCGGTGGATGGCGCGGGCGACGACGTCCCGCGGGGCCAGCTCGGCGTCCGGGTGCACCGCGGGCATGAACCGGACGCCGTGGCCGTCGAGCAGCACGGCCCCCTCGCCGCGCACCGCCTCGGAGACCATGAACGGTCCCTCGGGGACCAGCGTGGGGTGGAACTGGACGAACTCGGCGTCGGCGATGACCGCCCCGGCCTCCCAGGCCAGGGCGGCGCCGTCGCCGGTCGCGCCGGCCGGGTTGGTCGTCGACGGATACAGCCGGCCGATCCCCCCGGTGGCGAGCAGCACGGCGTCCGCCCCCACGGTCCGGCGGGCGTGCGGGGCGCGGGACCCGGCGAGCACGCGCGCGCCCGTTACGCGACCGGCGTCGAGCACGAGCGACTCGACAAACGACTCCTCGTCGATGGCCAGGCGACCCTCGGACTCGAGCCGCCGGCACGCGGCGATCAGGCTGCGGGCGATCGCCCGGCCCGTGGCGTCGCCGCCGGCCCGCAGGATGCGCGGGTGGGTGTGCGCGCCCTCGAGCCCCAGGAGGAAGGCGGGCGAGCGGTCCGGGAGCCGGCCGTCGGCGTCGAACGCCGCGCCCAGCGCCGCGAGCCGCTCCACGTGCGCCCACGCGCCGCCGCAGAGCGCGCGCACCGCCCGCGGGTCGTTCAGGCGCGCCCCCGCGCGCAGGGTGTCCTCGACGTGCGCGTCGACCGTGTCCCCGGCCGCGGCGCCGCCGGGCCCGACGGCGGACAGCCCGCCCTGCGCGTACCAGGTGTTGGAATCGGCGAGCAGGTCCTTGGTCAGCAGCCGCACCTCATGCCCGCGCTCCGCGGCCACGACGGCCGCGTACAGCCCGGCGATCCCGGACCCGACCACCAACAGCGAGGCCGGCGCAGTCACGGCCGCGCCGCCAGCATGCGTTCGAGGGCGGTCCGCGCGTCCACCGCGGTCCCCGGCGCGACGGAGATCCGGTTGACCACCCGGCCCGCGACGAGCTCCTCCAGCACCCAGGCAAGATACCCGGGGTGGATCCGGTACATCGTGGAGCAGGGGCAGACGACGGGGTCCAGGCAGAAGATGGTGTGCTCCGGATGTTGGGCCGCGAGGCGGTTAACCATGTTGACCTCGGTGCCGATCGCGAAGGTGGAGCCCGGGTGCGCGGCGGCCACGGCCTTCTGGATGAAGTCGGTCGATCCGGCGGCGTCCGCCGCGTCCACGACCTCCATGGGGCACTCCGGGTGCACGATGACCCGCACGTCCGGATGTTCGGCCCGCGCCCGCTCGATCTGCGGGACGCTGAAGCGCTTGTGCACGGAGCAGAAGCCGTGCCACAGGATCACGCGCGCGTCGGCAAGCTCCGCGGGGGTGTTGCCCCCCAGCGCCTTGCGCGGCCTCCAGAGGGGCATCAGCTCCAGCGGGACGCCCATGGCCTTCGCCGTGTTGCGCCCCAGGTGCTGGTCCGGGAAGAAGAGCACGCGCTGGCCGCGGGCGAAGGCCCACTCCAGCACGGTCGCTGCGTTGGAGGACGTGCAGACGATCCCCCCGTTGCGCCCGACGAAGGCCTTGAGCGCGGCCGAGCTGTTCATGTACGTCACGGGGATCACCGGGACGCGGCCGTCGGCGTCCGGGGCGGTGCCGTAGAGCTCTTGCAGCTGCTCCCAGCACTCCGCCACCGAGGACTCGTCGGCCATGTCGGCCATCGAGCACCCGGCCGCGAGGTTCGGCAGGACCACGGCCTGGTCGTCCCGCGACAGGATGTCCGCGGTCTCGGCCATGAAGTGCACGCCACAGAACACGATGTACTCGGCCCGGTCGCGGGTCAGTGCCGCGTTGGCCAGCTGGAACGAGTCGCCGACGAAGTCCGCGTGCCGAACCACCTCGTCGCGCTGGTAGAAGTGCCCAAGGACCACCACCCGGTCGCCGAGGGTCCGCTTCGCGGCCAGGATGCGGTCCTCCAGCTCCCCGTCGGTCGCCGTCCGGTACTCGGCCGGGATCTCGCCCTGCCGCGGGGTGGCCGGCGGGGCGGCGTCGAACATGGAGGACCCCGGGCCGTAGGAAGGGGCCCCGGCGTCGAAATGCCACGGGGCCTTGGCCAGGTCCGTGGTGCAGGTGGAGCCCGGGGAGCTGCCGAGGGTCAGGCGCTGGATGGTCGAATCGACGCTGCTCATGCTGGTTTCCTGTTTCTGACGGTGTGGAGTGGGGAGTCCTGGCCGCCGGACGGCGGGGCGCCCCGCGCGGGGGACGCAGACGGCGGGAGTGCCGTGGACGGGTCCCGGGCCACGGACGGCTCGGGACCCGGGGTCGGTTCCGGGGTGGGTTCCGGTTCCGGTTCCGGGGTGAGTTCCGGTTCCGGGGTGAGTTCCGTGGCCGGTGGCGGTGCCGGATTCCCGGCCGGTGGCGGATGAACCGTCCCCCACGACGGATCCGACGTGCCGGAGGGCGGCCCGGAGTAGCGGTAAAGCCGCGGGGGCCGGTGCCTGGCGCCGAGGAGGTACTCGTCCGTCGGCTCGATGTCCGTGGCCCCGCGCAGCTGCCGCCGGAAGTTGGCCGGATCGAGCCGCCGTCCCAGCACCGCCTCGTAGACCTCCCGGACCTGGCCCAGGGTGAAGCGCTCGCCGAGGAACCGGTGGGCGATGGAACCGTACGCCACCTTGTTGCGCAGCCTCCAGAGGGCGTAGCGGACGATTTCGGCGTGGTCGAAGGCCAGCCCGTCCTGCACGGCGGGATCCTCCGCGGCGTACCAGGCGATGTTCGGGTCCTCCCGCAGGACGGACGTGGGGTCCCCGGACGCCGCGTCCGCGCCGGCCGCGTCCTCCTCGCGCACGAGCGCCCAGTAGACGATCGAGACGACGCGCCGGGTCGGAGAGCGGTCGAGTCCGCCGAACGCGTAGAGCTGCTCGAGGTAGCGCGGAACGAGCCCCGTGGTGGCGCGCAGGTTCAGGGCCGCGGCGTCCTGGAGGGTCTGGCGGGCGCCGAGCGGACCGCCGGGCAGCGCCCACCTCCCCCGGTACGGTTCGCGCGTTCGGCGCACGAGCGGCAGCCACAGCGTCTTGCGGCCGGTCGCCGCGTCGTCGCGCAGGGCGAAGATGACCGTGGAGACGGCCAGTTCGGGGCTGAGCTCCCTGCGCTCGGAGACGTTCGCGAACTCCATGCCTGCCTTTTCCTCCCCCGCCGCCCGCTGGTGCCCAAGATAATGTCACATTGACCTTAAGTGAGGATACGCCGCGTCGCCCGCGGCCACAACTGTTGCGCCGCGCGGCCCGGCCGGCCGGACCATCGCGGAGGCGCGGCGGTTCGCAGCGGTTCGCGGCGGTGGGCCGGCGGCGGGTTAGGCCCCGGCGGCGGCCCGCGCCAGCGGCAGGGCCCGCAGGGGAATCGGCGTGTTGAGCACCACCAGCGACGAGGACCGCAGGACCGTCCCGGTTGCGATCACCGCGTCCAGCACCCGCTGGAGGTCCGCGTTGGAGCGGGCGACGACGCACGCGAGCAGGTCGCTCTCCCCCGACACGGTGTGCAGCTCCAGAACCTCGGGAATGGCGGAAAGCGCCTCCGCGACGGCGTCGTGCCCGGCGTCCTGGCGGATCACCAGCGAGCAGTACGCGCGCACCGGGAACCCCAGGCCCTCGGCCGAGAGGTGCGGCCCCCAGCCGGTGACGACGCGCTCGCGCCGCATCCTGTCCAGCCGGGCCTGCACGGTGGCCCGCGCCACGCCCAGCTCCCGCGAGGCCTCCAGCACGGACATCCGCGGATCCCCGGAGAACGCCTCGAGGATCCTGCCGTCCAGAGCATCCAATCGCACCATTCCACTCCGTTCCGTCATGTGACAATTTGTCTAGCCGATCATCCACATCCTGCCACCAAGGGCGCAGATTGCCGAGCACTGGCTGACCAGATTGCGCAGAATCGGGCCAGTGACTACGGTCACCTGAACGCCTGTGCGCGTCGGCGGTGCCTCGGGGGGCCGCCGAACGCGCCGGCACCGACCACCCGCAACGAAGGAGCAGCCGCATGGGCACCGCACCCCGCTTGGAACCTGACGCCGCCGAGCTCTCGCCGGACGAGCTGAAGGCCCTCCACGGCCTCATGGTCCAGGTCCGGCATCTCGACGCCTCGGCCATCGCCTGGCAGCGACAGGGCATCATCCCCGGCTACGCGCCGGAACTCGGCCAAGAGGCCGCGCAGGTCGGCAGCGCGTACGCGCTGGACTTCGCCCGCGACTTCGCCTTTCCCACGTACCGCGAAATGGGCGTCGCCCTGGCCGCCGGGGTGGACATGGTGGAGTACATGTCCACGCACAAGGCCACCTGGCACGGCGGCCTCTACAACCCCGCCGAGACGCACATCGCCCCGATCCAGGCGGTCGTCGCCGGCTCGGTGCTCCACGCCGTCGGCTGGGCGCACGGGCAACGGCTCGACGGGAAGGACGGCGTCGCGATCACCTACTTCGGCGACGGAGCCAGCTCCCAGGGCGATGTCCACGAGGCGATGAACTTCGCCGCCGTGATGAACGCCCCGGTCGTCTTCTTCACGCAGAACAACGGCTGGGCGATCTCCGTGCCCACCGAGCGCCAGGTCGCCGGCGGCTCCGTCGCCGCGCGCGGCGCCGCCTACGACATCCCCGCGCTCCAAGTGGACGGGAACGACGTCGTCGCGGTCGTGCGGGCCGTGCGTGCTGCCGCCGCCCACGGACGCGCCGGCAAGGGACCGGCGATCGTGGAGGCCATGACCTACCGCCGCGGGCCGCACTCCACCTCGGACGACCCGGGCCGGTACCGCACGCTCGAGGACGAGCGCCGCGACGCCGGCGAGGACCCGGTCGCAAGGCTCGAGTCCCGGCTGCTGGCCGAGGGCGTGCTGACCCCCGGGGACGTAGCCGCCGCGAAAGCCACCGCCGCCGAGCTCGAGGAGCGCGTGCGCCTGGGCGTCCAGGCGCTTGGACCCCGGCCCGGCTCCGAGATGTTCGACTTCGTCTTCCAGCAGCCCACCGCGGCGCTGAAGGAACAGGCGGCCAACTGGCGCGAGGAGTCCGAGCATGTCTAACCCGACGACCGACACGATGGAGGCAGCCGCCATGGACCCGCGCCCGAAGAACGCCGCCAACCTCGCCCCCGGGGACGACTCGGTCTCGGCCGCGCAGCCCGCGGCCCCGGGCACGGGCACCGAGCTGTCGATGCAGAAGGCGCTCAACCGCGCCCTCGACGAGACGCTGGCCACCGATCCGCGCGCCATGGTCTTCGGCGAGGACGTGGGCGCCCTCGGCGGTGTCTTCCGCATCACCGACGGGCTGCAGGCCCGGCACGGGGCCGACCGCGTCTACGACACCCCGCTGGCCGAGTCGGGCATCCTCGGGCTCGCGGTCGGGCTGGCGATGGCCGGCTTCCACCCGGTCCCCGAGGTCCAGTTCGACGGCTTCGCCTACCCCGCGGTCAACCAGATCGTGTGCCAGCTGGGCCGGATGAACTACCGCAGCCGCGGCACCCTGCCCATGCCGGTCACGCTGCGCGTCCCCAGCTTCGGCGGCATCCGCGCCCCCGAACACCACGGGGAGTCGCTGGAGTCCCTGTTCGCCCACGTCCCGGGGCTGAAGGTTGTGTCGCCGTCGAACCCGCACCAGGCGTACCACCTGCTCAAGGCAGCCATCGCCATGCCGGACCCCGTGATCTTCATGGAGCCGAAGTCGCGCTACTGGCAGAAGGGGGAGGTCGACCTCGAACGCGCGGGGTCGCTCGAGGGGTCCGTGGTGGCGCGCGAGGGCCGGCACCTGACGCTCGTCGCGTGGGGCGCCATGGTGGCGCGCTGCCTGCAGGTCGCGGAGCTCGCGGCGGAGGACGGCATCGACATCGAGGTGCTCGACCTGCGCTGGCTCAAGCCCATCGACGCGGACGGTCTGGCGGCGTCGGTGTCCAAGACGCGCCGCGCCGTCGTCGTGCACGAGGCCCCGCAGACCGCGGGCCTCGGCGCCGAGGTGGCCCAGCTGATCACGGAGCGCTGCTTCGGCACGCTGCGGGCGCCCGTTGAGCGCGTGACCGGATTCGACGTACCGTATCCCTCAGGCGATCTCGAGGACGAGTACATCCCGAACATCGACCGCATCCTGTTCGGCATTCAACGAGTATTGGAGTACCGCCGTGGCTGAGCTTTCCTTCCCGCTTCCGGACCTGGGCGAGGGCCTGATCGAAGCCACCATCCTGGAGTGGCTGGTCGCCGAGGGCGACCAGGTCGAACGCAACCAGCCGCTCGTCGAGGTCGAGACCACCAAGAGCGCGCTGGAGTTGCCCAGCCCGCAGGCCGGCAAGGTCGTGCGCACGCACGGCGGCCCGGGCGACACCATCGAAGTCGGGGAGACGCTGATCGTCTTCGAGGTCCCCGACGACACCGCGGGCATCGTCGGCACGGTGCCGCAGGAGTCGGCGCCCAAGCGCCGCGTCCGGCTGAGCGCGAACCTGGACGAGGACTAGGCCGTGGCCGAGCACCACGAGCACCTGGTGGAGGGGTCCCGCAACGGCCTGGCCGTGCGTGTCTTCCCGGCGGAGGACGACGCCGGGGCCCGCCCCGTGCTCCTGGTGCACGGCTTCGCCTCGTCCGCGGAGCTGAACTGGGTCGCCAGCGGCTGGATCACCGCGCTGAACGACGCCGGCCGCCGGGTGATAGCCGTCGACCTCCCCGGGCACGGCGGCAACCCGGCCCCGGAGGACCTCGACGCGTACACGCCCAGCCGCATCCGCGCCGACATTCTGCAGGTCCTGCAGGACGAGCATGTCCGCCCCCTGCGTGACGGCGACCCGGGGTCCGGCGTCGACGTCGTCGGCTACTCCCTCGGGGCGCGGCTGGCCTGGGAGTTCGGGGCCACGCAGCCCCAGCTGGTCCACGGCATGGTGCTCGGAGGACCCGCCGCACACGACCCGCTGGCCGATTTCGACCTGGCCGCGGCCCAGCGCCACCTCGCCGACGGGTCCCCGATAGCGGACCCGTCGACGGCGGATCTGGTGCGCATGGCGCGCCTGGTGCCGGACAACGACCTCTTCGCCCTCATGAGCATGGTCGAGGCCGTGAAGTCCGAGCCCTTCGACCCGGCCCACACGGTGCCCACGATGCCGGTCCTGCTGGTCGCCGGCGAGCGGGACGAGATTGCCGTGTCACTGCCCGAGCTCGGACGCCTGCTCCGCGACCGAAGGACCAGGGTCGAGGAACTGATCCTCCCCGCACGGACCCACGCGAACGCCATCACCTCCCGCGCCTTCAAGCAGGGCGCCCTCGCCTTCCTCAACGGCTGACCGGTCGACGCGGGCCGGACCCGGTCGGGGCGCGGGCCGGTGCCGCGGCCCGCGCGCAGGGCCCCCGGCTGCCGGCCCTCCGGGCGATGGGGTCCCGGCTGTCCGGGATCCGCGTGTCCGTGCGACGGCGCCCTTGACAGCGCGCGAGACCGGGGTCACACTGGATCGTATACGATTTCGTACATCATAGGAGGAACCGTGACCCAGGGCACCGACGCCAGGGAATCCGACATCCGCCCGGTCGACGCCTCGGTGCTGGAGGGCGCGGGCAAGGTCCTCGCCGTCCACCTGAGCTACCGGTCGCGCGCCGAGCAGCGCGGACGCATCCCCGAGCACCCGTCGTACTTCATGAAGGCCGCGTCCTCGCTCAGCCTGTCCGGGACCCCGGTCGAGCGGCCGGCCGGCACCGAGCTGCTGGCCTTCGAGGGCGAGATCGCGCTGGTCATCGGCACCACGGCCCGCCGCGTGCTGCCCGACGACGCCTGGGGGCACGTGGGCTGGGTCACCGCCAGCAACGACCTCGGCGTCTACGACCTGAAATACGCGGACAAGGGCTCGAACGTCCGTTCCAAGTCCGGCGACGGCTTCACACCCGTCGGCCCGCGGCTGATCCCGGCCTCGTCCGTCGATCCCGCCGGCTTGCGCCTGCGCACCTGGGTCAACGGGGAGACCGTCCAGGAGGACACGACGGCCGGGCTGCTCTTCGACCTCCCGCGCATCGTCGCCGACCTCTCCCAGCTGATGACGCTGCACCCCGGCGACATCATCCTCACGGGCACCCCCGCAGGCTCCTCCGTCGTCGTCCCGGGCGACGTCGTCGAGGTGGAGGTGGACGCACCCGCGGCCGGTCTCTGCACCGGGCGCCTCAGCACCCCGGTGACGCAGGGCCAGACGCCGTTCGCCGGCTTCGGCAACGGCCCGCGCCTCACCGACGCGGACCGCGTCGACGCCTACGGCAGCGCCGAGGCCGCCGGCGTGCCCACGCCGGGGCTCGACCCCGCACTGAAGGCCAAGCTCGAGTCCGTGGCCACCGCCACCCTCTCCGCCAACCTGCGCAAGCGCGGGCTGAACAACGTCAGCATCGACGGGCTGCAGTGCACCCGCCCGGGCTCCAAGGTCGTGGGACTGGCGCGCACGCTGCGGTACGTGCCCAACCGCGAGGACCTCTTCAAGACCCACGGCGCCGGCTTCAACGCGCAGAAGCGCGCCATCGACTCCGTCAACCCCGGCGAGGTCCTCGTCATGGAGGCCCGCGGCGAGAAGGGGACCGGCACGGTCGGGGACATCCTCGGCCTGCGCGCCCAGGTCCGCGGCGCCGCGGCCATCATCACCGACGGCGGAGTCCGCGACTTCACCGCCGTCGCCGGGCTGGACATGCCCACGTTCTTCTCCAACCCGCACCCCGCGGTCCTCGGCCGGCGGCACATCCCGTGGGACACGGACATCACCATCGCCTGCGGGGGCACCACGGTGCAGCCCGGCGACATCATCGTGGCGGACAGCGACGGCATCCTGGTCGTTCCCCCGGCCATCGCCGAGGAGCTCGCCGACGAGTGCATCCGCCAAGAGGCCGAGGAGGAGTTCATCTTCGCCATGGTCGGGGAGGGCAACAGCGTCGACGGCCTCTATCCGATGAACCCGCAGTGGCGCGCCCGGTACGACCAATGGGCCGCGGAGCGGGGCCGGTAGATGCCTGCCGCGACGGCGAGCAAGTCGCAGCGGGCGTACGAGCTGCTGCACCGGCGCATCTCCGCCGGGGAGCTGGTCCCGGGCTACCGCCTGGTCCTCGGCACCATCGCCGCCGAGCTGGGCTGCAGCACCGTCCCCGTCCGCGAGGCCATCCGCCGGCTCGAGGCCGAGGGGCTGGTCGCGTTCGAGCCGAACGTCGGCGCCACGGTCGCCGGCGTCGACACGGAGCTGTACCTGCACACCATGCAGACACTCTCCGTCATCGAGGGGGCGGCCACGGCCCTGGCCGCCCCGCTGCTCACCGCGGAGGACCTGGCGCGGGCGCGGGCGCTGAACGGGGACCTGCGCGCCAGCCTCGCGGACTTCGACCCGCGGCGCTTCACCGAGCTGAACGACCGGTTCCACGCCGCGGTCTACGAACGCTGCCCCAACCCGCACATCCTGGACCTCGTCCACCGCGGCTGGACCCGGCTCAACGCCCTGCGCGCCTCGAGCTTCAGCCACATCCCCGGGCGGGCGCTGCAGTCCGTCGCGGAGCACGACGCGCTGCTGGACCTGCTGGAGGCCCGGGCCCCCGCCGCCGAGATCGAGCGCGCCGCCCGGGCCCACCGCACCAACACGCTCAACGCCTACCTCGCGGCCGGCGGCCACCCGCCGTCCGCGATCTGAACCCCACGACCGCAACCCCTGCAGCGCAGACCCGAACAACCCTCCCGGAAGGACCACCATGACCGGCCACTACGTCCCGGACAACCTGCCCGCCCACCTCCAGCACTACATCGGCGGCTCCTTCGTCGACTCCGTCGGCGGCGAGACCTTCGAGGTCCTCGACCCCGTCACCAACCGGCCCTACGCCACCGCCGCGTCCGGCCAGCAGGCCGACGTCGACGCCGCCGTCGCCGCGGCCCGCGAGGCGTTCGCCCACGGCCCGTGGCCGCGCATGAAACCGCGCGAGCGGGCCGCCGTGCTCTACGCCATCGCCGACGCCGTCGTCGCCCAGGAGGACCGCCTGGCCGAGATGGAGACCTTCGACACGGGGCTGCCCATCACCCAGGCGCGGGGGCAGGCGCGGCGCGCGGCCGAGAACTTCCGGTTCTTCGCCGACCTGATCGTCGCGCAGCACGACACGGCGCTGAAGGTCCCCGGCTCGCAGCTGAACTACGTCAACCGCAAGCCCATCGGCGTCGCCGGACTCATCACCCCGTGGAACACCCCGTTCATGCTCGAGTCCTGGAAGCTGGCCCCCTCGCTCGCGTCCGGCTGCACCGTGGTGCTCAAGCCGGCCGAGTTCACCCCGCTCTCCGCGTCGCTGTGGGCGCGGATCTTCGAGGACGCCGGGCTGCCCGAGGGCGTGTTCAACCTCGTCAACGGCCTCGGCGAATCCGCCGGCGACGCGCTGGTCAAGCACCCGGACGTGCCGCTGATCTCCTTCACCGGCGAATCCACCACCGGCCAGACGATCTTCCGGAACTGCGCCGCGGGCCTGAAGGGCATGTCCATGGAGCTCGGCGGCAAGTCCCCCGCCATCGTCTTCGCCGACGCCGACTTCGACGCCGCCATCGACTCGACCCTGTTCGGCGTCTTCTCCCTCAACGGCGAGCGCTGCACCGCGGGGTCGCGCATCCTGGTCCAGCGGGACATCTACGACCGCTTCTGCGAGGCCTACGCCGAGCGGGCGAAGCGGATCGTCGTCGGCGACCCGCACGACCCGCAGACGCAGGTCGGGGCGCTCGTCCATCCGGAGCACTACGACAAGGTGATGTCCTACGTCGAACTCGGCAAGACCGAGGGCCGGCTGCTCGCCGGCGGCGGACGCCCGGATCACCTGCCCGCGGGCCAGGAGAACGGCTCCTACGTCGCGCCGACCGTGTTCGCCGACGTCGCGCCCGACGCGCGAATCTTCCAGGAGGAGATCTTCGGGCCGGTCGTCGCGATCACCCCGTTCGACACCGACGAGGAGGCGCTGGCCCTGGCGAACAACACCAAGTACGGGCTCGCGGCGTACGTGTGGACCAACGACCTCAAGCGCGCCCACACCTTCGCGCAGTCCGTGGAGGCCGGCATGGTGTGGCTCAACAGCCACAACGTCCGCGACCTCCGGACGCCGTTCGGGGGCGTCAAGGCCTCGGGTCTCGGGCACGAGGGCGGCTACCGCTCGATCGACTTCTACACCGACCAGCAGGCCGTGCACATCACCCTCGGCGAGGTGCACACCCCCAAGTTCGGCGCCTGACACCCACCGCGTATCCCACCATCACCATCGGTTCCGATGTCTCGAAGGAGAGAATCATGACCAACACCATCCCGACGCCCTCCGTCCCCGCGCCGGACATCGTCCGCTGCGCCTACATGGAGATCGTCGTCACCGACCTCGACGCGTCCCGCAAGTTCTACGTGGACCTGCTCGGGCTCCACGTCACCCACGAGGACGAGACCGCCATCTACCTGCGCTCGTTCGAGGAGTTCATCCACCACAACCTGGTGCTGCGCAAGGGTCCGCTCGCGGCGGTCGCTGCGTTCGCCTACCGGGTGCGCACCCCCGAGGACGTCGACGCGGCCGAGGCGTACTACCGCGAGCTCGGTTGCCGGACGGAGCGCCGCAGGGACGGCTTCGTCCGCGGGATCGGGGACGCGGTCCGCGTGGAGGACCCCCTGGGCTTCCCCTACGAGTTCTTCCACGAGGTGGAGCACGTCGAACGCCTGCACCAGCGCTACGACCTGTACTCGGCCGGCGAGCTGGTCCGCCTGGACCACTTCAACCAGGTGACGCCCGACGTCCCCCGCGGCCGCAAGTACCTGGAGGACCTCGGCTTCCGCGTGTCGGAGGACATCAAGGACGCCGACGGCGTCACCTACGCCGCGTGGATGCACCGCAAGCAGACGGTCCACGACACGGCGCTCACCGGCGGCGACGGACCACGCATGCACCACGTCGCGTTCGCCACCCACGAGAAGCACAACATCATCCAGATCTGCGACAAGATGGGCGCCCTGCGGATCAGCGACCGGATCGAGCGCGGCCCCGGCCGCCACGGCGTCTCCAACGCGTTCTACCTGTACATCCTGGATCCGGACAACCACCGCGTGGAGATCTACACGCAGGACTACTACACGGGCGACCCGGACAATCCGGTGATCACCTGGGACGTGCACGACAACCAGCGCCGCGACTGGTGGGGCAACCCCGTGGTCCCGTCCTGGTACACCGAGGCATCGCTGGTCCTGGACCTGGACGGCAACCCGCAGGAGGTGCACGTGCGCGAGGACAGGTCCGAGATGGCGGTCACGGTCGGGGCCGACGGCTTCTCCTACACCCGAGCCCCCGGCGACGCCATGCTGGGCGAGCCGGCGGAGGAGATCGGCTTCAAGATGGGCCACCAGCTCTAGCCCGCGCGGCGGGTTGCGGCAGGAGGGGCGGGCGTCCGGCGGATGCCCGCCCCTCCTCGTGCGCGGCGGCACGCGCGGGACGCGGGGCCACGCGCGTCCCGGACCCCACACACAGCCGGACCCCACGCACGGCAAAGGGGGCGGGATCCGCGCGGATCCCGCCCCCTCGACCCTCGCTCCGGCGTCGTCGGGGACGGCGCCGGAACCGGGGTGCTACTTCGTCTGGTGCTCGCCGGCCAGGCCGAACTCCTTCACGGCTTCGGGGTGCTCGCGGAGGAACTCCTCGTGCACCTCCTTGACGTGCAGGTCGACGCCCTTGGTCTCCTTGACCAGGCTCACGGCCGTCAGCGAGACGAGCGTGGCCACGGCGAGGTAGACGCCGATGTGCCAGGAGACGCCGGTGGCGTTGAAGATCGCCTCGGCGATCATCGGGGCGAAGGCCCCGCCCAGGATCGCGCCGAACGCGTAGCCGATGGACACGCCGGAGTAGCGCACGGTGGCCGGGAACATCTCGGCGTAGAGGGCGGACTGCGGGCCGTAGGACAGGCCCAGGCCGATCGTCAGGACGAACGCGGCGACGAAGAACAGGAACAGGTTCTTCGAGTCGATCAGGAACCACATCGGGATCACCCAGAGCAACACCAGCGTGTAGCCGATCTGGAACGTGCGCACGCGGCCGATCTTGTCGGAGAGCATGCCGCCGATGAGGGTGAAGATCAGCCATCCGAACGCGGCCACCGTGGTGGTCAGCAGCACGGGCGGACGCTCCATGCCCAGCACGCGGGTGGTGTACGACAGGAAGAACGCGATCAGCAGGTAGCCCGCCGCGTTGTTGGCGACGAAGATCAGGGCCGCCAGGACGACCTCGCGGGTGTTGTGCTTGAAGAGCTGGCCCAGCGGGGCGGCCGACTCCTTCTTGCGCAGCTGCATCTCCTTGAAGACCGGGGACTCCTCGACGGAGCGGCGGATCAGGAAGCCGACGATGATCAGCACGATCGAGAACAGGAACGGAACGCGCCAGCCCCAGGAGTTGAAGGCCTCCGGGCTCATCGAGGTGCTGAGGACCCAGAGGACGCCGGTCGCCAGGATCATGCCGATCGGGACGCCGATCTGCGGGAAGGCACCGAAGAAGCCGCGCTTGTTGATGGGGGCGTGCTCGACGGACATCAGGGCCGCGCCGCCCCACTCGCCGCCCGCGGAGAAGCCCTGCAGGATGCGCAGGAAGACGAGCAGGATCGGCGCCCAGATGCCGATCTGCGCGTACGTGGGCAGGACGCCGATGAGGGCGGTGGCCGCGCCCATCATGACCAGCGTGAACACCAGCATCTGCTTGCGGCCGAGCTTGTCGCCCAGGTGTCCGGCGACGACGGCGCCCAGCGGGCGGAACAGGAAGGAGATGCCGATCGTGGCGAACGCGATGATCTGGGCCAGACCGGGGTTGTCCTCCGACACGGGCGCCAGGAAGAGCGGACCGAGCACGAGGGCCGCCGCCTGGGCGTAGATGAAGAAGTCGTACCATTCGATCGACGTGCCGACGAGCGTGCCGGCGAGGACCTTGCGCTCCTCCGCCTTCGACGACCCCGAGGGGAGGGAGATGGCTGCTGACATGTGAACTCCGTTGTTCGGCGCTGTGGGTGCGCGGGTTGATCTGTATGAACGGGCTATACCGACCGTTCGGACGGTTTATGTGATGGGATTCATGGTACGTCACATATGGCTGTGGCGTCCCGCACATTTCGCGGGGACTCCGCACCATGTCGCCGCCGGGCCCCGGCGGCCGCGGCCGTCAGTCCTCGCGGGCGAGGAACTCGCGGATCCGCGCGCGCGCAGGCTCGCGGTCGTAGCTGTTCACGAGCGCCCCGGCCATGCGGACGGGGTCGCCGAAGAAGAAGTACTCGTAAAGCGCCTGGCGTCCGGAGAAGCCCGTGATCGCCGCGTCGTAGGCCAGCTTGAACAGGCGCACACGCTCCGGCCCGGTCAGGGTCTTGCCCTGCAGGTACATCTCGATGTCTTCGCGGGCGACCTCGAGGTCGGCCTCTCCGGGCAAGGCCATCAGCCCGGACGCGCAGAACTTCCGGATGATCTCGGGGTAGCGCTGGGACGCCTTCGGGTACCAGTTGCGCGCGGCGTTCAGGGTGGGCCAGTGCGGCAGGTAGACCCCGTCCTCGTTCGGCTGCGCCTGCGCCTCCGCCGCGACGACGAGCGCCTTGCCGATCTCGACGTTGCGGATCAGCTCCGCGAGGTCCTCCTGGATGTGCTGGAAGCCGTCGATGCCGATGCTCGCGGCGATCTCCGAGGCCAGCCCCAGGAAAAACTCGCTCTTGGCGATCGTGCGGGTGACGACCTGGTGGGTCATCAGCGCGCCGGCGCCGGTCTCCTGGTACCACGCGTTGCACAGGTCCGGTCGGCCGAGCATGAACACGCGCTCGTTCGGGATGAAGACGTTGTCGAAGACCACGACGGCGTCCATCTCCTCGTAGCGGCTCGCCAGCGGCTCGTCGTGGACACCGCCGCCGTTGTGCAGTCCGGTGCGGCACAGGTAGCGGAGCCCCGGGGCGTCGTTCTGGATGGCGAAGGCGTAGGAGAACGGGGCGTCCTCGGGCGTGCCGCGCAGGACGGTGGACGGGAAGACCAGCAGCTCGTCGGCGATCGGGGCGATGGTCGCCAGCATGCGGGCGCCTTTGACGACGATGCCGTCCCCGCGCTCCTCGACCACGCGGGCGGCCACGTTGCCGCCGAGCTGCTCGGAGCCGGAGACCGAGCGGTTGACCTGCGGCGGGATCAGCGTGTGCGTGGCCAGCAGGTCGTTCTCGCGCGCCATCTCGTAGTAGGCCTCGATGCGCTCCCCGAAGACCGGGTCGGCGGTCGCGAAGAACCTCTTGGCCGTGCTCAGCGCGGTCAGCGACGAGTTCATGTAGTCGCCAGTGCGGCCCAGGAAGCCGTGGGAGTACTCGGCCCACGTGGAGATGGCCGCGCGGCGCCTCTTCAGGTCCTCGACGGACCGCGGAACCATGAAGGACGCGTTGACAAGGTCGCCGGTGGTGGGCGAGGCGTAGGTCAGGGCGTCCTGGTGCCGCGGATCGTGTTGCAGGTCGAACAGCCGCGCGTACGTCCTGGCCACGCCCGCGAAGGCGGGGTGCCGAGTGACGTTCCCGGAGACGACCTCGCCGTCGATGACCAGGTGCGGTCGCATGGAGTCGAGCTTGTCCAGGAACTGCTGGCCGGTACGGATTCCCATGGTGGTCCTCTTCCTCGTGGATGGGGCTGCCGGGGGGATCGCCGCGCGTCCCCTTAGAGGAGCTCCTCGACTCCCAGCTGGCTCTCGGGGATGGTGGTGAAGCTGCTGTTGGCGAAGGCCAGGGCGTCGCCCGTGCGGTAGTCGAAGTCCCTGACCTCGCCGAGGTAGAGGGTGTGGTCGCCGCCGTCGTATGCGGCCCACGGGGTGCAGGAGAAGTACGCCAGCACCCTGGCCAGCCGCGGCGCGGTCTCGCCCTCGACGAACAGCGGCTCCGGCCCGGGGCGTCCGGCGAAGTGCAGGGCGAGCGCCTGCTGCTCGGCGCCGAGGATGTTGACGGTGAACGGACGGTCAGCCAGCTCGTCGTGGGCCTTGGTGTCGCGCGCGATGCTCACGAGCACGAGCGGCGGATCCATGCTCACGGAGGTGAACGAGTTGACGGTGATGCCGTGCCGCTTGGTGGCCCCGTCGAACGTCACGATGGCCACGCCGGTGGCGAAGCGGCCGAGGCTGCCGCGGAAGTGGTGGATCTCGGGGACATCGATCCTCCGGGGGATGCCACCCTCTGCGACGGCACCCTTCCGGGAAACGGTCATGGCGAGCTCCTAGCAGGGCCGCTCCCCTTCGCCGGCGAGGGGTGCCGCGAGGGTTCGCTGCGTTCTATAATAGAATTCAAAGTTCCCATAAAGAACTTGCTAGTTCGACGATAGATCACGGTGGCGCCCGGCACAAGGGCGACGCCACGCCACCGACGACCCGGGGACCCCACCATGACCGCTCCAGCTGAACCCAAGACCAGCCACAGCCAGACCCTATCGCGCGGCATCCGGACGCTGGAGATTCTGGCCGACGCGGCCGCCCCGCTGACCATCTCCGATCTCGCCGCGCGCCTGGGCGTGCACCGGTCCATCGCCTACCGGATCCTCCGGACCCTCGAGGACCACTCCCTCGTGATGCGCGACGACTCGGGTCGGGTGCAGCCGGCGCCGGGCCTCGCGGCGCTGGCGCGGGGGGTGCAGCGCGACCTGCAGTCCGCGGCCCTGCCCGAGCTGACGGCGCTGGCCAACGAGCTGGAGATGAGCGCCTTCGTGGCGGTCTGGGACCACCACGACTGCATCACGCTCGTGACGATCGAGCCGCGGCACGGACACGCCGCCGTGATCGAGCGTCCCGGCTCCCGGCACCCGTTCTCGCAGGGGGCGCCCGGCATCGCCATCCAGTCCTCGCATACCCCACAGGAGTGGGAGCGACTGGCTCCCCACCAGGAGTACCGGCCAGCCGCCGCGGAGGCGCGCGAGCTCGGCTACGCCACGAGCCACGACGAGGTCATCAACGGCGTCTCCTCGGTCGCGGCGCCGCTGCGCGTGCCGGGCCAGCTGCCCGCGGCCGTCGCCGTGGTCTATGCGACGGCGACGCGCCGGATCGACGCGGAGACGATCGGCCGTCGCCTCACGGACGCGGCGTCGGCCATCGAGCGCTCGCTCGGTGGCTAGCGACCGGTGCCGGCGGCGACGCATCCGCGGTGACGGCGCGGCACCACCGAATCAGGCGCCGCGGCCCGCGCCCGGGCGGCGCAGGTAGGCCATCAGGACGCCGGCCAGGAACAGCACGAACGCGGCGCCCGCCGCGACCGCGAACGCGCCACGGTGGCCGAACTCGTCCGCGAGCGCGCCGGCCAGGCCGTTGCCAATCGCGGTTCCGACCACGATCCCGCTGGCCAGCAGGGTCATGGTGGTTCCGAGCAGGCCGCGGGGCGCGACGTCGCCGCCGACGGTGAAGATCGTGACCATCACGGGGCCCACCGGGATGCCCACGAGCAGCAGCACGGCGACCATGGCCGGCGTCGACACGGGCAGCTGCAGCAGGAGCGCCAGGGGCACCAGCGCCAGTGCGCACACGACCCAGCGGGCCGGATGCGCCCAGCCGGACGGCCAGGCGGAGACGGACAGGGCGGCCGCGGCCGAGGTCAGGCCCAAGGCCGCGTAGAGGAGCCCGCCGGCGCTCGAGTCGCCGGTCGCGCCGGCGAAGGCGACGGCGCCCGCCGCGGTGGCCCCGAAGAGCGTGCCCATGCCGATCATGCCCGTGACGGCGGTGCCGACGCGCACGGCGCGCGCGCGGTCCCACCGCGCGGTCGGCGACGCCGGGTGGTCGCGGTGGTTCGGCACGGCGGCAGCGGTCCGGTGGACGGCGAAGGCCGGCACAAGCGCAAGCGTCAGGGCCGCGGCGAGCGCCAGCGGCAGCCACGGCGCCACGAGGGACGCCAGGAGACCCACCAGCGCGGGGCCCATGACGAAGGTCAGCTCGTCCACCGTGCTCTCGTAGCTGAGCGCCGTCTCGAGCTCGCGCCGTCCCGCGGGGCGGCCCGAGGTCAGCGACATCCAGCGCACGCGGGCCATCGGCCCGACCTGGGGGCAGGTGGCGCCGGCCGCGAAGGCCAGCAGCAGGACCGGCCACGCTTCCGCGCCGGGTCCCGCGGCAAGGAGGAGGCCGGCCACGACGGCGGCGTGGACGACGGCCGCGGGCAGCAGCACCGGCCGCTGCCCCCAGCGGTCGGCGGCGTAGCCGAGCGCGGGGGCACCGATCGCCGACCCGATGCCGACGGCTCCCGCGGCCAATCCCCCGGACGCGTAGGAACCGGTGGTGGCGGAAACGAGCGTCAGGGCGCCGATGGTGAGCATGGCCAGCGGAAGCCTGGCGAAGAACGCGATGGGGAAGAAGGCGGCGCCGGCGACTTCGAGCAGTCCGCGGTAGGGGGAAGACCTGACGGTCGTATCCATGGTTCTGGGTTCCTCAAAAGACGTGCGCCCGTCCCTGCCACCCGGAGCGCCCAACCCGTGAACCACTCGATTATATCGCGGGGCGCTACATGACCCCGACCGCCTCGGTGACCACCTCCAGCCGCGATCCCCGACGCGCCTTGTGGACGCGCAACTGCGCCGGGATGCGCTGCTTCATCTCGGCCACGTGGCTCACGACGCCCACGGTCCGGCCGCTGCGCAGGAGCCCGTCAAGCGCATCCATGACCATCTCCAGGGCACCCTCGTCGAGGGACCCGAAGCCCTCGTCGACGAACAGCGTCTCCATGTCGATGCCGCCGGACTCCTGCTGGACGACGTCGGCCAGCCCGAGCGCAAGCGAGAGCGAGGCCATGAAGGACTCCCCGCCCGACAATGTCGCCGTGTCCCGCTGCCGTCCCGTCCAGGCGTCGATCACCTGCAGGCCGAGCCCCGACTTGCTGTTGCCCCGCTTGGTGTCGTCGTGCACCATCGCGTAGCGGCCGTTGCTCATCACGTGCAGGCGCTCCGTCGCGGCGGCGGCCACGGATTCCAGCCGCGCGGCCAGGACATACGTCGACAGCGTCATGTTGAGCAGGTTCTCTCCCCCGCCGCGCACCAGCTCGGCGACGGAGCGCACCGTGGCGTAGCGCTCCAGCACCGGCCCCTGGGCCTCCAACAACTCCTCCAGCGCCGCGCGTCCCGTGGCGAAGCGCCTGCCGTAGGCGTCCAGGACCGCCCGGGACTGGAGCACGCGGTCGCGGTCGGCGGCGGCGGCCTCGCGGGCCACGTCGGCCGCGGCCAACTCGTCCGCGTCCGGGCCCGGCGTCCCGGCCCCGGCGTCCCGGCGGGCACGCCCGACACCCGGGGCGGCGTCCAGCGTCTCCAGCCGGACGGCCTCCGCCTCACGCGCCGCGACCGTCCGCCGCAGCTCCTCCTCGACGGCCGGGGCCAGCAGCGCGTCCTGCTGCGCGGCGAGGTCCGGGAACCCGCGCTCCTCCAGGGCGCGGGCCCACGCGGAACCGGCCGACTCCCGCGCGGAGCCCGCGGAGGCCAGCTCCCGACCCGCCTCGCCCAGCCGGCGCAGCAGGTCCTCCGCCGCACGCAGCCCGGCCAGGCGTGCGGCCAGCGTGGCGCTGCCGGCCCTGAGTTCCGCCAGCGCCGCCTCCCGCTGCCGCAGCTGTCCGTCGAGTTCGGCGCCGGCGGATTCCAGACCCGCGCGCCGCTGGCGAGCGGCGGCGATCCGCTCGGCCAGGCCCTCCGCGTCGAGCCGGGAGGCGGCCTCGCTCGCGACCAGTTCACGGTGGCGCTCGGCGGCGCCCAGCGCCCGGGCCAGGGCCTCGTCCGCCCGCTCGAGCGCGGTTCGCGCCGCGGCCTCGTCGACGGTCCCGGCCAGGGCCCGCAAGCGCGCGTCCTCGCCGCGTTCGCCGTCCCGCCGGTCCCGGGCGGCGCGTTCGCGCTCATCGGCCGCGCCGGCGACGCGCTCGGCCGCCTCGATCGCGGCCTCGTGGACGACGTCCGCGCCCGGACGCGCCGCGGGGTCCGGGTGCTCCGCGGAGCCGCATACGGGACAGGGCTGGCCGTCTTCCAGGGCGATCGCCAGGGCGGCCGCCGCCTGGGCCAGGCGGAGCCTCCCGAGACGCGCCAGCTCCTGCACGGCGTCGAGGCGTTCCTTTTCCGCCAAGACCCACGATGCCTCGGCCCCGGCGAGGCGCGGCGCGTGCGCGTCGCGGCGGAGCACCGCGTCCAGGCCGGCGGCGGCCGCGTCCCGTTCGGCCCGCCGGACGTCGAGTGATGCCGCGGGTCCGGCGTGCCGCTCCATTTCTTCGCGCAGGGCCGGGATGCCGGCCCGCAGTTCCGCCAGCCGGCCCTCGTCGGAGGCGATGCCCTCGCCCAGCCCGGCGGCCTCGTCGAGATGCCCGCGCAGTCGGCGTCGCAGCTCCTCCGCCTCCTCCTCCTGGGGCAGCGCCGCGGCGGCCACCGCGACGTCGTCGGCCGCCAGGTCGCGCGCGGCGGCCACCGCCCCCGCCGTCGCGAGGTACCCGGCGGCGAGGTCGCTGTCCTCGACGGCCGCGCGCGCGTCGGCCTCGCGCGCGCCGGCCTCCGAGGCCGCGCGCTCCGCCGACTGGAGCGCGGCCCGGAACGGCTCGGCGGCGGCGGCCAAGGCGTGGCCGCCGAGCGCCCGCGCCGCGGAGTCGGCGGCCGCGGCGCCCTCCTCGTGGCGGCGGCGGCGCAGCAGGTACTCGGCGAGCTGCCGGTGGTCGTCCGCGCGGGCCGCGAGCGCCGCGGCGGCATCCCGGGACGAGGCGAGGCGGTCCTCGGCCGCGGCGGTCTCCACGTCGCCCGCGGCCAGAGCCGCCGAGAGCAGACGGGCGATCACCGAGGGAAGCGCCTCGTCGGTGGCTTCGGCCACCTCGGCGCCGGGGTCGGACGGCCCGGACGTCGCGGTGGCCCCCGCGTCCGGCCGGCTTCGGAGCGTGTCTGCGGCGTCGGCGCGCAGCTGTCCGACGGCGGAGGCGCGACGGCGCTCGGCCTCCTCGGCCTCAGCCCTGGCCGCCGACAGCCGCTCGTGGAGGATCGACTCCACGGACGCGTAGGTCCCGGTGTCGAAGAGTCGGCGCAGCAGCGCCTCCCGTTCCCGGTCCTTGGCCCGGAGGAAGGCCGCGAATTCCCCCTGCGGGAGCATGGCCACCTTGGTGAACTGCTCCTTGCCCAGCCCGAGCAGTGCCGTGACCTCCGTCGAGACCTCGTCGTTGCGGGTGGACTTCTCCTCCCACTGCCCCCCGACCAGCTCGCGCAACCGACTCTGCGCCTGCTGTTTGGTGGTGCCGGTGCCCCGTGACTTGGGCCGCTCCCACGCGGGCGAGCGAAGCACCTCGAACCTCCGGCCGCCGGTGCTGAACTCGCACACCACCTCGGGCGCGGCGCCGTCGGGCGCATGGTCGCTCCGCAGGCGGGTGGTTCCCTCGCGGGCGCCCGGGAGACCCCCGTAGAGGGCGAAGCAGATGGCGTCCAGGACGCTGGTCTTGCCGGAGCCGGTTTCCCCGTTGAGGAGGAACAGCCCGCCCGCGGACAGCTCGTCGAAGTCCACCGTCTGCCGGGACGCGAACGGCCCGAAGGCCTCGACCTCGAGGCGGTGGATCCTCATGCGGACACCTCGGCCGCCGCGGCGGCACCCAGCACGTCGCGCAGCAGCCGGCTCTCCGCGTCGCTGGTCCGGCGCTCGCGCACGTGCTCGACGAAGCCCTCGCAGACCCCGAGGGGGTCCTCGGCCTCCCGCAACCTGTCGCCGTATGTCTTCGGGGCGCCCTCGGCCCGACCCTCCGGCTCGAAGGCGAGCACGAGCGTGTCCGGGAATCGCCGGCGCAGCCGCTCCATGGCCTGGCCGGGCCGTTCGCTGTCCGTCAGGGTGACCTGGCACCACGCCTGCTCCGCCCAGGCCAGCGCGGAGTCGCCGAGCAGCGCATCGAGCTCACCGCGCAGCACGGCCAGCCGCTTGGGTGCCGGCCACTCGATCCGCTCGACGTGCCGCAGCCCGTCCGCGCTGAGTTCCACGAGCACGGCCCCCTTGCTGTGGCCGGCCTCGGAGAACGAGTACGGCAGCGGCGATCCCGAGTACCGGACGTGCTCCGCGAGCTCCTGGTGCCCATGGAGGTGGCCGAGGGCGACGTAGTCGAAGCCCGCGAAGTGCGAGACGGGTACGACGTCCAGGCCGCCCACGCCGAGCTCGCGCTCGCTCGTCGACGCCTTGCCTCCCGCGGCGAAGACGTGGGCGAGCACGACCGCCGCGACCGGCACCGCCGAGGCCGCCCGCCGTTCGGCCAGGTCCTCGCGCACGAGCGCGAGCGCGGCCTCCACGACGGGTGCGTGGCCGGGCGCCGCCACTCCGAGCCGCTCCGCGACCATGCGCGGCTCGAGGTAGGGCAGCGCGTACACGGCGACGCTGTGGCCGTCCCGCTCGAAGACGGCGGGCGTCGCCGCCTCGTCCAGCCGGGTCCGCAGGTGCAGTCCCGCCTCGGCGAACAGCCGGCCACCGAAGCCCAGCCGCGTGGCGGAGTCGTGGTTGCCGCTGCTGACCACGACCTGGGCGCCCGCGTTGCGCAGGCGCACGAGTGCGTCGTCGAACAGCGCGACCACGTCGACACCGGGCAGCGCGCGGTCGTAGACGTCGCCGGCGATCAGGACGACGTCGATCCGGCGCTCGGTGACCGTGCGCACGAGCTCGTCAATGAACCCCCGCTGCGCGTCGAGCAGCCCCGCTCCGTGGAAGGACCGTCCGAGGTGCCAGTCTGAGGTGTGTAGCAGTCGCATGACTCCACGCTACTGGCTCGCGCCCACGCGTTGGGTCCGGTCCGCGTCACTAGACTGGATCGGTGACTTCCACCGACGAAACCCCGCTCACCGCGGACGAGTTCTCCGACCGCGTGCTCGCCGTTCTCGCCGCGACGGCCGTGGCCCCGACCGCGGGGCGCGCGCCGGCGCCGGACGCCCCCGACGGGGGATCCAGCCTGCAGCTGTACCTCATGGACGGACTGCTCGAGGCGCTGGAGTGGGCCAACGACGGGGTCGGGTCCGACGAGGCGGCCTGCATGTGGCTCGCCGGTCTGCGCTGGTACCGCCTGGCGACGGGCGGCTTCCCCCCGGGTGCGCCCGAACCGCAGCCGCGGTGGATCGACCGGGCCTTCGGCGCGCTGGCGGTCCGCGGCATCGCGCCGGCGGACCCGCAGGACCTCGCGGGGCTGGCGCACCCTGACATGGGCTCCGTGGGCCGCCCGCACCTGCCCGCCGCCGACGGGCCGGGCGTCCTGGCCCGGGCCGCGGTGTGCGCCCTCCTCCCCCGCGTCACGCGCGCCACGACGGCCAAGCTGGCCACGGACGCCGCGGCGCTGACCCACGGCGCGCCGGACGCGACCGCGGCCGCCGCGCGGGCGGCGATCCTGGTGCGGGACGCCTTGGCCGGATCGGACGCTGCGTCGGATGCCGACGACCACTCCGGTGGGTCCGCGGACGGAGCATGGGCGTCCCTGCGGGCCGCGGTGTCGGCGGTGACGGCGGCCGGGGAACTGCTCCGGGAGCGTCCCGCCCGCTCTGCGGAACGGGGGACCGCGGCGGCCCTGTTCGACGCGGCGACGCGCCCGCTGGCCGGCCGCCCCGCTGCCGCCGCCTTCGCGGGGGCGCTCGTGGCCGCAGCGCACGGAACGGCCGCCCTGCCGGAGGACTGGGAGGCCCGCACGGCGTCGGCGGGGGTCATGAGGGAAATGACGCGGCGCTGGCGCCGCGTCACGTTCGGCTAGGCCGCCGTCGTGCCCTTGGCGCGCGCGGCACGTCCGGGCCGCCGCGCCGGAGCGCCCCGACGTCCGCCCCGGGTGCGCAACGGCGGACCGGGACTCAGCTGCCGGCGGGCCAGATGCCGCCGACCATCTGCAGGAACTCGCCCTCGGCGAGCACCTCGATGCTGGCCCCGTTGTCCCTGAGCCGCAACACGTGCTTGGCCTTGGACGTCAGGCGGCCGCCCCGCAGGTCCGAGGCGGTGAACCCGTCGCCCACGACCAGCGCGGAGGTCTTCCGCGTCACGCGGCTGGCCGTGGCCGCGCCGACCGCGGCGGCCCGGTTCTTCGCTTCCTGCCGGCTGATGCCGAGGTTGCCGGTGAAGACCACGTTCTGCCCGAAGAGCGGATGGGTGGAGTCGGCATCCGGGTTCGGCGCGGGATCCACTCCCTCCTGCGGCCACACGGCCCAGTCCGGCTGCCGCGGGACCTCGCCGGCCGAGCTGCGCCAGTTGCGCGCGTCGGAGGTCGCCTTGGACAGCGGGTCGCCGGGCGCGTAGGCCTCGGCCCGGCCGCCGCGAACGCCCAGCCCATCCATCAGCCCGTCGACGGTGGCGGCGCCGTGGATCCTCCCGATGTCGATCATGATCCCGGCGCAGGCGCGGGCGTCCTCGACGGCGTCGTGGTGGTTCCTCAACGGCACGCCCGCCGCCTCGGCGACGAACGGCAGTGAGTACGACGCCAGCTGGTAGCTGCGCCGGGACAGGATCACGGTGCATGCGTAGTCGTAGGCCGGTCCGGACAGCTCGGACACCTCCAGGGCCGACCGGATCACGCCCAGGTCGAAGGCGGCGTTGTGCGCGACGATCGTGTCCCTGCCGACGAAGTCCGCGATGCGCGGGAACACCTCGCCGAAGCGTGGCGCGTCGGCGACCCTGTCGGCGGTGATGCCGTGGATCTGGACGTTCCGCGGATCGAAGTGGTCATAGCCGGCCGGGGGGCGCATGAGCCAGGAGGCCTCCTCGACGATCAGCCCTCCGCGGACCCTGCTGAGTCCGATGCTGCAGGCCGACCCACGGAAGCCGTTCGCCGTCTCGAAGTCGATGGCGGTGAAGTCGTAGGACATCTCGCTGTGCACCGCCCTACGCGGCCGGGCCGTCGACGGCGTCCTCGGCGCGCGCCCGCCGCACCTTGCGGACCTTGCTGACGACGAAGTACAGGAGGTACAGCACGACGGCGGCAATCACCACCTTCTGGAAGATCCCCGCGTACTCCTCCACGATGTGCCAGTTCTCGCCGAGGTAGAAGCCGGCGACCACGAAGATGGAGTTCCAGATGAGGCTGCCGGCGGTCGTGAGGCCGATGAACTTCCATTGCGGCATCGCGGTGACGCCCGCGGGAATCGAGACCAGGCTCCGGAAGAGGGGCACCATCCGGCCGAAGAACACCGCCTTCGCGCCGTGGCGGTCGAACCACGCCTCGACCCGATCGACGTCGTTCAGGTCCATCAGCGGCACCTTGGCGAACAGCCGGCGCGTCCGCTCCCGGCCGAGCGCCCGCCCGATCCAGTACAGCGCGACGGCGCCCACCAGGGAACCGAGCGTCGTCCAGAACAGCGCCTCGACCAGCGTGAAGGATCCGCGGCTGGCGGTGAACCCGGCCAGCGGCAGGATGACTTCAGACGGCAACGGCGGGAACAGGTTCTCCAACGCGATCGCCAGTCCCGCGCCGGGGGCGCCGATCGTCTCCATGAGGTTGACCGCCCAGTCGGCGATGTCCGAGAGGAGTCCCCCCGAGGACGGGGTCGGGTCCTGCAGGGCTGTCTGGAGCGCAATCATAGTCTTCATCGCCTACAAGTCTGCCTTAGTCCGCGGACGATTGGCCGGACCGCGCCCGGGGGTGTGGTGAAGGACTCAGCCGCGGGACCGGGCGCCCAGCGCCTCGACGATGTGCGGCAGCAGCGATCTGAAGGCCTGCCCGCGGTGGCTGATGGCGTTCTTCCGCTCCGGCGAGAGCTCCGCGCAACTGGTCTCCAGTCCCTCGGGACGCAGGATCGGATCGTAGCCGAAACCGCCCGTGCCGCGCGGCTCGCGCAGCAGGGTTCCGGCGAGGCGGCCGATCTCGACGCGCTCCCCGCCGCCCGGGACGGCGAGCGCCGCCGCGCACACGAACGCCGCAGCGCGGTGGGACTCGCCGATGTCGGCCAGCTGGTCCAGCAGCAGACGCAGGTTGGCGGCGTCGTCCCCGTGGGAGCCGGCCCACCGGGCGGAAAAGATGCCCGGCGCCCCGCCGAGCACGTCGACGGAGAGCCCCGAATCGTCGGCGATGGCGACCAGGCCGGTCGCCTCCGCCACGGCGCGGGCCTTCAGCAGGGAGTTCTCCTCGAAGGTGGTCCCGGTCTCGGGGACGTCGGGGGCGCCGACCGCGGCGGCGTCGACGACCTGCGCGTCGACGTCGAGCCCGGGGACGCGGTCGCGGAGCAGTTCCCGCAGCTCCCGCAGCTTGCCGGCGTTGCGGGTCGCGAGGACCAGGACGGGGCGGGATCCGGGGGCGTCCGCCGGGGATGCGGTCACGCCGCCTCCCCCAGCGTCTCGCGCTGGATCCGGGACAGCTCGACGGTGCCGGCGAGCGCGAGGTCCAGCAGGCGGTCCAGCTCGTCCCGGTCGAACGGCGCGCCCTCGGCGGTCCCCTGCACCTCCACGAACTTCCCGGACCCCGTGACGACGACGTTCATGTCGGTCTCGGCGCGGACGTCCTCCACGTAGGGCAGGTCGAGCATGGGGACGCCGTCGATGATGCCCACGCTGACGGCGGCGACCGTGTCGCGGAGGACCCGGGCGTTGGGCTTGATGAGCTTCTGCTCGCGTGCCCAGCGCACGGCCTCGGCCAGCGCGACGTAGGCGCCGGTGATCGCGGCGGTGCGCGTCCCGCCGTCGGCCTGCAGCACGTCGCAGTCCAGGACGATGGTGTTCTCGCCGAGCGCCTTGGTGTCGATGATGGAACGCAGGGAACGGCCGATCAGGCGGGAGATCTCGTGGGTCCGGCCGCCGATCTTGCCCTTGACGGACTCGCGGTCCGAGCGCGTGTTGGTCGCGCGGGGCAGCATCGCGTACTCGGCGGTCACCCATCCGCTGCCCTCGCCCTTGAGCCAGCGCGGCACCCCGGCGGTGAAGGACGCGGTGCACAGCACGCGCGTGTTGCCGAACTCGATGAGGGCGGAACCCTCCGCCTGCGTCGACCAGCCGCGGGTGATGCTGATGGGGCGGAGCTGGCCGGGGGTGCGCCCGTCGGCGCGCAGGACGGTGGACTCGGTGGTGGCGTCAGTCATGCGTCCAAGTCTAGGGGCCGAGGGACCCGCGCCGAGCGCAGCGAGCCGCGGGAGGCCACTGGACGCTAGGGGCCGAGGGACCCGCGCCGAGCGCAGCGAGCCGCGGGAGGCCACTGGACGCTAGGGGCCGAGGGGCCCGGGTCAGGCGCGGGTCGGGTCCTTGGCCTCGGGCGGATCCGCCGGCTCCCCCAGGCGGTCGCCGGACCAGACGCCGTAGGTGACGCCGGAGACGGCGACGGCCAGCCCGCCCCCGTAGGTCTCGCGGGCCTCGTCCACCACGGTGTTGATGTCCGTCCACACCGGGACGTGGGTGAGGAGCAGGCGGCGTGCGCCGGCCGCGGTGGCCATCTCCCCGGCGCGCTTGCCGGTGAGGTGCACGCCGTCGATCCCGTCGTCGCGCCCCTCCTCGAACGCGGCCTCGCACAGGAACATGTCGGCGTCGGCGGCGGCCTCGATCAGGCCGTCGCAGGTGTCGGTGTCCCCGGAGTAGGCCAGCACGGAGGTGCGCACCGACCCGTCGGCCAGCGGTTCGCGGGCCTCGACGCGGAGCGCGTACGCCTCCTCCACGGGGTGGCGCACGGGAACCGCGGTGATCGTGAAGGGGCCGAGTTCCACGGGCTCGCGGGCCGCCCAGGAGTTGAAGTCGAAGTCCTCGTGCATGCCGGGATCCAGCGGGAGCCCGTAGGCGGTTGCCATCCGGTCCGCGGTGGCCGCGGGTCCCCAGACGGTGACGCGGTCGCGGTTCCAGCCCGCCGGGTCCCAGTGCACCGCCACATGCAGTCCGCACAGGTCCATGCAGTGGTCCGGGTGGAGGTGGCTGAGGAAGATCGCGTCGATGTCCTTGAGGTCCATGTACCGCTGGAGGACGCCGAGGGAACCGCTCCCGAGGTCCAGCAGAATCCGCCACGGGCGGAAGCCGTCGTGCGCGGTGACCAGGTAGCACGACGCCGGCGAGCCGGGGCCCGGAAAGGAGCCGCTGCAGCCCACGATCGTGAGCTTCATGGCCGCGCCCCCGCGGCGGCGTTCGCCCGGGCGATCATCTCCGGGGTGATGCGGGCCATGGAGCCCGTCGGGTAGCGCGCCGAGACGTGGTCGACGTGCTCCACCCCCAGGACCTCCGGACCGAGGAACCGGCGGGCCAGCACCTCGAAGGAGTCCGCGTCCCCGGTGGCGACGAAGTGGTGGGTGGGCTCCGTGCCGTCGGGCCGGGACAGACCGTGCCGCAGCAGAGCGCCGTAGACGTCCTTTGCGGTCTCCTCCGCGCTGGAGACGAGCGTGACCGCGTCGCCCATCACGTAGGAGAGGACGCCCGTGAGCAGCGGGTAGTGAGTGCAGCCCAGCACCAGGGTGTCGACCCCGGCGGCCTTGAGCGGCGCGAGATAGTGCTCGGCCGTCTCGAGCAACTCGTCGCCGGTGGTGATGCCGCGTTCGACGAACTCCACGAACCGCGGGCACGCCGCGGACGAGATGGCGAGGTGCGGCGCGGCGGCGAAGGCGTCCTCGTAGGCCCGGGAGCCCACGGTCGCCGCGGTGCCGATGACCCCGATGCGCCCGTTGCGGGTGGCCGCGACCGCGCGGCGCACGGCCGGCTGGATGACCTCGACGACGGGGATCCCGTACCGGGCGGTGTAGCGCTCGCGCGCGTCGCGCAGCACCGCCGAGGAGGCCGAGTTGCACGCGATGACCAGCAGCTTCACGCCGGAATCCACCAGTTCGTCCATCACGCCCAGCGCGTTGGCGCGGACCTCGGCGATGGGCAGTGGCCCGTAGGGGCTGTTGGCCGTGTCGCCCACGTACAGCGTGGACTCGTGGGGCAGCTGGTCGATGATGGCGCGGGATACGGTGAGGCCGCCGACGCCGGAGTCGAAGATCCCCAGCGGCGACGATGCTCGCGGGGAGGACACCGTGTCCGCGAAGGAGCGCGGGCCTGGAAGGTGTGTCATGGTCATCAGAGAATACTGCCTGCGGCGCCGGAGCCCGGCGTCCGCGACCGAAGTGTCGGCCACGTCACAGTGACTCGTTGAGCGCCTGCATCAGCGATTCCTGCAGCCAGGTGACGAAGTTGTAGACCAGCGCCAGGTACTCGTCGACGTTCTCGGCCGCGCTCCAGTCGTCGAAGGCGTGGACCCGCGCCGCGTCCTCCTCCGTCTCGAGCCCGAGGCGCTGCGCGAGGACCAGCCGGACGTCGTTGAGCGCCGCGGCGAACTTCGGGGCCGTCCCGGGGGCGAGCAGCACGGGCGAGGTCTCCACGGCCAAAGCGGCCGCGCGCAGCGCGCCGACCTTCGCTTCGCGCAGGCCCCGCTCCGTCAGGCGGCGGAACTCCAGGGAGGCCTCGGCGTCGTCCCGCACCGCATCCGGAAGCAGCCGCAGGACGGCGTCGTCCGTCGGCGCGGCGAAGTCGACGGCGTGGGCCCGCGGATCCATCCCGACCACCGCCCACAGCGGGTCCTCGTCCGCCGCTCCGGAGACCGGAGGCTCGGGCTCGAGCATGGTCACGACATCCTCGAAGAGGCTGCGCAGGAGGTCCCGCTCCGCCTTCTCCAAGTGGCAGGTCAGGCCACGGTGGGTGCTCTTGAACGCCTTGGCCACGCTCAGGACTCGTCGGCGCGCTGGAGGGTGGCCCACAGGCCGAAGGCATGCATCGCGGCCACGTCGGCCTCGATCTTCTCCCGCGTTCCGCTGGAAACGACGGAGTGGCCGTTCTGGTGGACCTCCAGCATCAGCGCGTCGGCCTTGGCCTCGCTGTAGCCGAAGTGGCTGCGGAAGACGTAGCTCACGTAGCTCATCAGGTTCACGGGATCGTTCCAGACGATCAGCACGTACGGGACATCGAGTTCGACGCGTCCCTCGGTCTCGGCCCGGGGAAGGACCTCGGTCTGGGCGGTGATCACTGGCATGGCTCCATTCTACGACCGACCCGCGCGCGCCCGGGCTAGAGTGGCAGAAAGGGCGGGGAGCCGCCGCCCTGCCGATCCCGCCGACCGAGGAGTCCCTCCCATGTGGCAGCAGCCCACCTCGCTCTTCACCGACCACTACGAGCTGACCATGCTGCAGGCCTCGCTGCATTCGGGCGCCGGACACCGCCGGTCCGTCTTCGAGGCCTTCGCCCGCCGCCTGCCCGACGGCCGCCGCTACGGCGTCGTGGCCGGGACCGGCCGCATTCTCGAGGGGTTGGAGCACTTCCGCTTCGGCGCGGAACAGCTGGAGTTCCTCGAGCGCAACCGCGTCGTCGACTCCCGCACGCTGGAGTACCTGGAGGGATTCCGCTTCACCGGCGACATCTTCGGCTACGCGGAGGGCGATCTTTACTTCCCGGGCTCGCCGATCCTCATCGTGGAGTCCACCTTCGCGGAGGCCTGCGTCCTGGAGACCTTCATCCTGTCCGCACTCAACCACGACTCGGCCATCGCCTCCGCGGCGTCGCGGATGGTCGCGGCGGCGGGCAGCCGGCCGTGCATCGAGATGGGTTCACGGCGCACGCAGGAGGAGTCGGCGGTCGCCGCGGCTCGGGCGGCGGTCATCGCCGGGTTCTCGAGCACGTCCAACCTCGAGTCGGGACAGCGCTACGGCCTGAAGACCGTGGGCACGGCCGCGCACTCCTTCACCTTGCTCCACGACTCCGAGCGCGAGGCCTTCGAGGCCCAGGTCGCGTCCATGGGCCGGGACACCACGCTGCTCGTGGACACCTACGACGTCGAACAGGGCGTGCGGACGGCCGTGGAGGTCGCCGGCCCGGAACTGGGCGCCGTCCGGCTGGACTCGGGCGACCTCGTGGAGCAGGCGCGCTGGGTCCGGACGCTGCTGGACGACCTCGGCAACCACAACACCCGCATCCTGGTGACGTCCGACCTCGACGAGTACGCGATCGCCGCGCTCCAGTCGGCGCCCGTGGACGCCTACGGGGTCGGCACGTCGCTGGTCACCGGCTCCGGGGCCCCCACCGCCTCCATGGTCTACAAGCTCGTCAGCCGCCGGAACGACGCCGGCGAGTTCGTCGACGTCGCGAAGGCCGCCAAGAACAAGTCCAGCGTCGGGGGGCGCAAGTTCGCTCTGCGCCGCCTCAACGAGCGCGGACGGGCGACGGCCGAGCTGGTCGGCGTGGGCGAGCGCCCCGCCGGGGACGCCAACGACCGCGACCTGCTGCACCAGTTCGTCGACGGCGGAGAGCTGCTGCCCGGCTGGACGGGGCACGAGGGAGTGCTGCGCGCAGCCCAACGCCACCACGACAGCGTGCAGGAGCTGCCGGGCGTCGCCCGCAGGCTGCAGCGCGGCGAGCCGGTCGTCCCGACCGAGTTCGTGGACGAGGCGCGGCAGGCCGGGGCGGCGCTCTAGGACATCATCGAAAAGGCAACGGTGGGGCCCCCGGGGCTCCGGAAGGCGGCATGATGGGTAAGGCACTGATCATCGTGGACGTGCAGAACGACTTCTGCGAGGGCGGCTCGCTGGCCGTCGACGGCGGCGCGGCGGTGGCCGCGGCCCTCGCGGCGCACGTCCGGGACCACCCCGGCGAATACGACGCCGTCGTCGCGACCCAGGACTGGCACATCGACCCGGGCACCCACTTCTCCAGCGAACCCGACTTCGTCGACAGCTGGCCGAGGCACTGCGTCGCGGGGACGCCCGGCGCCGACCTCCACCCAGCGCTGGCCACCGCCCTGCCGCCCGGACGGATCGACGCCTTCTTCCGGAAGGGTCGCTACGAGGCCGCCTACTCGGGGTTCGAGGGGCGCCTGGCCGCCCCGGAAGCGGACGACGCCCCCGAGCCCGGGCCGACCCACCGGGCGCCGGGTGTGCCGCTGGCGCGCTGGCTGGCCGACCGCGGCATCGACGAGGTCGAGATCGCGGGCATCGCCACGGACCACTGCGTGCGCGCCACGGCGCTCGCCGCGGTGGACGCCGGCCTGACGACCGCCGTGCTGGCCCCGTTGACCGCCGCCGTCAGCCCGGACAACGCGCGGGCCGTCTTCGACGAGCTGCGGCGCGCCGGTGTGCAGATCCACGCGGATTAGGCCCCGTCATTCCGGTTCCGGCGCCTCCAGACTCGCGAGACCGACCGTGTTGCCCTCGCTGTCGAGGATGAACGCCTGCCATTCCGCCGTGCCCGCGGTGCCGAGCGCGTCGTCGTCGTGCCGGAAGATCATCCGCGGCTCGCCGACGACGGCGACACCCTCGGCCCGCAGCCGCCGCACCGCGGCGCGGACGCTGTCCACGCGCAGGTAGATCAGGGAGCTCGGGGCTCCCGCCTCCAGGAGCAGCCGGGTGCCCCCGAGGCGGAAGAACACCAGCCCGGGCGGGTCGAAGCGGCCGACCGGCCCCGTGCCGAGCAGCCGGGTGTAGAAGTCCGTGGCGCGCGGCAGGTCGGTCGCGCGCTGGGCCACCTGCAGCAGTTCCATCCCGGGGCCTCCTCCGTCGGGGCTTCCGCCGGCCTGGGCGGGCGGGTCCGGGCGCCCGCGGCCCGGTGCGCACAGCGTAGCCGAAGCCCCGGGCGCCCACGAGGCCGGGGTCGCCGATGGCATGGGCCGCCGACCGGCGCGCCGACAGCGGGAGCCTAGACAACGGGAGCCTAGACAACGGGAGCCTAGACAACGGGAGCCTATGCGGCGCCGGCGCCGAGAAGTGCACGGACCGCGATGCCGACGGGTTCCGGGCCGGAACGGGTCCGGGCCGGAAACGGATCACGTGCGCTCCGCGCTACCTGCGGCCGACGAACCAGTCCTGCAGCTTGGTGAGCCTCTTCGTCAGCTGATCGGCGCTCGCCTGGGCCACGGCCGGGCCGCCGCAGACCTCGCGCAGCTTGGTGTGGATGACCCCGTGCGGCGTTCCGGTGCGCGCGGACCAGGCCGAGACATTCTTGGAGAGCTCGCTGCGCAGGTCCATCAGCCGCCGGTGGTCCACGACCGGAGGCAAGGTCCCGTCCCCCTGCACGGCGGACTTGCGCCCGCGGCGCGTCGCGTGCTCCTGCTGGCGCTGCCGCAGGAGCATGCCCACCTGGTCGGCGTCCAGGAGGCCGGGAATGCCCAGGAAGTCCTGTTCCTCCTCCGACCCCATGGATCCACCGGTGCCGAACTCGCCGCCGTCGTAGAGCACGCGGTCGAAGGCGGCCTGCGAGTGGAGGGCCTCGAACTTCTGTTTGGTCAGCGCGTCCGACGCCTTGTCCTCCCGGTTGGCCTCGTCCATGAGGGCCTCCTCGGGAACGAAGTCGGGGTCCTCCACGTGCTTCTCGGGGCGGTCCAGCGCGTGGTCGCGCTCCACCTCCATCTGGTTCGCGAGCTCCATGAGGATCGGCACCGAGGGCAGGAAGACGGACGCGACCTCGCCGCGCTTGCGCGAGCGCACGAAGCGGCCGACGGCTTGGGCGAAGAACAGCGGAGTGGACGTGGACGTCGCGTAGACCCCGACCGCCAGGCGGGGGACGTCGACACCCTCGGACACCATGCGCACCGCGACCATCCACCGCGCGTCCCCGGCGGAGAACTCCTCGATCTTGGACGAGGCCTTCGCGTCGTCGGAGAGGATCGTCGTGACCGGCTCGCCCGTGATGCGCTTCAGTTGGGCCGCGTACGCCCGGGCGTCCTCGTGGTCGGTCGCGATCACGAGCGCGCCCGCGTCCGGGATCGTCCTCCGAACCTCGGTCAGCCGACGGTCGGCGGTGGCCAGCACCGACGGGATCCACTCCCCCTGCGGATTCAGGGCGGTGCGCCAGGCGTGCGCGGTGATGTCCTTGGCGAAACCCTCGCCGAGCTGGGCCTCCATCTCCTCGCCCGCGGAGGTCCGCCACCGCATCTGGCCCGAGTACGCCATGAAGATCACCGGACGGACCACGCTGTCCTTGAGGGCGTCGCCGTAGCCGTAGACGTAGTCCGCCTTGGAGCGCCGGATCCCGTCCTTGCCCTCCGCGTATTCGACGAAGGGGATCGGCGCGGTGTCCGACCGGAACGGCGTACCGGTCAGGGCGAGCCGGCGGGTGGCCGGTTCGAACGCCTCGCGGATGCCGTCGCCCCAGCTCAGCGCGTCGCCGCCGTGGTGGATCTCGTCGAGGATGACCAACGTGCGCGCGGCTTCCGTCTTGGCCCGGTGCAGCAGCGGCTTGCTTGCGACCTGGGCGTACGTGACGGCAACGCCGATGTAGCCGGACCCGTGGCGGCCATCGGCGTTCCTGAAGTTGGGGTCGATCGAGAGTCCGATGCGTGCGGCGGCGTCCGCCCACTGCCTCTTGAGGTGGTCGGTGGGCGCCACGACGGTGATCCGGTTGACCGTGCCGGCGTCCACCAGCATCGCGGCAACGCGCAGCGCGAACGTCGTCTTGCCGGCACCCGGGGTCGCGACGGCCAGGAAGTCCCGCGGGCCCTTGGCGAAGTAGGACTCCAGCGCCTCGGTCTGCCACTGGCGGAGCTTCGGGGCCGTGCCCCAGGCGGCGCGCTCCGGGTACGCGGGCGGCATGTCCTCACCCAGATGGAACAGGGCGTCGTCCACGGCCAACCTCCTTGGAACGCTCGATGGCGTGTGTCATGGCGGGCCGCCGGCCCTGCCGCTGCTTCGATCGTCCGTCCGCGCGCGCCGGACGCGGGCGCGCGGAACCGGCCGCCGACGGGATACGCCGGGCGGGCGGAACTACTTCTTGTCGTCCCCGCCGGGACGGATGCCCTCGTAGATTTCCTTGCACTCGGGGCACACCGGGAACTTCTGCGGATCGCGGCCCGGCGTCCACACCTTGCCGCAAAGCGCGATCACCGGCTCGCCGGTGAGGGCGGACTCCATGATCTTTTCCTTGCGGACATAGTGCGCGAAGCGCTCGCGGTCCCCCGGCTCGACCTCCTGGAGCTGCTCCTCGCGTTCGATGGTCGCGGTGCCTCCCCCGGTGCGGGGGTCGCGGGGATCGTTCTCGAAGGGGTCTGCAGGCAAGCTCATGCGTCCCAGTCTACCAACCGTCGGCGGCCCCGTCGGCGCCCAGCGCGAGCTCCCCCACGACGCGTGGGACCACGCGGGGGACACGACGCCGAACCACGGACGGCCGGCGCCGGTTCCGGGCGGCCCCGGGCGTGGCCCGCCGACGCGGTCTAGCGATTCAGGACGGTCGCCTGCATGAGCTCGGGCAGGCGGGCGTCCCACCAGCGGCCGCCGAGCCTGAGTCCGATGCCGAACAGCACGGCGCCCACGAGCGGTCCCACGGCGAGCGCCCACCAGCCGTACACCGCGTCGCCCGTGACCAGCTGGGCCACCAGCAGCGCGCCCGCCGGCAGCAGCAGGACCGTCATGACCAGCATCGTCGCCACCTGCACCACCATCATCCGCACTCCGGCGCCGGGGGGCGTCTTGAAGGGGCTGTCACCCGGCTGCGGCACGGCGTAGGTGAAACGCGCGGAGGCGACCGACGACACGCCGAAGCCGCTCAGCAGCGCCCCGACCGACACACCGAGCACGGCGGGCAGCATTTCCGTCTGTCCGAGCAGCAGGGGCGGGAGGACCGCGGCCACCAGCACCACGGGGACGGAGATCACGGCGCAGGCGACGACCCTCCCCAGCCGGTCGTCGACGCCACGCAGGCCCGACACGACGTGCAGCGCGAAAGCCGTGCTGTCGTACGAGACGTCGGCGGAGATGCTGAAGGACAGCAGGATCGCGAGCACCGGCGCCAGATAGAGCAGGAACGAGTAGTTCCCCGACTGGGCCGACCAGTACACGGCCAGCACGGGAAGCAGCGGGACCACGATGATGCTGACGGCGTACCGCGGGTCGCGCAGCCAATAGATCAGCGCCCGCCCGGCCACGGCGCCCCAGGGGGTCGCGGGGAAAAAGCGCAGCGCCCCGATGCCCTCGGCGCCCTTGCCTCCGCCGCTCTCGCGCGGCGGCGTCTCGAGCGCCCGCAGGAGCGAGCCCTTCCACAGCCAGAGGACTCCGGCCAGGTAGGCCACCGAGAGCGCGAACCGGGCGGCCGCCGTCGCCCAGGCGCCCGCCGCCACGTCGGCCGGGACGGCCGCGAAGGAGCCGAGCGGCGTCCAGCCCAGAGCCGTGGCGGCGGTCGGCAGCCACGCCATGGCACCCTCGATGCCCGCGGTGGCGCTGCTGATGATGGGGCCCAGAAGGACAAGCGGCACGATCAGGAGCATCGCGGCGATCTCCCGGAAACGCCTGCTCCCCGTCAGCGCAGTGGCGGCGGCGGAGGTCAGGCGGGCGGCGGCGAGGCAGAGCACCGCGGCGAGGATGCCGCAGGCGACGGCCGCGACGGCCGCCGCGGGCGAGGCCCGCCAGGCCAGTCCCTGCCCGGCGAGCAGCAGCAGGGTGACGACGCCGGGTACGCCGATGAATCCACTGAGCAGCAGGCCGGTGACGAGTTGGCGCGGGGGGATGGTGAACGTGGTGAACCGCGCGGGGTCCAGCGTGAGGTCCACACCGGTGAAGACGACCGGGATGAGGGCCCAGCCCAGCACGGTGGCCGAGACGGCCAGCACCAGGGCCGTGCCGATGGTGTCCGCCCCCTGCCCGCCGAGGAAAAAGAGACCGACGAGCAGCATGGCGGTCACGAAGAGCCCGTACAGGCCGCCGATGATCACGCCGACGAGCTGCCACGGACTGCGGCGGAAGCCGTTGGCCAGCAGCCGCGCCTTGAGCCTCAGGAGGTGTGCAACCACGAGAGCCCCTGACTGGTGCCGCGGCCGCCGACGAGCTCGACGAACCTGTCCTCGAGGCTGGACCCCGCGCGGACCTCCTCGACCGTCCCGGACGCCAGCAGGTTGCCCTGGGCGATGACCGCGACGTGGGTGCACATGCGCTGGACCAGATCCATGACGTGGCTGGAGACGACGACGGTCCCGCCGTGGCCGACGTAGTCGGTCAGGATGTCGCGGATGTTTGCCGCGGACACCGGGTCCACGGCCTCGAACGGCTCGTCCAGCACCAGGACGCGGGGAGAGTGGATCAGGGCGGTGGCGAGGGCGATCTTCTTCGTCATGCCGGCCGAGTAGTCGACCACGAGCTTCGACGCCGCGTCCTCGAGATCGAGCACGCGGAGCAGGTCGTCGGTGCGCTCCTGCACGGTGGCGGTGTCCATTCCGCGCAGCAGTCCGGCGTAGGTCACGAGCTGGCGTCCGGTGAGCCGGTCGAAGAGCCGGACGCCGTCGGCCAGGACGCCGAGCAGCGACTTGGCGCCCAGCGTGTCCTTCCAGACGTCGCGTCCGTGGATCCAGACCTGTCCGGCGTCCGGCCGCAGCATCCCGGTGGCCATGGACAGGGCGGTGGTCTTGCCCGCGCCGTTGGGTCCCACGAGGCCGTAGAAGGAGCCGGCCGGGACGTCGAGGCTGATCCCGTTGACGGCTGCCTTCTCGCCGAAACGCTTGCCCAGCCCGCGGATGGCGATGGCCGGCGCCGGGCCGGCGGTGTGTGCGGAAGTCATACGCCGAACCTAGCAGCGGCGGGCGCACGCTGGCATCATCCCTCGGGACGAATCCCGGGCCGCGCCCCGGCCGGGGGGCCCGGGCGCGTCATCCCTGCGGACGACGGAACCACGGCTGGCGGTCCTCCGCTGACCCACGGCGGCGGGCCCCGGATCCGCCGTCGCTGCCGCCCGTCGGCCGCCCGGCCCGGCCCGGGCTCCCCCGTTAGAAGAGCACGCGCGCCAGGGCTTGGCGCGACGCGGCGACCCGCGGGTCCTGGTTGCCGACGACCGAGTACAGCTCGACGAGGCGCGCGCGGGCCGTCTCCCGGTCGTCGCCGCCGGTTCGGCCGATCAGCGCGACGAGCCGCGCGAACGCGTCCTCGACGTGCCCGCCGGTGAGATCCAGGTCCGCGACGGCCAGCTGGTCATCCACGGAATCGGGGTTCTCCGCTGCGGACCGCCGGACCGCCTCCAGGTCCGCTCCCGTGGTGCGGCGGAGCAGCTCGACGTGCGCCAGCCCGGTGGCCGCGTCGTGGTCGTTGGGCTTCTCCGCCAGGGCCTTGCGGTAGGCGGCCGCGGCGCCGTCGAAGTCGCCGGCGTCGATCGCGTCCATCGCCTCCTGGTGGAGGGGCGGCACGGGGGCCTCCTCCGGCGCCCCGCCGAACGGTGGCACGGTGCCCGCGACGCCGTGCTGCACGCCCAGCTGGAGGAGCTCGTCCAGGAGCGACCGGAGCTGGTCCTCGGCCATGGCCCCCTGGAACATCGGCACGGGCTGGCCGTTGAGCAACGCCACGACCGCCGGGACCTGCTGGATGCGGAAGGCCTGCGCGATGGCCTGTTCGCGGTCGGTGTCCACCGTCGCGAGGACCAGGCGTCCGGCGTAGCCGTCCACGGCCCGGCCGATGGCCGCGTCGAGCTGGGCCGAGGCCGGGACGCCGCCGCTGCCGAGCGAGACGACGACGGGAACGCGGTTGGAGAGCTGGATCAGCTCGGGGAACTCCTGCTGGGTGACCGACCGGACCCAGGTGTCGCCCGTGGCGGCCGGTGCCGGGGATCCGGCTCCGGCGGTTCCCGGAGTCCCGGACGGCGCAGCCCCGTCGGCGGAGGCGGCCGCGGGGCCGCCGGCGAGCGAGGAGAGGTCGAAGGCGCCGCGCGAGGAGGCCGCCCCTGTTTCGTCTGTGCTGGTCATGGTCTCTACCTTATGCAAAACGGCCGCCACGCGCCGAAAGCGGCGCGTGGCGGCCGAGGGTCCGGTCCGCGGCGTTTCTTGCTAGCCGGCCACCTTGGCGGACAGCAGCGCGACGTCCCCGGCCACGAGCCGGATCTTGTCCTTGCCACCCGCCGCGGGGATGTAGAACACGACCGACTCGCCGTAGGAAAGGGAGGCCTGCTCCTTGGTGGTGGACGCGCCGGCAAGCTTCGCGCTCACGCTGTCCAGGCGCACGGTGCCGCCCTTCTGCTTGGGCTCGGCGCTCATCGTGCTGACGTAGTACGCCGTGACGATCGCGCCGCCGTCGGGCGTCCGCATCGCGGTCGTGCGCTTGTCGTCGACCCGTCGCGAGTACCAGATGTCCGCGTCCTTGTTGGACTTCTGGACCTCGCTCTGCCCCTCGTGCGTGGCCTTGATGAAGACGCTGTCGGCGAAGAGGTCGCTGTGGTCGGACCCGGGCTTGGTCAGGACCTCCCCCAGCCGCGCCGCCGCCGAGGCCGGCGAGGTCACGAGGCCCTTGGCGTGCGGCGTCGCGGTCGTCACCGAGGGGTCGCCCACCGCGATCCCCGGGAACTCCGAGCCGGGCAGCATCGAGACGCTGGAGACGAGCTTGTAGTTCGAGCGGGGGCTCTGCTGCTTGAGGACCAGCACCTGCGGGACCGTGGCCTTCTCCGCCTTCGTGACGACCGTCACCGTGCGGGGCCAGTCGGTCGTCGTCGTCACGGCCGCGGAGAGCACCGGGCCGGCGCCGACGGCCGCCGGGGCCGCCACCTTGATGCCGTCGGCGCGCTGGCCGTAGTTGGTCTCGCGCAGCTCCAGCGCGCGGCCGCCGACCCGGGACTGCAGCTTCTTGGCGTCCTTGGCCGCGTCGCCGTCGGCGACGGTCTCCGCGATGGAGTCCAGGATGCCCTCGAGCTGCACGTCGAGCAGGACGGCGTGGACGTCCGAGGACCGGTCCCCGGGCTCGGCGGCCGGCGCGGGCTCCGCGGAGCCGCTGGGCGAGGGTCCGGTGCTCGCCGACGCGGAAAGTGCCGGGGACAGGATGAGGGCGGCGGCGACGGCCACCGCGGCGCCGCGCAGGACGGTGGCGCCGGAGGCGCCCCCCGACTCCCCGCGTCGGCCGTGCGGCGTGGAGGCGGACACGGGCGCCGCCTGCGTCGCGGGACCGTCGTTCGGACCGGCGGCGCTGTGCGGACCGGCGGCGTTGTGCGGACCGGCGGCGGCCGTCGGCGCCCCGGCCGTTTCGGGTCCGACCGGCGCGGACGTTCCGTGGCCGTGGCCGCGGCCACGGCCGCCGCGTGCGGCCAGCGCCGCCAGCACGAGGCCCAGCACCAGAAGCAGGGAACCGCCGATGACAAGCGGCACCGCGAACGGCGTCCCGGCGTCGTTCGGCCACGTCACGGTGATGTCGGTGGGGGCGGCCTCGGTCCCGTCGGCGGCGAGGAGCAGCGACCATTGCCCATCGGCGGGCTCGGTCCACTGGTGTTCCAGCTGGCCCTCGAAGGTCTCGGTGGCGACCCACAGATCCGATTGCCCGGGATCGGGCACGGTGGCCTCGCCGTCCGTGTGCTCGGCGACCAGCACCTGGTTCTCCGCGTCGACGGAGGAGACGGTGTTGTGCGCGGCCTCGCCGACCCAGGCGTCGACGTCGGCGCTGCGGCCCAGCGCCGCGACGAACTCGCCGTCGCCCCTGATGGTGACCTCGACCGGGTCGCCGTGCACCGCGGAGATGCCCGGCTCGATCACGGTCACCGGCGCGTCCTCGAGCGGCGCGGGCACCGTCGCGGTCAGTGTCGCGGGCGGTGCCCAGAACGTCTGCTGGCCAATGCCCGTCACCAGGGCTGCGGCGCCCAGCAGGATCGCCAACACAGCTAATACTTTTCGCACTACACATCACCTAACGGAAGGGGTCGTTCAACGGCCTCGACGCGCCGCGCGGACAGGGAGGGTCCACGGGCCACACTCCAATGATAACGAATTGGTCACCGCCGGTGTTCCGGGCTGTGTCCGGGCACACGTTCTCCGCAGATGCAGACCCGGGGCACCGGTCGCGTCGGGGGTCTCCGGTCCGGGGACTGAGGGTACGCTCGACCTGTGAAAAGGGACAGCGAACGCGCAGGATCCGACGCCGGCCGAGGCCCGGCGGCGACGGGGCACGACGCGTCGGCGGGACCGGTGGCCGAGCCGGCTCCCGGAGCGTCCGGCGGCGCCGGTCCCGAAACCGGGGGCACGCCGCCGTCCACCGCACACTCCGGGGAGGACGTCGGCGCCGGTCCGGGACAACCCGGCGTGGAGGACCCCGCGGACGCGCCGGCGGCCGGCTCGCCCGGCGCCGCGTCCGCCGGGACGGCGAACGGATCGCCGACCCTGTGGGAGCGGCTGGTCGCCGCCCTGGTGCTGACGGACCGCAAGTCACGCTACGACGTTCCCCCCGAGCCGGACGACGCGGTCGAGAGCTCCGCGCTGGCCGCCCGCGTGTACCGACACCCGATCCAGGTCGGCTTCATGGGGACCGTCGGCGTGGGCCTCGCACTGCTGGGGTACTTCATCCTCACCAACGTGGGTCAACTGGTGGTCTGGATCGCGATCGCGCTGTTCATCGCGCTGGGCCTCGACCCCGTCGTGCGCTGGGTGGAGAAGCGGGGCCTGCCCCGCCCGGTGGGCGTCCTCATCGCGATGCTGATGCTGGCCGCCGTCTTCGCCGGCGTCTTCGGCGTGTTGATTCCCACGATCGTCGCCCAGACGGCCCAATTCGTCGGGAGCGCGCCGGGCTTCGTCGACGACTTCCTGAATTCGGACGTCTTCCGCACCGTGGACAACCAGTTCCAGGTCCGGGACCGGGTGACGGAGGAGGTCAACCGGTTCTTCGCCGACTCCGGCGCCGTGGGCGGCGTGTTCGGCGGCGTCCTGGGCGTGGGGACGGTGATCCTCCAGGGCATGTTCGGCACGCTGACCGTCCTCGTGCTGGCCGTGTACTTCTTGGCCTCGCTGCCGGCCCTCAAGGCGTGGTCCTACCGGCTGGCGCCGCGGTCCAACCGGCCCAAGGTCCAGGCCCTGACGGAACAGATCACGAACAGCGTGGGCAACTACGTCATGGGCCAGGCCTTTGTCGCGGGGCTCAACGCGCTCTACGCGTTCGTGCTGATGACGGCCGTCGGGGTGCCCTTCAGCCTGCTGCTGAGCCTCGTCGTCGCGATGCTCGCCTTCGTTCCGCTGGTGGGCGCCGTCATCGCCGGCATCCTGGTCTCACTGGTCGCGCTGACCGTGGGCTGGGAGACGGCCGCGGTGTACGCGGGATTCTACTTCGCCTACCTGCAGCTCGAGGCCTACTTCATCTCGCCCCACGTGATGCAGAAGGCGGTGGCGGTGCCCGGCGCGGTCGCAGTGATCGCCGTCATCGCCGGCGGCGCGCTGATGGGCATCGCGGGCGCCCTCATGGCGATCCCGCTGGCGGCCGCCGCCATGCTCCTGCTCCGCGAGGTCCTGATCGCCCGCCAGGACCGGCTGTAGCCGCAATCCGCCGGAGTCGGGACCCGGTGTCGCCAAACCCAACGTCGCCAAACCCCAGGCCGCAGGGACCGGACGCCGCCAAGAACCGGTGTCGCCGGGACCGGCCATCGACCGCTCAGCGGTAGTGGTGGCTGCGCGTCCGCCAGCAGTGGGTGTGCCAGTGGCGCCGCTCCGCGGCGGACTTCTCCTCCCCCAGCCAGTGGTCCGCACGCCACGCCACCACGTGTTCCACCCCCGGCGCGATCGTCCGGCGGCAGCCGGGACAGGTATAGCTTTTCTCCGCGCGCAGCGGCGAGATCCTGCGCACATGCCACTGCCCGTCGGGCGCCTCCTGCAGTTCCGGGACCCCATAGCGGGTGCGCTCCCACGGCGCCTCGCCGTCCCGCGGCTCCGGCCCCCGGCCCCGATTCCCGCCCGGGGCGGGGCTCGCGGGGCGGCGCGGACGGTTGGAGCGGGGCATGCCTACATTCTGCCCCACCGCCGACCACCCCGCCCGCGTGCCCGGCGCCACCCGGTAGAGTGCTCGGTGTGCGTTTAGTGATTGCGAAGTGCTCGGTCGACTACGAGGGGCGCCTGCGTGCCCACCTCCCGCTGGCCACCCGGCTGCTGCTGGTGAAGGCCGACGGCTCCGTCCTCATCCATTCCGACGGCGGGTCGTACAAGCCGCTGAACTGGATGAGTCCGCCGGCGACCCTCCGCGTGCTCCCGGCCGACGAGGACGAGGCCCAGGCGGGAGCGAAGGACGTGTGGCACGTGCAGCACGCCAAGAGCGACGACCGTCTGGTGATCCGCATCCACGAGACGCTCCACGACTCCAGCCACGAGCTCGGCATCGATCCGGGACTGATCAAGGACGGCGTCGAGGCCGACCTGCAGCGGCTCCTCGCGGACCAGATCGACCTTCTGGGCGACGGCTTCACCCTCGTGCGGCGCGAGTACATGACGGCCATCGGCCCCGTGGACATCCTGGCGCGCGACCCGCAGGGCGCGACGGTCGCGATCGAACTCAAGAGGCGCGGGGACATCGACGGCGTCGAGCAGCTCACGCGCTATCTCGAGCTGATGAACCGCGACCCCCGCCTGGCCCCGGTCCGCGGCGTCTTCGCCGCCCAGCAGATCAAGCCCCAGGCGCGGACGCTGGCCACCGACCGCGGCATCCAATGCCTCACGCTCGACTACGACGCCATGCGCGGGGTGGACGACAGCGCCGCACGGCTCTTCTGACCCCGGGGCCTCCGGACGGCGGCCCCCTATGATGGAGCCATGACTTCGGACCAGGGCACCGCCCGCCTGTGGATCAAGGGACGCGCCGTCAGCGACGGACGCACCGTCGAGGACGCGGCGGTCGCCTTCGAGGGCGACCGGATATCCTTCGCGGGCCCGGCCGCGGAATTCGAGCGCACCGCGGATTTCGGCACGTACGCGCGGGTGGACGCGCCCGCCGACGCGGTGCTCCTGCCGGGGCTCGTCGACCTGCATTGCCACGGCGCGTTCGGCGGCGACTTCCCGGGCAGCGACACCGACGCGGTCGCCGGGGCCGTCGACTTCCTGCACCGCGCCGGGACGACCACCTTGCTCGCCAGCATCGTGGCGGCCCCCTACGACGAGATGCTCGCGGCGGCCGAGAGGCTGGCGGGCTTCGCCGAGGACGGGCTCATCGCCGGCATCCATGCGGAGGGCCCGTTCCTGTCGCCCGCGCGCTGCGGCGCGCAACTGGCGGCCGAGCTGGCCGAGCCCGATCCCGACTTCGTCGACGAACTCGTGGGCGCGGCCCGCGGCCAGCTCCGCACCATGACCTACGCGCCCGAGCTCGAGGGGTCCGACGCCCTCGTCGAGCAGCTCGCCTCGCACGGCGTGGTGCCCTCGATCGGGCACACCGACGCCGACGCCGCGCAGACGGCGGCCTCCCTGCGGCTCGCGGCGGAGGAACTGGCCTCGGCCGGCTTCGACGGCTACACCGAGCGGCCCATCGTCACCCACCTCTTCAACGCCATGCCCGGGCTGCACCACCGCTCCCCCGGCCCCGTGGCCGCCTGCCTCGAGGCGGCCTCGGAGGGCCGGGCCGTGCTCGAACTCATCGGCGACGGCACGCACCTGAGCCCGGACACGGTCCGCATGGTGTTCTCCCTGGTCGGGGCCGAGTCCGTGGCACTGGTTACGGACTCGATGCAGGCCACAGGCCTCCCCGACGGCAGCTACAGCCTGGGCGGCGCGCGGGTCGACGTGCAGTCGGGGGTGGCCCGCCTCGCCTCCGGAGGCGTGTTGGCCGGAGGAACCTCGACCCTGCTGGACGTCGTCCGGACCACCGTGGCCTCCGGCGTCCCGTGGGAGGACGCGGTCACCAGCGCCACCGCCGTCCCGGCCGCCGTGCTGGGACTGGCCGACGAGGTGGGATCCCTGCACCTTGGTTTCCGCGCCGACGTCGTGGTCGTCGACGCGGACTGCCGTCTCCTCGCCGTGTATCGGCAGGGACGACTCCTGAGCCAACCCGGGACTGACCCGACCCCGGTCTGACCTGCGCGCACCCGGGTACGGTCGCACGTGCCGACAATCTCCGGAAAGGCGTTCACCGCCGAAAACACCGCGGCCGAGTCGTTGATCTGCGGCGACGCGTGTGTGATGCTTGACGCAGTCTTTGTGTTGGTGTTTGTCATGCCCGCAAAGCAGGTTGCGGGCGTGGAGCTCCGGCGGTCCCTCGGACCGGCGCGCTTCCGCTTCGGTACCGCCCGGCCGCTGCGATGGGCAGCGGACGTAAACATCTTTACCGTAGGAGAAACACATGGCCCAGGGCACCGTGAAGTGGTTCAACGCCGAAAAGGGATTCGGGTTCATCACCCCCGACGGATCCGAAGGCGACGTTTTTGTTCACTACTCGGAAATCCAGACCAACGGCTTCCGCACCCTCGAGGAGAACCAGCGGGTCGAGTTCGAAATCGGCCAGGGCGCCAAGGGCCCGCAGGCCACCGGCGTCACCGGCCTCTAGGAACACACCCGGCCGCCAGGCCGTCGGCCACCGCACGGCAAGGGGCGCATCCCGAGGGATGCGCCCCTTTGTCGCGCCGGCGGACATGCGCCCCCGACCGGGATCCGGCGCGGCCGGCCTACCGCCAGGTGCCCACGCCGACGACGGGGCCCGCCTCGATCCACGAACTGAGCCCCGTGTAGGAACCGTAGTCCATGGCCAGCAGCAACTCCTCGTCCCCGTACAGCAGGGAGACGACGACGCTGCCGGGCTGCACGCGCGAGATCTCGGCCTCGCCGGGCTCGCGCCACCCCCGAAGCTCGAGCGAGCTGCGCAGGAAACGCCGCGCCGGCACCGGCGAGACCGAGAACAGGCGGAGGAACTCAAGGTCCGCCTCCGCATAACGACAAACCCCCATCGTCCACCGTCCGGAGACGGTGGAGATGGAGGCGTCGAAGGTGCCGAGTGCGCGCCGCAGCTGGTGGCGGCGCAACGCCATGGCACCCAGCGTCATCAGGACCAGCAGCAGGGCCGCGGCCAGGATGACAAAGGACATGCCGACGTCGTTCAAGGCAGGACTATCGGTTTCCCGCCGCGGCGGAATCCTCCAGCTGGGCATTGTCCGCAACGATCACGACCCGGTCCTTGTCGACGGAGAAGAACCCGCCGTCGGCCTGGACCGTGATCCGCGAACCCTGCACCGGCAGGATCTCCAGCTGTCCCTCCGCCAGGATGGCGAGTACCGGGCTGTGGCCCGGCAGCACGCCGATCTCGCCGTCGCTGGTCCGCGCCTTCACCATGGTGGCCGCGCCGGACCACACGAAGTGGTCGGCCGCGACGATTTCGACTTCGAGTTCGGCCATGGCTACTTGGTCTGTTCCTGGATCTTGGCCCACTGGCGCTCGACATCGTCAAGCCCGCCGACGTTGAAGAAGGCCTGCTCCGCGATGTGGTCCAGCTCGCCGTCGGCGATGGCCTTGAAGCCCTCGACGGTGTCCTTGATCGCCACGGTGGAGCCCTCGACGCCGGTGAACTGCTTCGCCGTGTAGGTGTTCTGCGACAGGAACTGCTGGATGCGGCGCGCGCGGGAGACGACGATCTTGTCCTCTTCCGAGAGCTCGTCGACGCCCAGGATCGCGATGATGTCCTGCAGCTCCTTGTTCTTCTGGAGGATCTGCTTGACGCGCACGGCCACGTCGTAGTGGTCGCGGCCGATGTACTGCGGATCCAGGATGCGCGACGTGGACGTCAGCGGATCGATCGCCGGGTACAGACCGCGGGAGGCGATTTCACGGGAGAGCTCCGTGGTCGCGTCCAGGTGCGCGAACGTGGTCGCCGGCGCCGGGTCGGTGTAGTCGTCGGCCGGGACGTAGATCGCCTGCATCGAGGTGATCGAGTGGCCCTTCGTGGAGGTGATGCGCTCCTGGAGCACACCCATCTCGTCGGCGAGGTTCGGCTGGTAGCCCACGGCGGAGGGCATGCGGCCCAGCAGCGTGGAGACCTCGGAACCGGCCTGGGTGAAGCGGAAGATGTTGTCGATGAAGAGCAGCACGTCCTGGTTCTGGACATCGCGGAAGTACTCCGCCATGGTCAGCGCCGACAGCGCCACGCGAAGGCGCGTTCCCGGCGGCTCGTCCATCTGGCCGAACACCAGGGCGGTGTCCTTGAGGACGCCGGACTCCTCCATCTCGACCCAGAGGTCGTTGCCCTCGCGGGTACGCTCGCCGACGCCGGCGAACACGGAGGTGCCGCCGAAGTTCCGCGCCACGCGGGTGATCATTTCCTGGATCAGCACGGTCTTGCCGACGCCGGCGCCGCCGAACAGGCCGATCTTTCCGCCCTTGATGTACGGGGTGAGGAGGTCGATCGACTTGATCCCGGTCTCCAGCATCTCCGTCGAGCCCTCGAGGGTCGCGAAGGCCGGGGGCTTGCGGTGGATCGGCCAGCGCTCGGACACCTGGAGCTCCGAGGCCGGGACGTCCAGGGGCTCGCCCAGGACGTTGAAGATGTGCCCCTTGACGCCGTCGCCGACGGGCACGGTGATCGCGGAACCGGTGTCCACCACGGTGGTGCCGCGGACCAGGCCGTCGGTCGCCTGCAGGGAGATGGCGCGCACGAGGTTGTCGCCGAGGTGCTGGCTGGTCTCGAAGGTGATGACCCGGGTCTCGCCGTTCAGCGTGACTTCGGTGGTCAGGGCGTTGTAGATGGCGGGGAGGGCATCGGCCGGAAATTCGACGTCGACGACCGGACCGATGACGCGCGCAATGCGGCCGGTGGCACCGGACGCTGCGGCAGCGGTTCCCTGCTCGTTAAGTTGGGCAGTCATCTCTCTCACTTCGCTTGTCTGTCTAGCGGGGGGGTTTGGTTGTGCTCGGTGGGCTAGGACGCGCTGAGCGCGTCCGCACCGCCGACGATCTCGGTCAGCTCCTGCGTGATCTCCGCCTGGCGGGCGTTGTTCCGCAGTCGCGTGTACTTCTTGATCAGGTCGCTCGCGTTGTCGCCCGCGGACTTCATAGCCCGCTGGCGTGCCGCGAGCTCCGAAGCGGCCGCCTGCAGCAGGCCCGCGAAGATGCGGGACTCGATGTAGCGCGGAAGCAACGCGTCCAGGACCTGTTCCGGTTCCGGCTCGTACTCGTAGAGCGGCAGCAGATCGGTCTCCGAAGCGACCTCCTCCTCCACCACCTCGAGCGGGAGCAGACGGACAACGGTGGGAACCTGCACAACCATGGACTTGAACTGGGTGTACACCACGTGGATCTCGTCCACGCCGCCCTCTTCGAAGGCGGTGCCGAAATCCTCCAGGAGCGTCGCGCCGATATCCCGCGCGGTCGCGAACTCCGGGGCGTCCGTGCCACCGGTCCACACCTTCGTGTACTCCCGGCCGCGGAAATCGAAGTACGCCTGCGCCTTGCGGCCGACCAGGTAGGACTTCACTTCCTTGCCCTCTTCGCGCAGAAGTTCGGCCAAGGACTCGGCCTGCTTCATCACGCTGGCGGAGTAGGAACCGGCGAGGCCGCGGTCGGAGGTCATGATCAGCACCGCGGAGCGGCGAACCTGCTCCGGCTCGGTGGTGAGCGGGTGGTCGACCTCGGACTGCGACGCGACGGCAGAAACGGCACGGGTAATCGCATTGGCGTAGGGCAGCGACGCCGCGACGCGGCTACGCGCCTTGCCGATGCGGGAAGTAGCGATCAGTTCCATCGCCTTGAAGATCTTGCCCATCGACGACGTCGAGGCGATCTTCTGGCGGTAGACCCGGATCTGGGCTCCCATGTTTTTCCTTTCCTTATCCTTGACCGCGGTACCGGCCGGCGTGCGGCCGGTACCGTGTCACGGATGGTGTCAGCGCTTCTGCTTGACGATCTTTTCCTGGTCGACGGACTCTTCGTCCAAGGCGGAGTACTCCTCGTGGCCGGCGCCGACCAGATAGTTGTCGCCCTCCCCGAAGAAGCCCTTCTTGAACTCGACGATGGTGGACTTCAGCGCTTCCACGGTGGAGTCCTCCATCTTGTTCGTCTCCGCCAACGTCGTGAGGATGTCGGTGCGGTGACGCAAGTGGGCCAGGAAATCGGCCTCGAAGCGGCGGACGTCCTCCACCGGGACGTCGTCCAGGTAGCCGTTCGTGCCGGCCCAGACGGACACGACCTGGTCCTCGACCGGGAAGGGCGAGTACTGGCCCTGCTTGAGCAGCTCCATGAGACGGGCACCGCGGGTCAGCTGCTGCTTCGACGCGGCGTCCAGGTCCGAGGCGAACATGGCGAATGCCTGCATGTCGCGGTACTGGGCGAGCTCGAGCTTCAGCGTGCCGGAAACCTTCTTCATGGACTTGACCTGCGCGGCGCCGCCGACGCGGGACACCGAGATGCCCACGTCGACCGCGGGACGCTGGTTGGCGTTGAAGAGGTCCGACTGGAGGAAGATCTGTCCGTCGGTGATGGAGATGACGTTGGTCGGGATGTACGCCGAGACGTCGTTCGCCTTGGTCTCGATGATCGGCAGGCCGGTCATCGATCCCGCGCCGAGCTCGTCGGAGAGCTTCGCGCAACGCTCCAGCAGGCGGGAGTGCAGGTAGAAGACGTCGCCCGGGTAGGCCTCGCGTCCCGGCGGGCGGCGAAGCAGCAGGGAAACGGCGCGGTACGCCTCGGCCTGCTTGGACAGGTCGTCGAAGATCACCAGGACGTGCTTGCCGCCGTACATCCAGTGCTGGCCGATGGCCGAGCCGGCGTACGGAGCCAGGTACTTGAAGCCGGCCGGGTCGGAGGCCGGGGACGCGACGATGGTCGTGTACTCCAGGGCGCCGTTGTCCTCGAGGGTCTGGCGGACGGCCGCGATGGTCGAGGCCTTCTGGCCGATCGCGACGTAGACGCAACGGACCTGCTTCTTCGTATCGCCCGAGGCCCAGTTGGCCTTCTGGTTGATGATCGTGTCGACGGCGATGGCCGTCTTGCCGGTCTGGCGGTCGCCGATGATCAGCTGGCGCTGGCCGCGGCCGATCGGGATCATGGCGTCGATCGCCTTGATGCCGGTCTGCATCGGCTCGTGGACGGACTGGCGCTGGGTCACACCCGGCGCCTGCAGCTCGAGGGCGCGGCGGCCCTCGGCGGCGATCTCTCCGAGGTCGTCGATGGGCACGCCCAGCGGATCCACGACGCGGCCGAGGAAGGCGTCGCCGACCGGCACGGAGAGGATCTCCCCGGTGCGGTGGACTTCCTGGCCCTCTTCGATGCCGGCGAAGTCGCCAAGCACGACGACGCCGATTTCGCGGGTGTCGAGGTTCTGGGCCAGGCCCAGGGTGCCGTCTTCGAAACGAAGCAGCTCGTTGGCCATGACGGAGGGAAGCCCCTCCACCTTGGCGATGCCGTCGCTAGCCGTCGTGACGCGGCCGACCTCGACGCGCTGCGCAGTGCCCGGTTCATAGGACGCGGCGAAGTCGGTCAAGGCATTGCGGACGTCATCGGCATTGATGGTCAATTCGGCCATCTGCAGTCCCTGCTCTCCTGTGTTGTGATCGCCGCTCGGTTTCGCGGCGACGACCGGTGTTTGATTCAGTCTGTGGTGAGGCGGTGGGCCGGGTTCCCCGGGGGGGGTTCCTAGCCCACCAGCCTGCGGCGGAGCTCGGTGAGGCGGGTGGCGGCGGTTGCGTCAACAACCTCGTCCCCCACGACGACCCGGATGCCCCCAACTAGTGATGGATCGACGGTGACGTTGATCTTGAGATCGCGGCCGTAGAGGTTGTTCAGCCCGGCCTGCAGGCGGTTGAACTGCTCGTCAGTCAGCGGACGGGTGACGCTGACGTTCGCGATCCACCGTTGCTGCCGCTTGGCAACCAATTCCACAAAACGCTGCACCAGCGCCGTCGGCTTCAGCCCGCGCGGGGCCGTCACCGCCTGGCGGATCAGGAGCCGCGCGGCGCCACCGGCGCCGGGCGCCAGGGTGAGCGCCAGGGCGCCCTTGGCGTCGGCGCTGGCCTGCGGCTCGTCGAGGGCGCGCTGCAGATCATGGCTCGAGGAGACCACGCGGATGAACCCGAAGAGGTCCTCCTCGAGGGCCTCGAGGCCCGCCGCCGCCGGCGCTTCGCGCTCGGCCACGGCGATGGCCGCGGTGGCGGCCAGTGTCTCCAGCGCATCCCCGATGTCGCGGGCCGAACGCCACCGCATGGCGACGAGCTCCGCGACCGTGGCGGCGGCGTCGTCCGAGACCTTGCCCGCGAACAGCTGCGACACGAGTGCGGACTTCTCCGCGCCCTCGCGGGCGGGGTCCGTCAGTGCCCGGCGCAGGCCGGCATTGCCGTCCAGGACGGCCAGGACCTTGAAGAGGTCCTCGGCCAGGGACAGCCCGGCTGTCGGCAACTTGGCCTCCAGCGCGGTCAGGGCCGCGGCCAAGGATTCGCTCGATACACCTGCCATTAGTTCGATGCACCTGCGCTCTGCTGGGTCTCGAGGTCCGCGAGGAAGCGGTCCACGACACGAGCCGAGCGCGCGTCGTCGGACAGCGACTCGCCGACGATGCGTCCGGCGAGCTCGGTGGCCAGCGTTCCGACCTCGGTGCGCAGGGACACGACGGCCGCCTGGCGCTCCGCCTCGATCTGGACGTGAGCCTGCTCGGAGATGCGTGCGGACTCGGCCGCCGCCTTCTCCTTGAGCTCCGCCAGGATCTTGGCGCCCTCGTTGCGGGCGTCCTCGCGGATGCGATTGGCCTCGGTGCGGGCGTCGGTCAGCTGCTGCTTGTACTCGTCGAGCGCCGCGTTGGCCTCGGCCTGTGCGGCCTCCGCCTTGGCGATGCCGCCTTCGATGGCGGCCGAACGCTCTTCATAGGTCTTCTCGAATGCCGGGACGACATACTTGGAGACGATGAACAGCAGGATGCCGAAGCCGATGACCGTGATCACGATCTCCCAGACATTGGGGATCAGCGGGTTGGAGCCCTCAGCTGCAGCGAAGATGACTGCGTCGTTCATTATTCACCCGTCTTTCTAAGACTCGAGGCTTCAGTTCTGCGAACGGAGAAGGCTTAGACCCGGCCCCAGATGAAGGCGAAGACGAGGCCGAGGATGGCAAGAGCTTCGGTCAGCGCGAGGCCGAGGAACGCGATCGGCTGCAGCACGCGCTGCGCCTCCGGCTGACGGGCGACACCGTTGATGTAGGCGGCGAACACCAGGCCCACGCCGATAGCACCGCCGATTGCGGAGAGTCCGTAACCGATGGCGTTGAGGCTACCGTAGATTTCCATTGTTTTCCTTTCAGAATGCCTGTTGGCAGGGTGTGGATACGGGATATCCCCTCCGAAGAGGGAAAGCTTTGAGGTTAGTGCTCGTCGACCAGGGCGCCCTGGATGTAGATGGCCGTCAGCAGGACGAACACGTACGCCTGGAGGATCTGGATCATGACCTCGAACAGGTACATGGCGACGCCGCCGACCAGCGTCAGGACGCCGAGGGCCTTCATGATGCCCTCCCCCTCGATCAGGAGGTAGGAGGTGCCGGACGCGGCGAGCATGATGATCAGGTGGCCCGACAGCATGGTCGCGAACAGACGGAGGCTGTGCGTGACCGGGCGGACGAAGAAGTTGGAGATGATCTCGATGATCACGATGAGCGGCAGGATGGCCTTCGGGACGCCGGACGGAACCGTCGCGATCTTGAAGTACCGGATGCCGTGCCGCTTGAGGCCCAGGATGATCCACGTGAAGTAGACGATGCCGGCCAGCGCGTAGGCCGTGCCCACGTGCGAGGTCGTCGGGATCTGGAGGAACGGGACCGAGCCGAAGAAGTTGTTCAGCGCGATGAAGAAGAACAGTGCCACCAGCAGGGGCACGAACGGCTTGAAGTCCCGCTCGCCGATGACGTCCTTGCCCACGGCGTTGCGGACGAAGTTGTAGGAGTACTCGCCGAGGAACTGGAACTTCCCGGGAACCATCGAGCCGCGGCGCGAGGCCGCGAGGAAGAACCAAGAGATCAGGGCCACCGACAGCAGCACCAGGAGCATCTGCTTGCCGAAGCCGGTCCCGTATTCGGCGTACCACGGAAGGATCTCGGGAAGATGCATGTCTTCAAGGGCGGGGGCTTTGAAGCCACCTTCTTCAGTGGCCGCCGGAAGCGCAAGCGCGATCAACGCGTTTCCTCTCTGCAGTGTCCGTCATTGGGCATGTGGGTGGTGCGCCGCCTGGCGGCGATCCACCGGATAAAGTTATGGGCTGTCACGATGTTCGCCCGGGTCGCTCCCGGAGGCGCGCGCCTTGCGGTGAAGGTGGGCAAGATAGAAGCCCGCGCCCGCGCCGAGCACGGCGCCGGCGATCCAGATCCAGCGGGTTTGCAACAGATAATCCAGACCCCACCCTATCAAACCCCAGGCGAGGATCCCGCCAACGGTGTAGTTGACGAACTCCCGGAGCGCGGACTGGTGCCAACCGGTCGCTCGCGCGTTCGGGTCAGTTCCCATGGCCGGCCCCCGGGGTGGGTGCCGGGGACTCCGGCCCGCTTCCGTACAGGTGGAAGCGGAGCTTCGAGAAGGCGTAGAGTTCGGCGGCCTGCCACAACACGACGGTGGACACGACGGCGATCAGGAACCACGTGCCATCAAGCCACGCGGGCGCCCCGAACGCGAACGCCAGGACCCCGAGCAGGACCACCTTCACCGCGTAGCCCGCCATGAAGGCGCCGAGCGCGGCGGAGGGGTTCCTCCGTCCGACCCAGTGCCCGATCAACAGGCTCACGCCGAAGAAGACGACGACGAGGACGCCGCCCGCCAGGGCGCTCGCCGCGGCTCCGGACCCCACGAGGAGGCCCGCTGCGCCGCACAGGAGCGCCACGAGAACCGCGGCGACGGCCGAGCAGACTCGGAGTATCGCCAGCCACGGGCCGGGGGTTTCCCCCGACGCGCGGGGAACGCGCGGCTGTCCCGCGGCGCTGTCGGCTGGCATGCGCATCCCGTCGTTGCTGGTGGTTGGAGGTGGTGGGCGGCCTGTACCGGGCCCCGCCCGGGGCCCCCGTGAATTCTACACGAGATAGAACACAGGACGCGCCGCCGTCGTCCCCGGCCGGCGGCGCCGTCGGGCGGCTAGGCGTCCCCGCGCCCCGCGCGCCTCCGCGAGAGCCACGGCTGCAGGGTCAGGTAGGCCGCGGCGACCAGCAGGACCGAAAGGACCGGCACGAGGACGCGCCAGTCGAAGAAGTTGAAGGACACCACGCCGTACGCGACGAGCGCCGACCACAGGTAGAGCAGCAGGACGGCCTGCCGCTGCGTGTACCCGCCGTCCACGAGTTTGTGGTGCAGGTGGCCGCGGTCCGCGGAGAACGGCGACCGGCCCGTGGCGGTCCGCCGGATCACGGCCAGCAGGAGGTCGGTGAGCGGCAGGAGGATCACCGCGATGGGCAGCAGGATCGGCATGTAGGCGGGCACGTTGCGGAAGCGGAACCCGCCCAGCGCGTCGAGGTCCGCCGTCACGGCGATGGCGGCCACCGACATCATGAGTCCGATGATCATGGCCCCCGACTCGCCCATGAAGATCCTGGCCGGATTGAAGTTGTGCGGGAGAAAGCCCAGGCACGCGCCGAGGAGCAGGGCCATGAGGAGGGCGGAGAAGTTGGAGTGGTCGAACTGGTTGATCGTCCGTGCCAGCACGTAGCTGTAGATGAAGAACGCGGAGGCGCCGATGGCCGCCATGCCGGCGGCGAGCCCGTCAAGCCCGTCCACGAAGTTGATGGCGTTCATGGTGAGCACCACCAGGAACACCGTGAGGACGATCTGCAGCGTCGTGTTCTGGATGTGGATCCAGCCGACGGGCATGGCCTCCAGCCGGATCCCCGAGAAGGCCACCACCAGGCCGACCAGGGTCTGGCCGACCAGCTTGAAGTACCACCGCAGGTCCCAGATGTCGTCCGCGACACCGATGGCCAGCACCAGGCCGGCCGCGACGAGGACCCCCATCACGGGCCGCGAGTCGGTGAAGACCCCCTCCAGGAACTCGATCTGCGAGGCGACGCCGAGTCCGATGACGATGGCCGCGACGATCGCCACCCCGCCGAGCTTGGGGATGGGCATCACGTGCACGTCGCGGTCGCGCAGCGGCGCCGCCCCCATGACGAGCAGCCCGGCGCGCCGCATCACGGGGGTCAGCGCGAACGAGGCCACGCAGGCCACCGCGATGAGCAGCAGGTAGATTTTCATGGGCGGCGCGCGGTCTCCTCCTCGAGCTCCTCGCCAGGCTCGAGCAGGTTCGGCACCAGGCGCCGCAGTTCCTCGACGCCCAGGGCACCGAGCCGGACCACGCGCGGCGCGTCGCCCGTGCAGTCGACAATGGTCGAGGGCACCGCCTCGCCCTCGCGGGGCCGCCGGCCGTCCTCGAGGTAGACGGCGACGGATTCCCCGAGCTGCTCCTCGGCGTCGGCCGCCGTCGTCGCGGCGGGGCGGCCCGAGCGGTTGGCGGACGAGACCGCGAGCGGTCCGGTGGCGTCCAGGATCTCCCGGGCGAGGGCGTCGTCGGGGATGCGCAGGGCGACGGTGCCGCGGGTCTCACCGAGATCCCACGTCAAGGAGGGCTGTGCGCGCAGGATGAGCGTGAGCGGGCCGGGCCAGAACTCGCTGGCCAGGTGGCGCGCCTGTTCGGAGATCCCGGTCGCGAGTCCGTCGAGAGTCGCGAGCCGCGGGATGAGCACGGGCGGCGGCATGGTCCGGCCGCGGCCCTTGGCCGCCAGCAGCGTGGCCACGGCCTGCGGCGAGAACGCATCGGCGGCGATCCCGTAGACCGTGTCGGTCGGCAGGACCACGCACTGTTTGGAGGCGATGGCCTCGCGGGCCGCGTCGAGTCCCGCGGCCCTGTCCGTCTCGTCCTGGCAATCAAAGCGTGAAGTCACGGTGACATTCTCCCATGTTGTGGCACCGGTCACCGCCGGATGCCCGATGTGGCGCGGTCCCGGCCGGTCAGGTCCCGGTGGCCCTCGATGCGGTCCCAGCGCCCGGCCGCGCGCAGGAGGCCCGCGACGGCCTCCGCCTGCACCTCGGCGTGCTCCATGACCAGGTATCCGCCGGGGACCAGCAACCGGGCCGCGGTCCGTTCGACGGCCCCGGGCACCTCCATGCCGTCCGCTCCCCCGCCGTAGAGCGCCACGTGCGGATCGTGGTCGCGCACCTCCGGATCCTGGGGGACGGCGCCCGCGGGGATGTACGGCGGGTTGCTGACGACGACGTCGAACGTCCCGTCCCGGTCCCCCAAGGCCGTGCGCAGGTCGCCGCGCACCAGTTCCACGCCGTGCGGGGCGAGGTTGCGCTCGGCCCAGGCGGCGGCGAGGTCGCTGAGCTCCACGGCCACGACGGCGGCCCCGGGAACCTCCGAGGCGACCGAGGCGGCGATCGCGCCGGAACCGGTGCCGAGGTCGACGACGCGCGCGCGGCCGCGGTCGGCGACGACGGACCGGGCACGGTCGATGGCCAACTGGGCGACGCCCTCGGTCTCTGGGCGGGGCACGAAGACGCCGGGGCCGACGGCGAGCTCCAGGCGGCGGAAGTGCGCCGTGCCCGTGAGGTGCTGCAGGGGGACGCGTCGGCACCTCTCGGCGACGAGGTCCGCGAGGCCCTCGGGCGCGTCGGCGCCGGCCAGCGCGAGCGCGGCGACCCTCCCGCGGCCGACGCCGAGCAGGTGGCCGGCCAGCAGTTCGGCGTCGGCGCGCGGACTCGGCACCCCCGCCCCGGCCAGCGCCGCGGTGGCCGCGCGCAGGGCGGCGGCCAGGTCGCCCGGCGCGCTGTTCACGCTGGTCACGCGTTACTTCTGGTCGTCGCCGAGCGCGTCGAGCCGCGACTGCTCGTCGGCCTCGATGCAGGACTGGATGACGGCCTCGAGGTCGCCGTTCATGACGGCGTCCAGGTTGTAGGACTTGTACCCGGTGCGGTGGTCCGCGATGCGGTTCTCCGGATAGTTGTACGTCCGGATGCGCTCCGACCGGTCCATCGTGCGGACCTGCGACTTGCGGACCTCGGAGTTCTCCGCGTCGATGATCTCCTGCTGGTGGGCCAGCAGGCGCGAGCGCAGCACGCGCATGGCGGCCTCGCGGTTCTGCAGCTGCGACTTCTCGTTCTGCATGGCCACGACGATGCCGGTCGGCAGGTGGGTGATGCGCACCGCGGAGTCGGTCGTGTTCACGGACTGCCCGCCGGGTCCCGATGAGCGGTAGACGTCGATCTTCAGGTCGTTCTGGTGGATGTCGACCTCCTCCGGCTCGTCGACCTCGGGCAGCACCAGGACGCCGGCGGCCGAGGTGTGGATGCGGCCCTGCGACTCGGTCACGGGCACGCGCTGCACGCGGTGCACCCCGCCCTCGTACTTCAGGTGGGCGAACACGCCCTCGGCCGGGTCGTTGGAGCCGCCCTTGATGGCGACCTGCGCGTCCTTGTACCCGCCGAGGTCGGACTCGTTGTAGGAGATCATCTCCGTCTTCCAGCCCTTGGTCTCGGCGTAGCGCGTGTACATGCGCAGCAGGTCGGCCGCGAACAGGGCGGCCTCGTCGCCGCCCTCCCCGCCCTTGACCTCGAGGATGACGTTGCGCGCGTCGTTGGGGTCGCGCGGGATGAGCAGCCGGCGCAGCTTCTCCGCGACGGCGGGCAGTTGCTCCTCGAGCTCGGCCACCTCCGCGGCGAACTCCGAATCCTCGTCCGCCATGGTCCGCGCGGCCTCGAGGTCCTCGGTCATCTGCTTCCAGCGCCGGTGCGCCTCGACGATTCCGTTGAGCTGCGCGCTGCGGCGGCCGAGCTTCCGGGCGAGTCCCTGGTCCTGGTAGACGGCGGGGTCGCTGAGTTGGCGCTGGAGCTCGGCGTGCTCGTCGAGCAGGCCCTGGACGGACTCAAACATGGCGTTCACTTCTTTCGGTGCGGCTGCTTCAAGTGTAGGGACGGCGCGGGGCCGCCGTTAAACCACCAACGCCCGGCCCCGCCGCGCGCTGGTGGGCGGCGGCGGGGTCCGGGCGTGGAGTCAGCTAGGCGTCGTTCTTGGAGCCCAGGGTGGTCTTGTTGACCAGCATGAGGAACTCGGCGTTGGACTGCGTCTCGCGGATCTTGCCCGTGAGGAGCTCCAGCGCCTGCTGCGTGTCGAGGCCGGACAGCACGCGGCGCAGGCGCCACATGATTCGGACCTCGTCCGGCGACAGCAGGTTCTCCTCGCGCCGGGTGCCGGAGGCGTTGACGTCGACCGCCGGGAAGATGCGCTTGTCGGCCAGCTGGCGCGACAGGCGGAGCTCCATGTTACCGGTGCCCTTGAACTCCTCGAAGATGACCTCGTCCATCTTGGACCCGGTCTCCACCAGCGCGGTGGCGAGAATCGTCAGCGAGCCGCCGTTCTCGATGTTCCGCGCGGCGCCGAAGAAACGCTTCGGCGGGTACAGCGCGGACGAGTCCACGCCGCCGGAGAGGATGCGGCCGGAGGCGGGCGCGGCCAGGTTGTAGGCGCGGCCCAGGCGGGTCATCGAGTCCAACAGGACCACGACGTCCATGCCCATCTCCACCAGGCGCTTGGCGCGCTCGATGGCGAGTTCGGCGACCGTGGTGTGGTCGTCGGCGGGACGGTCGAACGTCGAGGCGATGACCTCGCCCTTCACCGTGCGCTGCATGTCGGTGACTTCCTCGGGACGTTCGTCGACGAGGACCATCATGAGGTGAACTTCGGGATTGTTGACCGTGATCGCGTTGGCGATCGACTGCAGGATCAGCGTCTTGCCGGCCTTCGGCGGCGAGACGATCAGGCCGCGCTGGCCCTTGCCGATCGGCGCGACGAGGTCGATCACGCGCGGACCGATCTTCTTCGGGTCGGTCTCCAGGCGGAGGCGCTCCGAGGGGTAGAGCGGAACCAGCTTGGCAAACTCGACGCGGTCCTTGCTGTTCTCCTCGGCCGGCTTGCCGTTGATGTTGGTCAGGCGGACCAGCGCGTTGAACTTCTGGCGCTGGTTCGCGCTGCTTTCGCCGTCGCGCGGGGCGCGGATGGCGCCGACGACCGCGTCGCCCTTGCGCAGGTTGTACTTCTTGACCTGGTTCAGCGAGACGTAGACGTCGTTCTGGCCCGGGAGGTAGCCGGAGGTGCGCACGAACGCGTAGTTCTCCAGGACGTCGAGGATGCCCGCGACGGGCAGCAGCACGTCGTCCTCGGTCACCTCGGTGTCGTCGACCTCGGGCTGGTTGCGGCCGCGGCCGCGGCGGCGCTCGTTGCGGTCGTTGCGGGTGCGGTCGTTCCGCTCGTTGCGGTCGCGGTTTCGTTCGCGGCGGTTGGAACGGGGGCCGCGGTCCTGACCGTCGCCGTCGCGCTGGGCCTCGCGCTGCTGGCCACCGTCGCGCTGCTGGCCACCATCGCGCTGGGCCTCGCGCTGCTGGCCACCATCGCGCTGGGCCTCGCGCTGCTGGCCACCATCGCGCTGGGCCTCGCGCTGCTGGCCACCATCGCGCTGGGCCTCGCGCTGCTGGCCGCCGTCGCGCTGCTCGGAGCCGTCGCCGTCGCGGTCGTCGCGGCGGTTCCGGCCGCGCTCGCGGCGGTTGCGGCCGGAGCGCTCCTGGCGGTCCTCGCCGTCCTCGGACGGACCGTTCTGCGCCGGCGCGGACTCGACCGCGGGCGTCTCGGCGGAAGCCTGCTCCCCCTGCGCGGCGTCGGCGCGGCGGGATCCGCGGCTACGGCGCGACGTGGTCGGCTGCTCCGTCTGCTCCGGCTGCTGGGCCTCGACGGCTTCGGCGGGCGCGGCGGACTCCGCCTGCGCCTGCGGGGCGCCGGTGCCGTCGCTGCTGGCGCGGCGGTTGCGGTTGCGGGTGCGCGGAGCACGGGCGTCGCCCTCGGCGGGCGCGGACGCGGCCGGCGCATCGTCCTTCACCGCGGCGGGGGCCGCTGCGGTGCCGTTGGAGCCCTGCTTGGGCTGGCTCTCGCGGTCGGCGACGGCGCCCCCGCGCTGGTGGTTGGAGATCGCGGCGACCAGGTCGCCCTTGCGCATCCGCGAACCGCCGGTGATGCCCAGCTGGGAGGCCAGGGCCTGAAGCTGGGCCAGCTTGAGGCCCGCCAGACCGGAGCTCTGCGGTGCGGTTGCGGTGGTTTCCACGCCTGCTGGCAGGCTGGTGGTTTCAGTCACGAAGGTTCCTTCCCCTCGTCAGGCGAACCGTAGGCGAACGGTCCGCGGAACAGTTTTCGCCGGATCCGCGTCAGATGCGGATCCCGGCTGCCGGCCACGGCGGAGATGCTACCGCCGCCGCCCTCTTGGCTTGCGTTGGATCTGGTCGAGCGTTCCCGCAGGAATCGGGGGAACGGCCACGGTGATGCCGCACGCGGTCAACCGCCTCATTCGGCACACAAGGCCCGCCTGAAAGGTTGCTCTCGAAATGCACGACTCGCGGTGATCGGGCCCAAAGGTCCAGGACGCGCGATGGTCCGGGACTCGGAAGCCGCGACTCGTTGGCCGCTAGTGCACTTCCACCTTAGCACCCGTACGGTCCACGCCGGGCATCCACACCCGCCACGACACGCCGTTTTCGCCGTCGTTCCCCGCCGAAGGCACCGCGGCGGCGCGGCGTTCGATGAACTCGACGGCGCGCCGCGCCTCCTCGTCGCCCGCGGTCAGGACAAGCACCGTCGGTCCGGCGCCGGACACGACGGCGGCGAAGCCGGCGTCGCGCAGGCCCGCGATCAGCGACGCGCTGTGCGGCATCGCCTCCGCCCGGAACCGCTGGTGCAGGAAATCCTCGGTGCCCGCCAGCAGGAGGTGCGTGCGTCCGCCGAGGGCGGCCACGAGCAGCCCCACGCGGGCCCCGTTCTCCGCCGCCACGGCGTGCGGCACCGACGCGGGGATCAGCCCGCGGGCGCGGTGCGTGGAGAGCTCCACGTCGGGCACCGCGACGACGGGCACGATCGAGTCGTCGAGATCCAGACCGATCGACACCGTGCGCCCTTCCTCCTGCAGCGCAAGCGTCAGCCCGCCGTACACCGCGGGGGCGACGTTGTCCGGGTGCCCCTCCAGCCGGGCCGCCTCGGCGAACGTGGCGTCGGCGCCGTCCAGGCGGTCGCGCACGGCGTGCGGCACCAGCGCATCCGCCGCCAACAGCGCGGAGACGACGGCGGCCGCGGACGAGCCGAGGCCGCGCCCGTGCGGGATGCGGTTCTCGGCGTGGATCGCCAGGCCCGCGGGGCGCAGACCGAGCGCCTCCCACCGTTCGAGGATGGTGCGCGCCACGAGGTGCGTCTCGTTGTCGGGAAGGCTCTCCGAGCCTTCCCCCGAGACGGTGACGCGCACACCGGCCTCCTCCGTCGTCGCGACGCGGAGGGTGTCGCGCAGCCCGAGGGCCAGGCCCATGCTGTCGTACCCCGGGCCGAGGTTGGCGCTCGTGGCGGGGACCGTGACCGTGACGGACTGGCCGGCGGCGATGCGCCCGCCGGTCGGGACCGCGGCGAAGGCGCGCTGCACCATGTTCCCGGCCGCCTAGGCCAGGCCGAGCGCCGCGGCGACCGCCACGACGTCGAACTCGACCTTGGTGGGCGCGACGTCGGACCCGTCGGCGTTGCGCAGCGCCCACTGCGGGTCCTTGAGCCCGTGTCCCGTGACCGTGATGACGATCCTCTTGCCCGCCGGGACCTCGCCCCGCGCGTGGTACTTGATCAGCCCGGCAACGCCCGCGGCGGAGGCGGGCTCGACGAACACACCCTCCCGCGCGGAGAGCCAGCGGTGGGCCTCGAGGATCTCCTCGTCCGTGACCGCGTCGATGAGCCCGCCGGACTCGTCGCGCGCGGCGATGGCCTGCTCCCACGACGCCGGGTTGCCGATGCGGATGGCGGTGGCGATGGTGTCAGGCTCGGTGATCGGATGGCCGGCGACCAGCGGGGCCGATCCGGCGGCCTGGAAGCCCCACATCACCGGGAGCCGCGTGGCGACGGCGGGAAGCTCCCCGGCCGTCGGCGAGGCGTACGGCGCGGCGTACTCCTTGTAGCCCTTCCAGTAGGCCGTGATGTTGCCCGCGTTGCCGACCGGCAGCAGGTGGTAGTCCGGGGCGTCGCCGAGCGCGTCGACGACCTCGAAGGCCCCGGTCTTCTGGCCCTCGATCCGGGCCGGGTTAACCGAGTTGACCAGGAAGACGGGGTAGTTCTCGCTAAGCTTGCGCGCCACCTCGAGGCAGTTGTCGAAGTTGCCGTCGACCTGCAGCAACTCGGCGCCGTGCGCGATGGCCTGCGAGAGCTTGCCCATGGCGATCTTGCCGTCCGGGACCAGGACCGCGCACGTCAGCCCGGCCTGCGTGGCGTAGGCGGCGGCGGAGGCCGAGGTGTTGCCCGTGGAGGCGCACACGACCGCCTTGGCCCCGGATGCGACGGCCGCCGTCATGGCCATGGTCATCCCGCGGTCCTTGAAGGAGCCGGTGGGGTTCATGCCCTCGACCTTGAGGTAGACCTCGCACCCGGTGAGTTCGGACAACGCCGGCGCGGGGACCAGCGGGGTCCCGCCCTCGCCCAGCGTGATCACGCGCGTCTGCTCCGTGACGGGCAGGCGGTCGGCATATTCGCGGATGACTCCGCGCCACTGATGGGCCACTTAGTTTCCTTCAACTCGCAGGACGGATGTGATTTCGCGGACGACGGGCAGGCGCCGGACGTCCTCCACGGTGGCGGCCAGCGCCGATTCGCGGCCCGTGTGGGTGATGAAGCGCAGGGTCGCCGAATCGGTCTGCCCGGCGTCGGCCGGGTGGGTCGTCTGGCGCATGGCCTCGATGGAGACGCCGTGCTCGGTGAAGATCCTGGCGATCGCGGCCAGCACGCCGGTCTCGTCCTTCGCCTCGAGGCCGATGCTGTAGCTGGTCTGGATGTCGTCGATGGGCACGGCGCGCACGTTGCCCGTCGTCGTCTCGGTGCGGCCGCGGCCGCCCACGACCACGCGGCGCGCGGCGCTCACGACGTCGCCGAGGATGGCCGAGGCCGTGGGCCGGCCGCCCGCGCCTTGGCCGTAGAACATCAGTTCCCCGGCGTTCTCGGCCTCGATGAACACCGCGTTGAAGGCCCCGTGGACGGCGGCCAGCGGGTGGTCGCGGGACAGGAGGGTCGGGTGGACGCGCACGCAGATGCCCTCCTCCCCGCCCGAACCCTCGACGCGCTCCGCGATGGCGAGGAGCTTGATGACCATGCCGGCGTCCCGCGCAGCGGCGACGTCCGCCGCGGTGACCCCGGTGATGCCCTCGCAGTGCACGTCGCCGAGGTCGAACGGCGTGTGGAAGGACAGGGTCGCCAGGATCGCGGCCTTCGCGGCGGCGTCGAGCCCCTCGATGTCCGCGGTCGGGTCCGCCTCCGCGTAGCCGAGGCGCTGCGCCTCGGCCAGGGCGTCGGCGAACTGGGCCCCGGTGGAGTCCATCGCGTCGAGGATGTAGTTGGTGGTCCCGTTGACGATGCCCATGACCTTGGTGACGCGGTCGCCGGAGAGGCTGTCGCGGATCAGGCGCAGGATGGGGATGGCGCCGGCGACCGCCGCCTCGTAGGAGAGCTGCAGCCCGGCGGTGTCCGCGAGCGCGGAGAGCTCGGGCAGCTGGCGCGCCAGCAGCGCCTTGTTGCCGCTGACGACGGCGGCGCCGCCGGCGATGGCCTGCCGGATCAGCGTGCCGGCGGGCTCCAAGCCGCCCATCAGCTCGATCACGACATCGGCGCCGCGCACCAGCTCCTCGGCGTCGGTCGTGAAGAGCCCGCGGGGCAGCTGCACGTCGCGCGGGGCGTCCGGGCTGCGGACCGCGATGCCGACCAGCTCGAGGCGGGCACCCGTGCGGGCTGCCAGTTCGTCGGCGTCGTCGAGCAGGATGCGCGCGACGTGGGATCCCACGTTGCCGCAGCCCAACAGGGCGACCTTGAGTGTCTTCACGTGCTATCTACGCTCCCATGTCGCGGGCCAACAGATCGGCTTCGGTTTCCCTCCGGATGATCAGCCGCGCCTGTCCCCGGCGGACGGCGACGACCGCGGGGCGGCCCACGTAGTTGTAGTTGCTGGCCAGCGCCCAGCAGTAGGCCCCGGTGCCGGGGACCGCGATCAGGTCGCCCGCCGCGACGTCCTCCGGCAGGTAAACGTCCCTGACGACTATGTCACCGCTCTCGCAGTGTTTCCCAACCACACGGGAAACAATCGGCTCGGCCGCCGTCACACGCGAGGCGAGCACGGCGGAGTAGTCCGCGTCGTACAGCACCGGCCGCGCGTTGTCGCTCATGCCGCCGTCCACGGACACGTAGCGCCGCGGGGACGTGCCGGTCGCGGTGTCCACGGCGACGGTCTTGCGCACCCCCGCCTCATAGAGCGTGAAGGTCGACGGGCCGGCGATCGCGCGCCCCGGCTCGATCGAGATGCGGGGCACGCGCAGGCCGAGCCGGCCGCACACCGACTCGACGACGGACGCCATGGCCGCGGCCAGTTCGGCCGGCGGACGCGGGGTGTCCGCCTCGGTGTAGGCGATGCCGTAGCCGCCGCCGAGGTCGAGCTCGGGCAGCTCGACGCCGTGGTCGCGGCGCACGGCGTCGAGGAAGGTCAGCAGGCGCTCGGCCGCCAGGGCGAAGCCCTCCGGCTCGAAGATCTGCGAGCCGATGTGGCAGTGCAGTCCCAGGAGGTTGACCAGCGGGTCCGCGAGGGCCCGCGACACCGCGACGGCGGCGGGCGACTTGCCCTCGGCCGCGCCGTCATGCCCCGCGCCATCCGGCGCGGCGTCGCCGTCGGCCATGGAAAGGCCGAACTTCTGGTCCTCGTGGGCGGTCGCGATGAATTCGTGGGTGTGCGCGTGAACACCCGGCGTCAGGCGCAGCATGACGTTCGCGGTCAGGTTGAGGCGGCGGGCGATGCCGCCGATGCGCTCCAGCTCGTCGAGGCTGTCCACGACGATGCGTCCCAGTCCCATCCGCAGGGCGGTCTCGATCTCGGCGACCGACTTGTTGTTCCCGTGCAGCCCGAGCGCCGCGGCGGGCACGCCGGCGCGGCGCGCAACGGCGAGCTCGCCACCCGTGCACGTGTCCAGGCGCAGGCCCTCCTCGGCGACCCAGCGGGCAACCTCGACGGAGAGGAAGGCCTTGCCGGCGTAGTACACGTCCACTCCCCCGCACAGGTCGGCGAAGGCGGCGTCGTACGCCTCCTTGAAGGAACGGGCCCGGGCCCGGAAGTCGTCCTCGTCCAGCACGAACAGCGGCGTGCCGTACTCGGCCTGCAGGTCGCGGACACCGAGGCCCTGCACGGCGACCTGGCCGTCGCCGGCCCGTGCGACGCCCGCGGCCCACAGGCCGGGGCGCAGCGCGTTGACGTCGGCGGGGAGGGTCAGCCAGTCGGGGGCCAGCTCTGAGGCGCCCACGGCTACATCTTCTCCGGGGCCGAAACCCCCAGCAGGCCCAGGCCGTTGGCGAGGACCTGGCTGGTGGCGTCGTTGAGCCACAGGCGCGTGCGGTTGACGTCCTCCACCGGCTCGGTCGCCAAGGGCGCGACCCGGCAGGAGGAGTACCATCGGTGGTACGCCCCCGCGACGAGCTCGAGGTGGCGGGCAACCCGGTGCGGCTCGCGGAAGGAGGCCGCCTGGGCGACCACGGAGGGGAAGCGCCCGAGGTGGGACAGCAGCTCGTTCTCGGTCTCGTGGCCCAGCAGGGAGGCGTCGAAGACCGAGCGCCGGACGCCCTTTTCCTCGGCGTTCACCGACGCGGCCCGCGAGCGCGCGTGGGCGTACTGGACGTAGAACACGGGGTTGTCGTTCGTGTTCCGCTTGAGCAGCTCGGGGTCGATCGTCATGGGCGAGTCGGCCGGGTAGCGCCCCAGCGAGTAGCGCAGCGCGTCGGCGCCGAGCCACTGGATGAGGTCCCGCAGCTCGATGATGTTCCCGGCGCGTTTGGAGAGCTTGGCGCCGTTGACGGACATCAGCTGGCCGATCAGGACCTCGATGTTCCGCTCCGGATCGTCGCCGGCGGCGGCGGCGAGCGCCTTGAGGCGGTTCACGTAGCCGTGGTGGTCGGCGCCGAGCAGGTAGATCTTCTCCTCGAAGCCGCGGTCCTTCTTGGACAGGTAGTAGGCGGCGTCGGCGGCGAAGTAGGTGGGCTCGCCGTTGGCGCGGATCAGGACGCGGTCCTTGTCGTCGCCGAAGTCCGTGGTCCGCAGCCAGACGGCCCCGTCGACGTCGTCCACGTGGCCCTGCTCGCGCAACCGGTCCACGGCGTCCTCCACGGCGCCGGTGGAGTGCAGTTCCAGCTCGGAGTAGTAGACGTCGAACTCGACGCCGAAGTCCGCGAGCGTCGCCTTGATGTCCTTGAGCTGCGCCTCGTAGGCGAGCTGCCGGATGACCGGGATGGCGGCCTCCAGGGTGAGTTCGCGGATGCCGGGGTGGGCGCGGAGGACCTGGTCGCCGAGCTCGCGGATGTACTCCCCCGGGTAGCCGCCGTCCGGGACGGGCAGCCCGTGGAGGCGGTTGTAGACGGACAGCGCGAAGATGTTCATCTGGTTGCCGGCGTCGTTGATGTAGTACTCGCGGGTCACCTCGGCCCCGCTGGCCTTGAGCACGCGGGCGATCGAGTCGCCGAGGGCGGCCCAGCGCGTGTGTCCGATGTGCAGGGGGCCCGTGGGGTTGGCGGAGACGAACTCCATGTTGACGACGTGGCCCGCGAGGGCCTCGTTCGTGCCGTACGCCTCCCCGGCCTCGACGATGGTGCGGGCCAGCTCCCCGGCCGCCGCGGCGTCGAGGCGGATGTTCAGGAAGCCCGGACCGGCGATGTCCACGGACTCGACACCGGGGATGCCGGCGAGCCGATCCGCGAGGAGCTCGGCGAACCGGCGCGGCGGCAACCCGGCCTTCTTGCCCAGCTGCAGGGCGATGTTGGTGGCCCAGTCCCCGTGTTCCCGGCTCTTCGGTCGCTCCACGCGCACCTCGGACGGCACGTCGACTTCGAAATCGCCGGCGGCGACGGCGTCGCGCAGGCAGGCGGCAATGGCGGAGGAAAGCTGATCTGGAGTCACCAGACAAGAATAGCGGGGACGCGGTGCGCCGACGTGCCGCCCCCGCGCCGGCGCCCCCCACTGCCGCCACCGGCCCGGCGTTGGTATATTCGGCCTTCACCGAACGGGTCAACGAGGGGAGCGCGGATGTCACTCCCCCCGCCGTGGGCGCACTCCCTGCGCGGGGCGGCCGGGACGTGGGGCGCGTTCCTGTGCGTCCTGCTCGCCGCGGCGGTCCTGGTGGGCGCCGCCGCTGCCATCGGGCCCCTGACCCACGGCAGTCCCCCGGGGCTGGCGCTGCCCGCCGTCGACCTGCCGGCGGAGGCGGAGGAGCCGCCGCCGCCGGCCGAGGACGCCGGGGAGAAGGCCGCCGCGGACGCCACGCTGGCCGATGCCGCGGGCCAACTGATCGCCGCCGCGCTGTTCGCCACCGCGCTGCTGATCGTGACGGGAATCATCCGCGTCCTGCGCGGGGCGGACGGCCACGACGCGGCGGCGGAGCGACCCGGGGCATCCGACGATCCCGCGGACACCGACGAACTGCGCACCGATTTCTCGCGCGCCCTTGCGACGGCCGCGGCGACCCTGGGCCCCCGGGAGCCGGCCTCGGCGGGCACCGCCGTCGTCGCCGCCTGGCGCGGCCTGGAGGACGTGGCGGCGGCGCACGGCCGCGGCCGCCGGGGCGCCGAGACGCCGACGGAGTACGCGGCCGTCCTGCTCGCCGCTTTCGGGCCGCCGCGCGAGCCCCTGCGCCGCCTCCTCCGCTTGTACCAGCGAGTCCGGTACGCGGCCGATCCCGGCACGGCACGGGTCGGCGCCGCGGAGCTGGCCGGGGCGCGCGCCGACTTCGAGGCGCTGGCACGGCATCTGGGCACGTCCGGCACGCCCCCGCGCCGCGAACGGGCGGCCGGCGCCCCGGGCGGATCCCCCCGGTCCGGCGGCGGCGCCGCGTGAGGACGCGGCGCCCGGTCCGTCCGGTGGGCGCACGCCCCGGCGCGCCCGCCCGTCGTGTGGGGTGGGCGGTCCCGGCGTGCCTCGGCGCCGTCGCCCTGGCGTTCGGCACCTACGCCGGGATCGATCCGGGGCATGCGGCCGTGTTCACCGCCGCCGGCGTCTGCCTCGGGTTCGTCTACGCGCTGCTGGCCCTGTGGGGTCCCACGCGGCGGCAGCCTCTGCGGCCGTCGGTCCCGCCCACCGGCAACGAGGCCTTCCGGGGCATGTCGTTCGCCATGCTGTCCGGGCGGCTGGACCGCCAAGGCGCCGCCGCGGCGACACTCGCGCAAGCCCTGGCCACAGCCACGGCCCTCGCCGGGGGCGATCCGGGCGCGATCGGCCCCGCGTCCGCCCGCCTCGCCGGGGACCTCGCCGCCGACCGCGGCCCGGAACCCCGCCTGGCGGCCGCAGCGGCCGGGGAGATCCGCCGCTGGCTCGCCGAGCGGCACACCGCACCATCCGCAGGGAAAGGGACCCCATGACCGAGAGCACACCCGAGGACCCCGCCGCGGCCACGCGGGGCCGCCGCGACGACGATCCGGCCGTCGGCACGCCGGACGACGTCGTCGCCCGGGTCTCGTCGTCCGGCAGCTCGGTCCTCCGGGGGGTCGCCACGGCGGTCGTCGGCTCGCGCGAACCGCTCCGGCTCGCCCTGGCGGCGGTCCTGGCGGGAGGTCACGTGCTGTTCGAGGACATGCCGGGACTCGGCAAGACGCTCGCGGCCAGATCCCTCGCGCAGGCGCTCGGCCTCCCGTTCAGCAGGCTGCAGTGCACTCCGGACCTCATGCCCTCGGACGTGACCGGCTCGTCGATCTTCGACCCGGTCGAGCGGAGCTTCGAGTTCCGTCCGGGTCCGATCTTCACGGGGCTGCTCCTGGCCGACGAGATCAACAGGACCTCGCCGAAGACGCAGTCCGCGCTCCTCGAGGCGATGGCCGAGGGCCAGGTGTCCGTGGAGGGCGGAACGCGGGAGCTGCCGACCCCCTTCCATGTCTTCGCCACGTCCAACCCCGTGGAGTTCGAGGGGACCTACCCGCTGCCCGAGGCCCAACTCGACAGGTTCCTGGTCCGCCTCGAATTCGGCTATCCGTCCGCCGAGGACGAGGCCGGGATCGTGGGGCTCCGGCTGGCACGCGGCCTGCGCGAGCCCGTGGTGCCTCCGGTGCTCACCGCCGGCGGGCTCGCGGGACTGCAGGCCGGCCTCGCGACCGTACCCGTCTCCGCGGACGTCACGGCGTACGCCGTGCGGCTCGCCGCGGCGACGCGGTCGCTGGACGCGGTGCAGGTGGGCGCCTCCCCGCGCGGCTCGCAAGCCCTGGTCCTGCTCGGCCGGGCCGTTGCCGCGCTGGACGGCCGGGCCTATGTGCTTCCGGAGGACATCAAGTCCGTCGCGGTGCCCGTGCTGGCCCACCGGCTGGTGCTCTCCCCCGCGGCCTGGGCACGCGGCGTCGACGCCAAGGACCTGGTCCGGCGGGTGGCCGCCGAGGTGGCCGTCCCGGCGACCGCGCCCGCGACCGCGACCGGCCCGTGAGCGGGTCCCCGCGGCGCCGCAGCGAACCGGCGCGCCTCGCGGCCCCGGCGCATTCGCAGGCATGGGGCGTCGCCGTGGTCCTGGCCCTCGCCCTGGGCGTCGGGTCCGTCGTGGCGGCACGGCCCGACGTCGCCGCACTGGCCGGCCTGTTCGGCCTCCTCTGCGTCGCCTCGCGGTCCGCGCTGCCCGCCGGTTCCGCGCCCGCCCTCGCCTTCGGCCACCAGGTTCCCTCCGCGGACGGCGCCGAAGTGGGCGACGGGCAGGGCGGCGACGGCACGGGCGATGGGCAGGGCGGCGACGGCCGGCGCGTGGCCACGTTTGGCGACCCGGTGGAGCGGCCGGCCGGCGGTCCCGTGCCGGCCCGCGGTCCGCTGCTGGTGCTGCGCGGCCGGGCGCCGGGCGCCGCCGAGTCCGCGGTGGTCTGCGCGGCGGGCGAATCGGTGGGGATCGCACTGCGGATGCCCTCCGCGGGCCGCCGCGAGATCCTCAGCTACGCGGTGTCGACGGCGAGCGCGGACCTGGGCCTGTGCCGGGACGAATCCGGGTCCGGGGCCCTCGTCGCCGCACGGCAACCCGTTCCCGTCCCGCTGCGGCGGCTCCCGCTGCCCGCGCGGCTCCGGTCGCATGCGGGCGCGCACCACGGACCGCTGCGCGGGGGCGGCGCGGAGGTGCGCGACCTCGACCGCCTGCGGCCGGGGGACGACCTGCGGCGCATCGATTGGAGGGCGACGGCCCGATCGGCCGCGACGGACGGTGTCCCGCTGGCGCGCCACCACCACGCTCCCGCGGACGCGGGCGTTGTCCTGGCCATCGACGCCCGCGCGGATGTTCCGCAGCTGGTCGCCGGGTGGATCAACCCCGAGGACGTCCCTCTCGGCGCGGCCTCCTCGCTGCAGCTCACCCGGGCGGCGGCGGGCACCCTCGCGGCCGCGTACCTCTCCTCCGGCGATCGCGTCGGCCTGATGGACCCCTTCGGTTTCGGCGCCCCGTTGCGGCCCGCCGCGGGATTCCGCCAGCTGGAGATCCTGCGGCGGCGGCTCGCCGCCCTCGGGGTTCCGCCGTCGTCCCTCGTGCCGTCGCGCCCGGCCTCCCCGCCTCCGGGTGCCCTGGTCTGCCTGCTCAGTCCGTTCCTCGAGACCGACGCCGCGGACCGGCTGGCGCAGTGGTTCCGTTCGGGCCACGTGGTCGCGGCCGTCGACACGCTGCCGCGGCTGGACACGGAGGGGCTCGCCGTGTCCCAGTCGAGGGCCCTGTCCGTCCTGTTGGCGGGACGCGAGGCGTCGCTGGCCCGACTGCGGGAAGAGGGCATCGAGGTGCTGCCCGTCGATGCCCTGGCCGAGTCCCTGGACTCCTGGAGCGTGCGCCGGGCCAGGTCGGGGACGGGGGCGTGGTGAGGCCCCGCGGCCGGTTCCGAACCGGGCCCGGTCACCGCCGCGCCTCGTTCCGCGTCGAGGGGCGTCCCACGGTGCCGTCGCTGGTCCTGGGGCTGGCCGCCGCGGCCATCGCCGCCGCGGGATGCGTCGCGGGCGCCGCCGTGAACGCGGCGCGCTTCGGGACGGACGGCCTGCCCGTCTCCCTCGGCGTGACGGCGGCCGTGCTGGCCCTGGCGGTGTGGAAGCCGAACCACGCCACGCTGGTGCCGCCGCTGCTCCTGATGCTGGCCGCGTACGCCAGCGTGTCCGCCGTCGCCGCCTGGACCCTGCCGCCGTATGTCCTCGGGCTGCACGTGGTCTACGTCCTCCTCGGGGTCCGGGCCCTGGCGCCGTCGGCCGCCGTCGTGACGGGCGGCGCGCTCGCGGCGCTGGCGCGGGCCGCGCTGCCCGTCCAGGCCGGCGCGCAGGCCCTCGCCGCGCTGGCCCTCGGCGCGCGCCTGCTGCCGGCCGGTTCCGGCCCCATCCTCGGGACGGTGGCCGGGATGGCCGCGGCCTGCGTACTCTGCGGCGCCGCCTACGCCGCGGTGCGGATCGCGCGCCGGGCGGGGAACCCCGAGTGAGCCCGGCGCCGGGGGCGCACGCCGGCCCCGGCGCCCGCGACGGGCGTCGGCGCGCCCGGTTACCGACAGGTCCGCGAGTCCTGCTAAGCTCTCATACGTTCCCCGCCGCGACAGGTTCGCGGCACGCCCTCGTAGCTCAGGGGATAGAGCGTCCGCCTCCGGAGCGGAAGGTCGAAGGTTCGAATCCTTTCGAGGGCACCAACAGACAGAAGACCCCGCCGCGGCGGGGTCTTCTGGCGTTTCGGGAAGGGTTCCGGCGTGGGGCGCCGCGCCGCGTGCCGCGGCCACGAGTCCCGGCCACCGTGCGACGACCCGCCAACACCCCGCACGGCGCGGCGCAACCCGGTGAAGCACCGGTGTCCGCGGCCGGAATACCGACCGCGGACACCGCAGGCTCCACCCGGACGCGCCGGGAACGGGCCGCTACTGGAGCATCGTCCGATCGTCGAGCTGGGCGCCCTTGATCTTCTCGAACTCCTGGAGAAGGCCGTGGACGGTCATCTTCGACTTCTGTTCCTGGTTCAGGTCCAGGATGATCCTGCCGTCGTGCATCATGATCAGCCGCGTGCCGAGGCGCAACGCCTGTTCCATGTTGTGCGTGACCATCAGGGTGGTGAGCCTGAAGCGGTCGACGGTCTCCGCGGTCAGCCGGGACACCAGCGCCGCACGCTGCGGGTCCAGCGCCGCCGTGTGCTCGTCCAGAAGCAGGATCTTCGGTCCGCTGAAGGTGGCCATCAACAGCGACAGCGCCTGGCGCTGTCCGCCGGACAGGAGCCCGACCTTCGCCTTCAGCCGATCCTCGAGACCGAGTTCCAGGGACTTGAGCTCCTCGCGGAAGCGCTCGCGCTTGGCCTTCGTCACGCCCAGGGCCAGACCCCGACGCTGGCCGCGCTCCAGGGCCATCGACATGTTCTGCTCGATCGTCATCGTCGGCGCGCTGCCGGCCATCGGGTCCTGGAAGACCCTGCCGATGAACTGCGCCCGCCGGTGGTCCGGCATCTTGGTGACGTCCTTGCCGTCGATGGAGACGGTGCCCGTGTCGGGGCGCATCTTGCCCGACGTGATGTTCAGGATGGTCGACTTGCCGGCCCCGTTGGAGCCGATCACGGTCACGAACTCCCCGGCGGCCAGGTGCAGGTCGATGCCGCGCAGCGCCTTGCGTTCGTTGACCGTTCCCGGGAAGAACGTCTTGTTGACATTGGTGATATCCAGCATGGCTAGACCATCGCCCCCTTCTTTTCCGGCTTGGCCGTTCCCATGCGGGCGCCCAGCTTCCGGAATCCGCTCCAGCGGGGCAGGATCAGCGCAAGCACCACGAGGACGGCCGAGACCAGCTTCATGTCGTTCGGCTGCAGGCCCGCCTCCAGCGCCAACTGGATGACGACGCGGTACAGGACCGATCCCAAAACCACCGCGAAGGTCGCGATGATCACGAGGCGCGCCCCGAAGATGGCCTGGCCGATGATCACCGAGGCGAGACCGGCCAGGATGATGCCGATGCCCATGCCGATGTCGGCGAAGCCCTGGTACTGCGCGATGAGCGCCCCGCAGGCGGCGACGAGCCCGTTGGACAACGACAGGCCGAGGATCTTCTGGTTGTCCGTGCTGACGCCGAAACTGCGGATCATTTCCTCGTTGTCGCCCGTGGCCTGCATGGCCAGGCCGACGTCCGTGTGCAGGAACCAGTCGAGGAGCACCTTGACCACCATGGCCAGGACGAAGAACGCCAGGATGCTGACGGCGCCACCCATGAGGCCGGCGTCGCGCAGCGGACTCATGAGGGTCTCCTCGCGCAACAGGGGCAGGTTGGCCTTGCCCATGATGCGCAGGTTGATGGAGTACAGGGCGATCATGGTCAGGATGCCGGCAAGCAGCCCGTTGATCTTTCCCTTGGTGTGCAACAGTCCGGTGACGACACCGGCGGCCATTCCGCCGAGGAAGGCGATGAGGGTCGCCAGGAGCGGCGGCATGCCGTTGATGATGCCGACCGCCGCGATGCCGGCGCCGGTGGTGAAGCTTCCGTCGACCGTGAGGTCGGGGAAGTCGAGGATGCGGAAGGTCAAGTAGACCCCCAGGGCCATGATCGCGTAGATCAGCCCGAGCTCAACCGCGGTAGTCATAGGGTGGGACCTTGGTTTCTCTCAGTTGCCGGTCCGGCGGTGGCCCTCTCGGGCTCCGCCGGACCAACGGGGATGTTGGCTACTCGGAGACGTGGTCTGCCTTGTCGGTGAAGCCGGCCGGCAGGGTCACGCCCATGCGCTCGGCGGCGGCCGGGTTGACGTAGAGCTCCAGCTCGGTGAGCGTCTCGACCGGCATGTTCTCCGGCGTCGCCTCGCCCTTGAGGATCTTCACGGCCATCTCGCCGGTCTGGTAGCCGAGCTTTTCGTAGTTGATGCCGTAGGTCGCCACCGCGCCGCGGTCGACCGAGTCGCCCTCGGCCGAGATCATCATGATCTTGTTCGTCTCGGCGACCTGGATCATGGATTCGAGGGCCGAAACCACGTTGTTGTCGGTCGGGACGTAGAACGCGTCGACGTCGAGCGACTGCGCGGCCTGCTGGACCTCGCCGGAGGTGCTGATCGCGGCCTCCTTGATCTCCAGGCCGAGTCCGGCCGCGGCTTCCTTGGCCCACTCGACCTGCACGGTCGAGTTGACCTCGCCCGAGGAGTAGACGATGCCGACGGACTTGGCGTCCGGGTCCAGTTCCTTGATCAGCGCGAGCTGCTGTTCGACCGGGTTGCGGTCCGAGGTGCCGGTCACGTTGCCGCCGGGGGCCTCGAGGCTGTCCACGAGGGAGGCGGACACGGGATCGGTGACGGCGGTGAACAACACGGGGACGTCGGCGATGGCCTGCGCGGCGGCCTGCGCCGTCGGGGTGGCGATCGCGAGCACCAGATCGAGGTCGTCGCTGGCGAACTTGCCGGCGATGGACGTCGCGGTGCCCTGGTCGCCCTGCGCGTTCTGCTCGTCGAAGGAGACCTTGTCTCCCGTGTAGCCGGCGTCGGCGAGGGCCTGCTTGAAACCCTTGGCCGAAGCGTCGAGGGAGGGGTGGGCCACGATCTGCGTGATGCCGATCCTGACGGCGTCCTCGGCCGATCCGGCGTCGCCGGTTTCGGCGCCACCGCCGCAGGCGGTGGCGAGGAGTGCGGTGGCCATCAGGCCCGCGGCCACCTTGGCCGACTGGAGGAGTTTCATGGATGGTTCCTTTCACAACATGCGGGTCAACGGCCGGGCGCGGTCGTCGTTGATGCGCGTCCCTCGGACCCGTGGTCCGGTGCGGGTGGATGAGGCGGTCGGTTTGACGGGTTCTCTGACGCACCGGCCTATCGATAGTACCTGTGAACCAACTCACAATGTCTACCGCGTTGCGTCTCACATGGACGCCTTGTAGGGCTACGTCGCCCATCGGAGACGATTGATGTGTCGCGGGGCACAATCGGCACAGTTCGTACAACGACGTCCTCGGCGCCGCGCCTTCCCTTCCCCGCGCGGGGCGGTGCGCGCGCGGCACTAGACTGGTGACCACCATGGCTGTGACGATCACCTACCCCGAGGCCCTTCCGGTCAGCGCGCGCCGCGACGACATCATGGCGGCCATCCGCGAGCACCAGGTGGTCGTCGTCGCCGGCGAGACCGGCTCGGGCAAGACCACGCAGCTGCCCAAGATGTTGCTCGAACTGGGCCTGGGCGACGGGGGGATGATCGGCCACACGCAACCGCGCCGCCTCGCCGCCCGCACCGTCGCCGAACGCATCGCGGAAGAGGTCGGAAGCGAGATCGGCCAGGAGATCGGCTTCCAGGTCCGCTTCACCGGCGAGGTCTCGCGCCAGACGCGGGTGAAGGTGATGACGGACGGCATCCTGCTGGCGGAAATCCAGCACGACAAGCTCCTGAAGCGCTACAACGCCATCATCATCGACGAGGCGCATGAGCGCAGCCTGAACATCGACTTCCTGCTCGGCTACCTGCGCCGCATCCTCCCCCGCCGCCCGGACCTGAAGATCGTCATCACGTCGGCGACGATCGATCCCCAGCGCTTCGCCCAGCACTTCGGCCGGGACACGGGACGCGTCGAGGACGGCGCTCCCGTCGTCGTGCCCGCCCCGATCATCGAGGTTTCGGGCAGGACCTTTCCCGTGGAGGTCCGCTACCGTCCGTTGAACCCGGCGGAGGGGCGCGATCCCGACGAGCTGGATCCCGAGCATGCCGCGGAAGAGGACCGGGATCCGCTGGACGCGGTGTGCGACGCCGTCGACGAGCTCGGGCTGGAGGCACCGGGCGACATCCTGGTCTTCTTCTCCGGCGAACGGGAGATCCGCGACGCCGCGGAGGCGCTGCGGGCCCGGGTCCAGACGAACAAGCGCCTGGCGGGGACGGAGATCCTTCCCCTGTTCGCCCGGCTGAGCCTCGCGGAGCAACACGCCGTCTTCCACCCGGGCAGCAAGCGCCGCATCGTGCTCGCGACGAACGTGGCCGAGACGTCCCTGACGGTCCCGGGCATCAAGTACGTCATCGACACCGGCACCGCGCGCATCTCGCGCTACTCGCACCGGACCAAGGTCCAGCGGCTCCCCATCGAGCGGGTGTCCCGCGCCAGCGCCAACCAGCGCTCCGGCCGCTGCGGCCGGGTCAGCGACGGAATCGCCATCCGGCTCTACTCGCAGGAGGACTACGAGTCGCGGCCCGAGTTCACCGATCCCGAGATCCTCCGCACGAATCTCGCCGCGGTCATCCTCCAGATGGCGGCCATGGGGGTCGTGCGCGCACCGAAGGACGTCGCCGACTTCCCGTTCGTCGAACCGCCGGACTCCAAGGCCGTGAACGACGGCGTCATGCTCCTGCGCGAGCTCGGGGCCGTGGGCGAGGGGCGCGACGCGGGGATCACGCCGATCGGCCGCCAGTTGGCGCAGCTCCCCGTCGATGTCCGCCTGGGCCGCATGATCGTCGAGGCCGGACGGCGCGGATGCGCGAAGGAAGTGATGATCCTGGCCGCGGCGCTCACCATCCAGGATCCGCGCGAGCGTCCTTCGCTGGAGACCGGCAAACGCGAGCGGGCCAACGAGCTGCACCGGCGGTTCGTGGACGGGAAGTCCGACTTCTCGGGCTACCTGAACCTCTGGCGCCATCTGCAGGAGCAGCAGAAGGAGCTCTCCTCGTCCGCGTTCCGCCGCCTGTGCCGCAACGAGTTCATCAACTACTTGCGGGTGCGCGAGTGGCAGGACCTGTTCGCGCAGCTCCGCCAGCTGGCCAAGCCGCTGGGCGTGACCCTGACATCCGGTCCGGTCGACCCGGCCGGGCTGGAGCGGGAGATCCACACGAGCCTGCTGGCCGGGCTGCTGAGCCACATCGGGGCCTACGACGAACGCAAGCGCGAGTACGCCGGCGCCCGCGGAACCCGGTTCGCGGTGTTCCCGGGGTCCGCCCTGTTCAAGAAGTCCCCCGAGTGGGTCATGGCGGCCGAGCTGGTGGAGACGAGCCGACTCTGGGCCAGGACCGCGGCTTCGTTCGACCCCCTGTGGGTCGAGGAGGTGGGCGGCCACCTGCTGAAAAGAACCTACTCGGAGCCGCACTGGTCCCGGCGCATGGGGTCCGTGATGGGGTACGAGAAGATCACCCTGTACGGGGTGCCGGTGGTTCCCCGCCGCCGCATCCAGTACGGACGCGTGGATCCGGAATTGAGCCGCGAACTCTTCATCCGCCACGCGCTTGTCGAAGGCGACTGGAAGACGCACCACAAGTTCTTCCACCGCAACCGCTCCCTGCTCGCGGACATCGAGGAGCTGGAGACCCGCATGCGGCGGCGTGACCTGCGGGCCTCCGACGAGGACCTCTTCGACTTCTACGACGCGCGGGTCGGCGCGGATGTCGTCTCCGAGCGCCACTTCGATCGCTGGTGGAAGCAGGCGCGCCAGACGGACGCCGCCCTGCTGGACTTCGACCCCGACGCCCTCCTGCAGGAAGGCGCGGAGCAGCTCGACGAGTCCGCCTACCCGCGCGCGTGGCGACACGGCACGCTCGATCTGGACCTGTCCTACGAGTTCAACCCCGGCGCGGCACCCGGGGAGTCCGATGGCGTGACGGTCAGGGTTCCGATCCTCTTCCTCAACCAGCTGGACCCCGACCGTTTCAAGTGGCAGATCCCCGGCTCGCGCACGGAACTGGTCACCGCACTCATCAAGTCCCTGCCCAAGCAGGTGCGCAAGAACTTCGTTCCCGCCCCCGATGTGGCCCGGCAGGCGGCCGAGGCGCTCCAGCGCGACTTCGACCCCTCCACCGACCAGCTCGAGGCCTCCCTCGAACTCGTGTTGCGCCGCCTGAAGGGACACGTGGTTCCGCCCGGGTCGTGGAACTGGTCCGCCGTCCCCGCCCACCTGCTGATGTCCTTTCAGGTCGTGGACTCAACGGCCCGCATCCTCGACGAGTCCAAGGACCTCGCGCTCCTGCAGCAGACGCTCGCCGCGGAAAACCGCCGGGCCCTCGCCGCCTCGCTGGGCGCCGGCGGCGCGGCCCTGGTCGCGGCCGGCCCCGCGATGGCCTCCCGTGCCGCCTCCCAGAAGGGCGCGGCCGGCAGCACCTCGGGACCTGCGGGGGGTTCCCCGGGTTCCACGAAGACCGCGGACCGCGACCGCGGCGGAGCCTCCGCGGCCCGCGGTGCCGCAGCGCCGTCGAGCCCGTGGGAACGCGACGGCCTGACCGACTGGACGCCCGACCTCGGACGGTCCGGCACGATCGAGCGCCAGGTCGTGACGGACATCCACGGACAGCGTGTCACCGCCTACCCGGCGCTGGTCGATCGCGGAACCTCCGCCGCCCTCACGGTTTTCCGCGACGAGGCCGAGCAACTCGCGGCGCACCGGTCCGGCGTCGTGCGCCTCCTGCTCCTGAAGGTCCCCTCCCCCGCGAGGTACGTGCTCGACCACCTGAACAACCAGGAGAAGCTCGTCTTCACGCAGAACCCCCACGGTTCGGTGGCGTCGCTGATCGAGGACTGCACCATGGCGGCCGTCGACAAGCTGGTGCCCGCCGACTTGCCGTTCACCCGCGGAGCGTTCGATGCCCTCTACGAATCGGTGCGCGCGGAACTCATCGACACGGTCTTCACCGTGACGGCCATCGTGGAGAAGGTCCTGTCCGCGGCCCGCCGCATCGAACGGCGCATCAAGTCGGCCTCGAGCCTGGCGCTCATGAACGCCTTGAGCGACATCCGCACCCAGCTGGATCAGCTGGTGTTCCCGGGATTCGTGGCGCGGACCGGCTATGCCCAGCTGGCCCAACTTCCCCGCTACCTGGGCGGAATCGAGAAGCGGCTGGACAAACTCGAGACGGGAAACGTCGCCCGCGACCATGTCGCCATGCTCGCCGTGCAGGCCCTCGAGGACGAGTACGACGCGGCGCTGGACGCGCTGGTGCCCGGCACCCGGACGCCCGCCGCGCTCGCGGGCATCAAGTGGATGCTGGAGGAGCTGCGCATCAGCATGTTCGCGCAGGAGCTGGGCACCGCGTACTCGGTCTCCGAAAAGCGCATCCGCACGGCGCTGCGGCAGGCGGCCGCGTAGGGGCCACGGCCCGGAACCGGCACACCCCAACGGCCCACGGTTCGGCGCCGACCGACACGGGAGAGGCGTGGGGCACCTAGGCGGAGGGGACGTTCCCCCCGAAGCCATCCTCCCGCAGCGCCGCCCGCAGCAGGTCCGCGTTCCGGTCCAGCCGCGAGGGGTCGGGATCCGACTCGGCCTGGGAAAGGTCGAAGTCCGCGAGGGAGTTCGTCGGCCAGACGTGCAGATGCAGGTGCGGCACCTCGAAACCGGCAACCATCAGCCCGGCGCGTTCCGCGCCGAAGGCACGCCGCTGCGCGTCGCCGATGACGCGCGCGACCTCGGTCAGGCGGGCCAGCAGGGCCGGCTCGGCCTCGGTCCAACGGTCGATCTCCTGGCGCGGCACCACCAGGGTGTGTCCGTCCGTCAGCGGCCCGATGGAGAGGAATGCCACCACCTCCGCGTCCTGCCAGACGAAGCGCCCCGGCAGCTCGCCGTCGATGATTTTCGTGAAGAGTGTGCTCATGACTGGTCCTCCGGTGTGTTTGCAAGGGTGGGTTCGCCCGGCCCGGACGCGCGCAGCGTGGCGTTGTCCAGGACGAACCGGTACTTCACGTCGCCGGCGACCATGCGGTCCCAGGCCTCGTTGAGGCTGTCGGCGTCGACGATTTCGACGTCGGAAACCACTCCGTGCTCGGCGCAGAAATCCAGCATCTCCTGCGTCTCGGGGATGCCGCCGATGATCGAACCGGTGTACCGGATCCGGCGGCGGAGCAGCAGCCGCGGATCGACCGGCGGCATCGGTTCGGCGGGCAGGCCGAGCTGCACCAGCGTGCCGTCCCTGCGCAACGCCGAGAAGTACGGTCCGAGCTCGTGGGGAGCGGCGACGGTGTCGAGGATCAGGTGCAGGCTTTCGGCCACCTCCCCCATCGCCGCCTCGTCGCGCGAGACGACCACGCGGTCCGCCCCCAGCCCGCGCGCCGCCCCGCGCTTGCCCTCGCTGGTGGTGAAGACCGTGACGGTCGCGCCCATGGCCTTCGCGATCTTCACGGCCATGTGCCCGAGGCCCCCCAGCCCGACGACGCCGACGGCGTCCCCGGGTGCAACCCCAAAATGGCGGAGCGGTGAGTACGTCGTGATCCCCGCGCAGAGCAGCGGCGCCGCCGCCGCCGGATCCAGGGACTCGGGCACCCGCAGCACGTAGCCCCGGTTGACCACGATCGTGGAGGAGTAGCCCCCCTGGGTGTATTCGCCCGTGCGCCGATCGGTTGCGCCGTAGGTCCCCACGGCGCCGTTCGCGCAGAACTGCTGCTCGCCGCCGCGGCAGGCATCGCAGTCGCGGCACGAGTCCACGAGGCAGCCGACGCCGATCCGGTCCCCCACGCGGAAGTCGCGCACGCCGTGTCCGACGGCGGCGACCCGGCCGACGATCTCGTGTCCGGGGACCAGCGGCAGCTGCCGCTGCCCCCACTCGCCGCGCGCGGCGTGGACGTCGGAGTGGCAAAGCCCGCAGTAGTCGATGTCGATGACGACGTCGTCCGGCAGCGCCGCGCGCCGCGGCACCTCGAGCGGCACCAGCGGCCCGCCGGGCTCGGCAACACCCCGGGCGACGGCGGAATGCCGCCCCGCCGGGGCGTCCCGCAGGCGGGCCAGTGCGGTGGGCGTGGGGGGAACGGGGCGTCCGGTCATGGTTCGAACTTACCGCCCCGTCCGGGCACCATGCCACCAGGTGCCGCTACTCCGCCATGGTCACGACCGTGATGGAGTTGGGCGGCAGGTCGAGCACGGCGCCCTCCTCCGCGTTCCGCGTCTCCCGGAGCGGCGGAATGTTCTTCGCGGGCCTGCCGTGGGCGTCCGGGCCGTCCTTCGGGTCCCAGACGTACTGGTCGCCCGAGTACTGCGCCACGTTCATCATGCCGGACATGACCTCGGGAACGCCGCCGTCGCTGCTGTCCAGGCGCACCGACGTCGTGGTCTTCGGGTCCTTGTTGAACAGCAAGACGGACAGGCGGGCATCCGGACGCCTCAGCCCGTAGGCGGTCACCGCCGGGTCGACCGTGCCGTCCGCGGTGGTCGCCGTCGTGGCGAGGACCTCGTGGCGCTCGCCACCGGGCTTCATCCACACGCTGTTCACCAGTCTGGCGCTGTGGAACGCGGCGATGGGGCGCGTTTCCCAGCCGTTGAAGTACTGGAAAAGCATGAGGTTGCCCCAGGTGTCGCAGGGTTTCCCCTCGTCCTCCTGGAACACCCAGTTGGGTTCGAGCCCGTAGAAATACGTGGTGTCGCCGCCGACCTCGAAGAACTTCGCCATGGTCTCCGCGTTGAAGATGGCCCCCGCCATCTCGACCTCCGGTTGTCCGGCGAACGCCGAATACCCCAGCTCGGTGATGACCTTCGGGATGTCCTCCGGCAGGCCGGCCTCCTCCTGCAGCTTCAGGATGTCCTCCAGCAGCTGCGGGTTCCGCTGCAGCGGTTCGGTGGTGTCGGCGCAGACGTCGTCGAAGGGGTACCACTCGAACGAGAAGAAGTCGAAGTCCTCCAGGCCGTCCCGCTCCCGCAGGTGGGACACGAACCGGCCCGTCCACGACTTGACGCCGTCCTCGTCCGGCCAGTGGATCCAGTCGGGGAGCGTTGTCTGATAGCCGGGGCCGCCCAGCTCGATGTCCGGGTCCACGTCGGTCAGGGCGTCGGCGACCTGCTGGTAGAGCGCGGCGTAGTGCTCGGGTTCGGTCAGTTGGCCGTCCGGTTCCTCCCCCATCTCGATCTGCTCCACCGGGAAGTCCCGGCTGCGGACGTACCGCAGCAGGGCCGCCGCGTCCTCCGGCACCCCGTAGAGCACCGGGACCGCGGCAAGCAGCGGCTTCCCGGACGTGAGCCCGCTCGCGAAGATGCGGTCCAGGCTGGCGTGCTCGTAGTCGCGGTCGATGTCCCGGGCGCGGTGCCACGGGTCGGTCGAGGACGTGTACATGACCGTCTGCCGCTTGGAGGCCGCGTGCACCACCTGGTCCTCGAAGACCCCGCCGGCCGTGCTGCCCAGCGAGACCTCGCGCACGGCGAACCCGAGCCGGTCGCGGATGTCCCGCGAACCGGACGGCCCGGTGGCCGAGCCGTCCGTCATCTGCACCCGCACGTACTGGACGTCGATCGGCTGCGGCGCCAGCTTGGCCGTCTGCTCGCCGCCGGTTCCCGAAAAGGACGACGTCGGGAAATCGACCCAGCGGCCGTCGTCTTCGACGGGGAACACCGCGCCGCCCTCGCCGACCCAGTACTGGACCTTGACCTTCTCCGCGTACGGCTCGCCCCAGGACAGCCGCAGCGTGTCGACCGGCACGGGTCCCTCGAGGAAGGCGAACATCATCCACTGCGGATCCACTGCGTCGCTCTCGCCCGTGAAGTGCGGATCGAGGTAGGGATTGGACTTCCAGAAGGAGGACGCGTCCCCGTCGGTCAGCCGCGAGTAGCCGTCGTTGTTCGCCTGGTCGATGGTGTTCCCGCGCCGCGGCAGGTCGTAGCCGTAGCTCACGCCGGGATCCCCGCTGGAGGTGGAGTCGGACACCCAGTAGCCCTGCCGGTCGCCCGGCTCGCTCCAGGTGCCCTCGGGATTCCAGTGCCACGCCTTGACGCCCAGCTCCGTGCGCAGGCGGAAGCTCAGCGGGCCGAAGCCGGCGGACTTCATCAGGTTCACGTTTTCCGGAGTCCAGACGATGTCGATCTCGCCCTTTTCGAGGCCGTCGATCCCGGCGCCGAGATCGTCGGTTCCGTCGAACTGGCCGACGGTCTGGGTCCGGTCGATGTTGACCACCACCTCGGCCGGCGGCGGTGGCACGGGACCCGTCGCGGCCAGCAGCGTCGCGGTGCCCGCGATCGCGGCCACGGCGATGACCGCCACCCCGCCGAGGGTCCGCCTGGTGCCGGCGCGCCAGCGCGACGGCCGTGCCGCCGGCTCCCCCGGCGGCGCGTCAAACGGCCAGCCAGGGGTCCTGTCACCGCCGCTCACCGCCGGATCCCCCGGCAGACGCCGTCGTGCCCGTCTTCGGCGGCCCACCCCCAGCGGGCCCACCCCATCCACATCTCGTTGGTCACGATCGTCCCCATATCGGCTCGCACCTTGCGTTCAGCTTGTCGCCCCGCCGCACGGAAGGCGCGACGGGCATGCAGGAGCCCCTCAAGTGACCCTCTGATTCGGGCTCAGCCTAGAGGAAGATCGGGCGGACCGGTAGGGATCGCGCGCCGGGTGACGCATGTCACGGCCGGTGTCCGGAATCCCGCTACGGCCGGGGTCCCGTGGCCGCCGGGCGGTCCGGGTCTGCGGACCACTGGGACCAGGATCCCGGGAAGAGCGCCGCGTCGATCCCGGCGACCGCGAGCGCGGCGACCTCGTGCGCGGCGGTGACCCCGGATCCGCAGTAAACCGCCACCGGGCCGCGCCCCGGGGCATCGCGGTCCGCCCCGTGCCGGGCGTCGTCCCCGAGGCCCATCGCACGGAACCTCGCGCGCAGCTCTTCCGCCGGAAGAAAACGGCCCTCCGCGTCGAGGTTTTCCGCGGTGGGCGCGCTCAGCGCGCCGGGGACGTGACCGGCCCGCGGGTCCACGGGTTCGCTCTCTCCGCGGTACCGCTCCCCGGCGCGGGCGTCCAGCAGCGTGCCCCTGCGCGGCCAGGCCGCGGCCTCGTCGATGCCGATGACGGGCATCCCGCCCCACCCGGCCGCCGCGGTTCCGGGCTCCGGCCGCCGATCGCCCGGCTCCAGCGGCAGCCCCGCGGCAACCCATGCCCCGAGTCCCCCGTCGAGCAGGCACGCGCCGTCGACGCCGGCGTGGCGCAGGAGCCACCAGGCCCGGGCCGCCGACATCGCACCCACGGCGTCGTAGGCGACGACCGTGTCGCCGTCGTCGATTCCCCAGCGGCGGACCGCTGCGGCGAACTCACGGTCCGGCGGCAGCGGATGCCGGCCGCCCGCGGTGGACCCGGGCGCCGCGAGCTCGGTCTCGAGATCCACGTAGACCGCGCCCGGAAGGTGGCCGGACAGGTAGCGGTCGCGTCCGTGGGAGTCCCCGAGGGCCCACCGCACATCGAGGAGGACCGTTCGGCGTCCCGCATCAAGTCTGTCGCGCAGTTCCTCCACGCTGATGAGTGTCCGCATGCGCACCATTGTGCACCGTCGCCGGACCCGCCCCCGGTAAGGTGGGCCCGTGGAGAACGAAACACATCCCGCTCCCCCGCCGCGGCCCGCGGGGAGGGCCTGGGTCGACGAGGCCGTCCGCGCCGTGGAGGCGGACAACGCCCGATCCGCCGACACCCACCTCCACCAGCTGCCGTTGCCGCCGCACTGGGGAGTCGAGCTGTACCTCAAGGACGAATCGACCCACCGCACCGGCAGCTTGAAGCATCGCCTGGCCCGTTCGCTCTTCCTGTACGGACTCGTCAACGGCTGGATCACGGAGGGAACCACCATCGTGGAGGCCTCCAGCGGCAGCACCGCCGTCTCCGAGGCGTACTACGCCAAGCTGCTGGGGTTGCCGTTCGTCGCCGTCATGGCCCGGACCACGAGCCCGGAGAAGGTCGCGCTCATCGAGCGCTTCGGCGGCCGCTGCCTGCTCGTGGCGGACCCGTCGTCGGTCTACGCCGAGGCCGAGCGCGTGGCGCGCGACACGGGCGGGCACTACATGGACCAGTTCACGCACGCCGAACGCGCCACGGACTGGCGGGGCAACAACAACATCGCCGAATCCATCTTCGGCCAGCTGGCCATGGAGCCCCATCCGGTGCCGGAGTGGATCGTCGTCGGCGCAGGCACGGGCGGCACCAGCGCGACGATCGGCCGGTTCGTCAGGTACCACCGCCTCGACAGCCGGCTCGCGGTCGCCGACCCGGAGGGCTCCGCCTTCCGGCCGGCATGGGAAGCCTGGCGCGACGGCGGCAACCCCGCCGCGGCGGTCGGGACGCCGAGCCGCATCGAAGGCATCGGGCGTCCGCGGCCCGAACCGAGCTTCATTCCGTCCGTCATCGACACCGTGCGCACGGTGCCGGACGGCGCGTCGGTCGCGGCGATGCGCCACCTGGCGTCGTGGGCGGGCCTGCGCGCGGGGCCGTCCACGGGCACGAACCTGTGGCTGGTGTGGCAACTCGTGGGCGAGATGGTCGCGCAGGGACGACGCGGGAGCGTCGTCACGCTCCTATGCGACGGCGGAGAGCGCTACGCGGCGTCCCACTACGACGCCGGCTGGCTGGCCGCCGCGGGCATCCGCACCGCGCCCTACGAAGGCGTGATCGAGCGTCTCCTCGCGACAGGGCGCTGGGAGGCGTAGCCCGGAGCGACGCCCCGGGCATCCGGGATGCCGCCGGGCCGCCCGGCCCCGGGCGGGTTAAACCTCGCGCGTTTCGCCCGAACCCCACCGCTGGTAGTCCGTCCCGTAGGCCGCACCGAAGAATCCCACGTGCTTCTCCGCCACGGAGATCCCCCGCTCGTTGAGCAGCGCGTCGTGGATCGGAAACGCGCGCCCGGCCCGCACCGACACCACGAAGTCGATGACCTCGGCGGTCTTGGACCACGGCGCATGGAGGGGAACCAGCAGGGTCCGGACCTCTGCCCCGTGCGGAACGACGAAGGAATCCCCGGGATGGTACACGTTGCCGTCGATGAGGTAGCCGACGTTGTCGACGATGCGCACACGCGGATGGATCAGCGCGTGTTGACCGCCGAAGGTCCGGATGTCGAAGCCGGCGACGCTGAGGGAGGACTCGGGCTCCACCGCGCGGATACGGTGGCCCGCGCCGCCGACCGCACCGTGGGACCGGAGCTGCCGGACCACGGAATCCGGGGCGTGCAGCTCCGCGGCCTCGGCCGCGTCGAGCCACGGCAGGACGCGGTCGGGATCGATGTGGTCGGCGTGCTCGTGGGTCACCAGGATGGCGTCGCAGCCGTCCAGAGCGGCCTCGACGTCGCTGAAGTTCCCGGGATCGATCACGAGCGAACGCCCGTCCTTCTCCAGGCGGACGCACGAGTGGCCGAACTTGGTGAGCATCATGACGCCACCCTACCGCCGTGGATCGTGCCGCGGGAGGCCCGCCCGATGACGCGGCGGAGCCTGGACGCACCGTCCGACGACGCGGCGGGCGGCCGCTGGTACGCTGAAGGGCACCGTTCTTGCCGGTCCGGAGGGCCGCCGGACCGCCCGCACACCCCAAGGAGCACCCAGAGCATGTCCAGCCCCGACGCCGAGAGGCGCGGCACCGAACAGCGCGTCACCAAGCAGCGGCTCGCCGTCGCCGCGGCGCTCCGCGAGCTCGACGACTTCGTCAGCGCGCAGGACCTCCACCGGGGGCTGCGGGACCGCGGGGACAAGGTCTCGCTGGCCACGGTGTACCGCATCCTCCAGTCCATGGCCGACGACGAGCTGGTCGACGTGCTGCGCGGCGCCGAGGGCGAGGCCGTGTACCGGCGCTGCCGCGCGGACCACCACCACCACCACCTCGTCTGCCGCGGGTGCGGCAAGACCGTTGAGGTCGAGGCGCCCGCCGTGGAGAGCTGGGCGGCGCGGGTGTCCGCGGAGCACGGCTACACGAATCCCACGCACACCGTCGAGATCTACGGGCTCTGCCCGGCCTGCTCGGCCCGGGGCTAGGCGGGGACCGCGGCCTGCGGGACGCTGCCCTTGGTGACCGCGCTCCGGCGCCAGGCGATGCCGCGGCACACGATGTAGATCAGGAACGAGATCGTCGTGACGTAGGGGCTGATCGGGAGCCGGCCGGCCAGCGCCAGCATGATCCCGCCCACGACGCTGACGACGGCGAAGAGGATGCTCAGGGCCACGGTCAGCGCCGGGCGCGAGCTGACGCGGACCGCGGCGGCGGCCGGCGTCACGAGCAGCGCGAGCACGAGCAGGGCGCCGACGATTTGGATCGACAGGGCGACGGCGAGCCCGAGGAGCAGCATGAATCCGACCGACAGCGCCCCTGCGGGCACGCCGCGGGCGGCGGCCACGGTCGGGTCGACGCTCACGAACGTCAGCGGGCGCCAGATCGCGATCAGGCCGGCCATCACGACGACGGCGCACACGGCGAGCAGTCCCAGCTGGACGTCGTCCACGGCGACGATCTGGCCGGTGAGCAGGCCGAACTTGTTGGCGCTGCGGCCCTCGTAGAGCGCCAGGAAGAGGATCCCGAGGCCCAGCCCGAAGGGCATCAGCACGCCGATGATTGAGTTGCGGTCCTTGGCGGAGGCCCCGAGGAGGCCAAGGATCAGCGCCGCCGCCACCGACCCGACCAGCGATCCGAAGACGACGTTGGCTCCGATCAGCAGCGCGAAGGCCGCCCCGGCGAAACTCAGCTCCGCGATGCCGTGCACCGCGAAGGCCATGTCGCGCATCATGACGAAGATCCCGACGAGGCCGCCCACGAGGCCGAGCAGTGCGCCGGCGATGATCGAATTGGTGACCAGCGGCAGCAGCTCGCCGTAGTTCTCGAAGGTGAAGGCGGTGCGCAGGAACTCGTTGAAGTCCACGGCTATCCCTTGTCCTCTCCGTGGTGGTGCGCCACGGCGTCGGGGATGCCGACGACGACGATCCTGCCGTTGCTGTTGAAGACCTCGATCGGGCTGCCGTAGAGCTCGGAAAGCACCTCGCCGGTCATGACCTCGCGCGGCGTCCCGATGTGGAAGCGGCCGCCCGCGAGGTAGAGCACGCGATCCACGTACTGCAGGATCGGGTTGATCTCGTGGGTCACGAAGACGACGGCGGCGTCCCGCTCCTCGGTCTGGCGGTGGATGAGCGCGGAGACGCCCTGCTGGTGGTGCATGTCCAGGGAGAGCAGCGGCTCGTCGCAGAGCAGCAGCCGCGGATCGTCGGCCAGCGCCTGAGCTGCACGGAGGCGCTGCTGCTCTCCGCCCGAGAGTGTCCCCACCGGTCGGTCCGCGTAGTCGCTCGCCCCGACCTTGTCGAGCAGCTGGTCGACCCGCGCGTCGACGGCCTTGCGGCCGAAGATCCGGGGACCCCAGCGATGCCCGTCGATGCCCAGTGCCACCAGGTCGCGACCGCGCAGGGGCGTGTCGGCGGGGAAAGACGTCTGCTGCGGGATGGTGCCGATGAGGCGGGACCCGCGCGTGGCCGGCCGGCCCGCGACCTCCACCGTGCCCTCGCTGAGCCCCTGCAGGCCCAGAAGCACCCGGAGCAGGGTGGTCTTCCCGGATCCGTTCGGCCCCAGGACCGCGAGGAACTCTCCGGGCGCGACGTCGAGGTCCAGCCCCTCCCACAACCGGCGCGGGCCGAACCGCAGTCCGGCGCCGCGCAGGCGCACCGCGGGTGCGGCCGCACGGCGCGCGGTGTCGGCGGCCGCCGCCGCGTCGGGCTGCTCGGCGTTGCCGGCGGCCCGGGCGGCGCGTCCGGGGGCCCGCCGCGCCAGGTCGGCGGGCAACGGGGGGTCAGCTGGCAAGTGCTGCCTCCAGGGCCGCGGTGTTGGACGTCATCCAGGACACGAAGTCTTCGCCCTCCGGCAGGGTCTCGGTGAATTCGACGACCGGGACACCCGCCCGTTCGGCGGCTTGCCGCACGGACTCGGTCTGCGGGCCGGCCGTCTGCGCGTTGTACGCGAGCACAGCATACTCCCCGTCCGCCAGCCCGTCTTGGATCTGCCTCAGGAGCAGCGGCGAGACGTCCCCACCCTCCTCGATGGCCTCGCTGAAGCCCTCGGGGGTCCCGTCACGGAGCCCCGCCTCCAGCAGAAGGTAGTAAGGCACGGGCTCCGTCATGGCGAAGGTCCGCCCGTCGGCGGACGCGGACAGTGTGGCGATCCGCTCCTCGACCGGGGCCAGCGAGGCGGCGAACTCCTCGGCGTTCGCGGTGAAGAGTTCTGCAGACTCGGGGCGCAGCGCGGTGAGTCGCTCGGACACCTCGGCGGCGAGCGCCTCGACGGTGTGCAGGTCGTACCACACGTGCTCGTTGGTGTCTCCGTGTCCGTGGCCGTCGTCGGAGGCCTCGGCCTCGCCGGCATGCGCGTCCTCGGCCTCGCCGGCGTGCGCCTCCTCGGCAAAGTCCACGGCGGTGACGAGCGATGCGGCGGGCAGGTCGAGGTCCTGGGCCAAAACGTCCATGAAGCCGTCGTAGCCTCCGCCGTTGCTCACCACGAGGTCAGCCTTCGACAGGAGGAGCTTGTCCTGCGCGGTGGCCTCGTAGGAGTGCGGATCCTGCGAGGTCTTGTCGATGATCGCGGAGACGTCCACCTGGTCGCCGCCCACGGACCTCACCACGTCCGCGTAGACGCTTGTGCTCGCGACCACCGCCAACCGGCCGTCGCCGGTCTCCGCGGCGGGTTCCCCCGGCGCACAGCCTGCAAGTGCCAGCGACGAGGCCAGGGCCACGGGAAGGAGACGGCGGAGCTGCATGGGGAGGCGACCTTTCAGGGACGGCCGGGGTCGGCGTGCGGAGTCTCCACTCTAACTCAAATGCGATTCATTTTCATTATGGCTCAAGCCGTTCTGCCGCCGAATGCCCTGGGTCTGCGTCGCATCGCGGATTTCGCCGACCAACTGCTCCAGCACGTCCTCGAGGAAGAGGATGCCGCGGGTGGCCCCAGCGGAGTCGTTGACGCGCGCGAGGTGGGAGCCCGTTCGTTGCATGACCGCCAGGGCGTCCTCGATCTCGTCGTCCGGCCGCAGGTTCGCCAGCGTGCGCAGCTTGGTGACCGGGATGGGCTCGTCGTACCGGGTCGGCGGGATGTTCATGACGTCCTTGAGGTGCAGGTAGCCCGACAGGTTCTCGTCTTCGTCCAGGATGACGAAACGGGAAAAGCCCGTGCGGCCGACGGCGCGCTCGAACTGCGCCGGCGTCGTGTTCGCCGGCAACGCGACCAGCTCGCCCAGGGGCACCATGATGCCCTCGGCCGTGTAGTCGGAGAACTCGAGCGCGCCGGAGAGCAACCCGTTCGCGTCCTCGACGAGTCCGCGCCTCGTTGATTCCTGGACGATCGACTGGACCTCCTCCAGCGTGAAGGAGGAGGTCACCTCGTCCTTGGCCTCGACGCCGAGCAGGTGAAGCGCGCGGTTGGCGATCCAGTTCAGCGAGGCGACGACGGGGTGAACGACCTTGGAGAGGAACAGCAGCGGCGGGGCGAGCACGAGGACGGCCTTGTCGGCGACGCTGACGGAGATGTTCTTGGGCACCATCTCGCCGAAGGTCACATGGAGGAACGTGACGATCAGCAGCGCCATGATGAACGCCGTGGTGTCGGCGATTCCGTGCGGGACCCCGATCGCCTCGAGCGGGGCCGCGAACAAGTGGTGGATGGCCGGCTCGGCGACATTGAGGATCAACAGCGAGCAGACCGTGATGCCCAGCTGGCAGACCGCGAGCATGAGCGAGACGTTCTCCATCGCCCGCAGCGCGGTCTGCGCGCTCTTGCGCCCGGCGTCTGCCAGGGGCTCGATCTGGCTGCGCCGCGCGGACATCACGGCGAACTCGGCGCCGACGAAGAAGGCGTTGCCGAGCAGCAACACCACCAGCCAGCCGATTCCGGCCCAGTCGCTCATCGTGCGTCCTCCGTGTGGTTGATGGCCGTCTCGGGGGCGGGGAGGAACCTGACCCGGTCCACCCTGCGCCCGTCCATGCGCTCGACCACGAGGGAGCCGGAACCGGTCTCCACCTCGTCGCCGATGGCGGGAATCCGGCCCAGTTCGCTCATGATGTAGCCGCCGACCGTCTCATAGGCCGCGTCGTCGGGGACCGTGAGACCGGGGACCTGGTCCCCCAACTCGTCGGGCCGCAGCAGACCCGGGAAGTACCAGATGCCGGAGGCGGACTGCAGGACCCCGGGCTTGGTGCGGTCGTGTTCGTCGCTGACCTCGCCGACGATCTCCTCCACGAGGTCCTCCAGCGTGACCATCCCGGCGGTCCCCCCGTATTCGTCCAGGACCATGGCGACCTGCAGGTTGGCCTCGCGCAGATCGGAGATGAGCGAGTTCAGGTGCACGGTCTCGGGGACCGAGATGATGTCGGTCATGATGTTCGCCGCGACCAGCCCGCCGCGCTTGCGCCGCGGGACGGCCACGGCCTTCTTCACGTGGCAGACGCCGAGGACGTCGTCGGCGGAGTCGCCGATCACCGGGAACCGGGAATACCCCGTGCGGCGCGCCGTTTCGATGACCTCGGTCAGCGGGTCGTCATGGCGGACCGTTTCCATGCGGATGCGCGGCGTCATCACGTCGGCGGCGGACCGCTCGGAGAAGCGCAGCGTGCGGGAGAGGAAGTTGGCGGTGTCGCGGTCCAAAGTTCCCATCTCCGCCGATCGGCGCACGAGCGAGGCCAGCTCCGCCGGGCTGCGCGCGCCGGAGATCTCCTCCTTGGCCTCGAGGCCCACCAGGTGCAGCACGCGGTTGGAGAAGCCGTTGAGCAGCACGATCGCGGGCTTGAACACCGCGGTGAAGACCAGCTGCGGACGGGCGACGGCCCGGCCGATCGCGAACGCCTTGGCAATCGCGAGGTTCTTCGGGATCAGTTCGCCGATGACCATGGAGAACAGGGTCGCCAGGACCATGGCGACGATCAGCGACGTCGGCGCCGCGGCGGCGCCGAGACCCGCCGACTCCAGAACGGGCGTCAGGAGCTTGCCGACCGAGGGCTCCATGACGTAGCCCGTGAGCAGCGTGGTCAGCGTGATGCCGAGCTGGCACGAAGACAGCTGGGTCGAGAGCGACTTGAGGCATCGCAACAGCGGGATTGCCGCCTTGTCGCCCGCCTCGATCGCTCGCTGCACCGTGGTCTGGTCGAGCGCCACGAGCGAGAACTCGACGGCCACGAAGAAGCCGGTGCCGAGGATCAGCAGCAGGCCGAAGAACAGGAAGAGCCATTCCACCTACGACGCCACCGCCCGGCGGGCCGGCCGGCCGGAGACGTGTCCACTCGGGGTGCGGCCCGGTCTGGAAGGCTCCGATGCGGCGTCGGGGGTCTGGGGGGAACAATGACGGGAAATGCCGGCCCGGCGCGAATTCGCGGCTGACCGGCACAGAGAGTGGCTGTCCATAAGGACCCCAGTCTACAGAAGTTCCGGTGTCCGCCGACAGGCGCGCGGGCCATCCCGCCGGGCGCGTTCCGGCGGGGTCGGCGGCGCATTTCGGCGCGTTCGCCTCGCCGGCCCCCCGCCCGCGTGTCATGCGGCGCGCAAGGCCGCGGTAGATTCGCAACGCCCGCGCGAAAGTCATTAGACTGGCGGTGGGCTTGGGACAGGATCGTCGTGCTGTCCCGAATCCGCGGCAACGAGCGACGAGGCAACCAAGGAAGAGGCGTAACCGTGCCAGACCAACCGCACCACCGGCTGACCGAGGAATTCGGCGGGAACGAGTGGCTCGTCGACGAACTCTACGAGCAGTTCCTGCGCGACAAGAACTCGGTCGACAAGAAGTGGTGGGACATCTTCGAGTCGTTCGGCGCCCCGGAGTCCTCCAACAGCGGCACGGCCCCCGCCGACTCCGCGGCCAAGTCGCAGGCGGCGCCGCGCGCCGCGACCCAGGCCCGCGTCGTCGACGCCACGGACACCACGTCCGGCTCCTCGTCCGAGTCCACGGCAGGGGAGGCGTCCACCCGTGTCCCGGCGCAGGCCGACAAGGCCCCGCAGACCGAGAAGGAACGCCCTCGTCCGGCCCAGGAATCCGCCGCGAAGACGCAGCCCATCCCCGCGGAGTTGCCGAAGTCCGCCGGCGCCGCGGGCGCGACCGAGGAGGATAAGCGCACTCCCCTGCGTGGTCCCGCCAAGGCGATCGCCACCAACATGGAGCAGAGCCTCACTGTCCCCACGGCCACGACGGTGCGCGCCGTTCCCGCCAAGGCCCTGATCGACAACCGCATCGTCATCAACAGCCACCTGCGCCGCGCCCGCGGCGGCAAGGTCTCCTTCACGCACCTCATCGGCTTCGCCGTCATCCGGGCGCTGAAGCTCTTCCCCTCGCAGAACGTGACCTATGCCGAGGTCGACGGCAAGCCCATGGCCGTCCAGCCGGCACACGTGAACTTCGGCATCGCGATCGACATGCCCAAGCCCGACGGTTCCCGGATGCTAGCGGTCCCGAACATTAAGAAGGCGGAGAACCTCAACTTCTCCGAGTTCTGGAACACCTACGAGGACCTGATCAAGCGCGCCCGCAACGGGAAGCTCACGGCCGACGACTACGCGGGCACCACCGTGTCGCTGACCAATCCGGGCGGCATCGGCACCGTCCACTCGGTGCCCCGCCTCTCGAAGGGCCAGGCGACCATCGTCGGCGTCGGCGCCCTCGAGTACCCGGCCGCCTTCCGCGGCTCGAGCGAGAAGACGATCGCCACGCAGGGCATCGGCAAGGTCATCACGCTGACGTCCACGTACGACCACCGCGTCATCCAGGGCGCCGGCTCCGGCGAGTTCCTCCGCCTGGTCGAGTCGCTGCTGCTGGGCGAGCAGGGCTTCTACGACGAGATCTTCGAGTCGCTGCGCATCCCCTACGAGCCCGTCCGCTGGATTGTCGACAACCAGGTCGACGTCGAGCTCCAGGTCAACAAGATCGCCCGGATCCAGCAGCTCATCCACGCCTACCGCGTGCGCGGCCACCTCATGGCCGACACGAACCCGCTCGAGTACGTCCAGCGCCGCCACCCGGACCTGGACATCCAGACCTACGGCTTGACCCTGTGGGACCTGGACCGCGAGTGGGTCACCGGGGGCTTCGGCGGACAGCCGCGCCTGCCCTTGCGCAAGATCCTCGGCGTCCTCCGCGACGCGTACTGCCGCACCACCGGCATCGAGTACATGCACATCCAGGATCCCGCCGAGCGCGACTGGTTCCAGACCGAGCTGGAGCACGAATACAGCAAGCCGACGCGCGAGGAGCAGCTGCGCATCCTGGGCACGCTCAACGCCGCCGAGGCCTTCGAGACCTTCCTGCAGACCAAGTTCGTCGGCCAGAAGCGATTCTCGCTCGAGGGCGGGGAGTCGCTCATCCCGCTGCTGGACGGCATCATCTCCGACGCGGCCGACCACGGCCTCGACGAGGTCGCCATCGGCATGGCCCACCGCGGCCGCCTCAACGTCCTCACCAACATCGCCGGCAAGACGTACGCCCAGGTCTTCCGCGAGTTCGAGGGGACCCAGGACCCGCGGAGCGTCCAGGGCTCCGGCGACGTCAAGTACCACCTGGGCACCGAGGGCAAGTTCACGTCGGACCACGGCAACGAGACGAAGGTCTACCTCGCCGCCAACCCGTCGCACCTCGAGGCCGTCGACTCGGTCCTCGAGGGCATCGTCCGCGCCAAGCAGGACCGGCTGGACCAGGGCGACGGCGGCTTCGGCGTCCTGCCGATCCTCGTCCACGGCGACGCGGCGTTCGCCGGCCAGGGCGTCGTCGCCGAGACGCTCAACCTTTCCCAGCTGCGTGGCTACCGCACCGGCGGCACCATCCACGTGGTGGTGAACAACCAGGTCGGCTTCACGACGTCCCCGACCGCCTCGCGCTCCTCGGTGTATTCGACCGACGTCGCGAAGATGGTGCAGGCGCCGGTGTTCCACGTCAACGGCGACGACCCCGAGGCCGTCGTCCGCGTGGCGCAGTTCGCGTTCAAGTACCGCCAGAAGTTCCACAAGGACGTCGTCATCGACATGGTCTGCTACCGCCGCCGCGGTCACAACGAGGGCGACGACCCGTCGATGACGCAGCCGATGATGTACAACCTCATCGAGGCCAAGCGCTCCACCCGCAAGCTGTACACCGAGGCCCTCGTCGGCCGCGGCGACATCACGCAGGAGGAGGCCGACCAGGCGCTGCGCGACTACCAGGAGCGCCTGGAGCGTGTCTTCTCGGAGACCCACGCCGCGCAAACCTCCCCCATCCCGGTGATCGGCAGCGGCGGAACCGTCCACGACCTGGAGGTCCCGACGTCGCAGCGCGACGATTCGGACACCCCGTCCCGGACCGAGACCGCCATCAGCGCCGAGACGCTCGCACGGATCGGCGCCGCGCACACGGACATCCCGGACGGGTTCACGGTGCACCCCAAGCTCAAGGCACTCCTGGAGCGCCGCGAGCAGATGTCCCGCGAGGGCGGGATCGACTGGGGCTTCGCCGAGGTCGCGGCCTTCGGCTCACTCTCGATGGAGGGGGTGCCCGTCCGTCTCGCCGGGCAGGATTCCCGCCGCGGAACCTTCGTCCAGCGCCACGCGGTCTTCCACGACCGCGCCAACGGCGACGAATGGATGCCCCTGCACCACCTCTCCGACGACCAGGCCAAGCTGTGGATCTACGATTCGCTGCTCTCCGAATACGCGGCCATGGGCTTCGAGTACGGCTACTCGGTCGAGCGCCCCGACGCGCTCGTGCTGTGGGAGGCGCAGTTCGGCGACTTCGTCAACGGCGCGCAGACCGTCATCGACGAGTTCATCTCCTCCGCGGAACAGAAATGGGGCCAGCGCTCGTCGCTGGTGCTGATGCTGCCGCACGGGTACGAGGGCCAGGGGCCGGACCACTCGTCGGCCCGCATCGAGCGCTTCCTGCTCATGTGCGCCGAGGACAACATGATCGTAGCCAACCCGTCGACGGGCGCGAACCACTTCCACCTGCTCCGCCGCCAGGCCTACGCACGGCCGCGCAAGCCGCTGATCATCTTCACCCCGAAGCAGCTGCTGCGCCTCAAGGCCGCCGCGTGCTCCGTGGAGGACTTCACCGAGCGCAGCTTCCAGCCGGTCATCCCCGACACCGCGGGGTTGGACGACGCGCAGGTGGACCGCGTGGTGCTCGTCTCCGGACGCCTGTACTACGATCTCGAGGCGGCGCGCAAGAAGGCCGACGACCGGAAGGTCGCGATCGTGCGCATCGAGCAGCTCTATCCGCTGCCGCTGGAGGAGATCGCCGCGGAGCTGGCGAAGTACCCGAACGCCGACCTCGTGTGGGCCCAGGACGAGCCGGCCAACCAGGGGCCCTGGCCCTTCATCGGCCTCAGCCTGGCGCCGCAGCTCGACCGTCCGGTCAAGCTGGTCTCCCGGGCCGCGTCCGCCGCGACGTCGACCGGTTCCCACAAGCGGCACGACATCGAGCAGTCGCAGCTGCTGCAGCAGGCGTTCGACCGCGCCTGACCGGGGCCGAACGGCGCCCAGACCGGAGGGCGGGACTGGATTGTCCCGCCCTCCGGCGTCCACGGCCCCCCGCTAGGGTTGCCCTATCCACCGAGAAAGGTCTTTCGTGGAACAACGCACGATTCGCATCGCCGCAGTAGGCAACGAGCTCCTGGCGGGCCACGGCGATCCCCGCGCCCTGGGCTGGTACGGCCGGGTCATCGCCCGCACGCCCGCCGACGACGTCCGGCTGGAGAGCTACCAGCTCGCCGCCCCGGACGAGGGCACCGAGGCGTTGGCGCAGCGCTGGCTGGAGGAGGCCGGCCGGCGTTTCGGGGACGGGTGCGACAACCGCCTCGTGGTGGCCCTTTCCGACTACGACCTCGACCTCGGGCTGTCGACCGCGCGCAGCCGGCTGAACCTCGCCAACATCCTGGATGCCGCCTCGCAGATGAGCATCAAGGCGCTGGTGGTCGGTCCGACGCCGGGGCTGGACGACGAGCGCAACGCCCGCCTCGCGGAGCTGTCGGCCGCCTACGGCGACGTCGCCTCGCGCCGCCACCACGCGTTCGTGGACACGTTTACGCCCCTGCGCGGCCACGACCAGTGGCGGAACGACCTCGCCGCCAACCGCGGCCTACCCGGACAGGCCGGCCACGGGCTCATCGCCTGGCTTGTCCTGCACCGCGGGTGGCACCGTTGGCTCGACCTTCCCGAGCCGGCCAACTCCTGACCGTACCGTGCGGGCGCCCGTCACCCTTCCGGTGACGGGCGCTCGCGCGTTCGCGCCCCTTGCCGTCCGGCAAGACGCGATATATCGTGTCTTACAACGCGATACATCGCGAATTCTTGCCACGGAAGAGGTGCCGTCATGGAATCCTTGCCCAACGGGGACGCGGAACAGCGGGACTGGAAAGTCACCGCCCCCCGGACCATCGACCTCGACGGCGTGCGCGAACTCGTGGTCGACTCCACGGCCGGCCGCATCGACGTCCTGGGGCGCGCCGGCGACATCGCCCGGATCGAGGTCGTCGAGGTGCGTGGCGACCCCCTCGCCGTCGAACTGCGCGACGGCATCCTGACCCTGACACACCGCACCTCGGCCGCGCGGTTCCTCGAACGGCTGCTGACCGGCGGCCAGGTCCCGCCGGGGAAGGCGAAGGAGCGCTGCGTCGCCTCGATCGCCGTTCCCGCCCGGACGCGCGTGACGGTCAAGACCGCCGTCGGCGAGACGCTCGTTGCCGGGATCGACGCCGAGGTCTCGGCGCGGACGGTGACCGGGCCGCTGCTGGTCGACGGCACCTCCGGCCGCCTGAGCGTCCACACCGTCAGCGGCGAGGCGATCGTCCGCGGGCACCGCGGCCGGCTGGCCGCCGAGTCGGTCAGCGGCGACATCACCGCCAGCGGAGACCTGAGCGACGTCATCGCCGAGTCGGTCAGCGGCTCGATCCACCTCGATCTGCACGGCCGGCCGGAGACCGTCTCCGCCACCACGGTGTCCGGGGCCGTGCGCATCCGCGTGCCCGAGGGCGTCGGGATCCAGCTCGCGGCCAGGACCGCGTCCGGGTCCGTGGCCCTGAACGAGCAGTCGTTCCGCGGGATCGGGACGGACGTGCGCGTCTCAGAGGGGCCGGCGGACCCGTCGGTCGCCATCAGGACGGAGGGTGTCTCCGGCCGGGTTGCCGTATTCCACGCGGCCCCGTCCGAGACCTCCGGGGCGGGGCGCTAGTGGCCTCGGTCTTCGCGCACGGCGCCATGCGCCTGTACCTCCTGCGCGTGCTGGAGGAGGGCCCGCGGCACGGCTACGACATCATCAAGGCGCTCGAGGACCGCTTCGGCGGCACCTACTCCCCCAGCGCCGGGAGCGTCTACCCGCGCCTCGCGAAGCTCGGGGAGGAGGGCCTGGTCGCCACGGAGCGCATCGGCCGCAGGACCGTTTACTCGCTCACGGAGGCCGGGGCGCAAGAGGTCGCGGGCCGGCGGGACGAGCTGGAGGGCATCGACGACGACATCTCGGCCTCAGTCGCCCGGCTGGCCGAGACGCTCGGCAGCGAGATCCGGGACAACATGCGCGGCCTGCGGGCCGACCTCGCGGCGACCGCGGAACGCCTCGGCGGGACCGCCGCGCGCCGGGGACCGCGGACGCGCCCGGTCGGCGGCGGCCCCGGCCACGACGCGGCGCCGCCAGCCGCGGCCGGCGGCGGCCCCCCGGACCCCTCCGACGACGCCGCGCGGCCACCCCGGGTGGGCGCACCACGGGTCCCCGCCGATACGGGGCCACGCGTGGACGGACCCCGCGAGCTGCTCGAGCTCGAGCACCAGTTGGACGACTTCCGCGCGCAGCTGCGCCTGGACCTGCGGATCGCGGCCGCCGGTGGTTCGGTCCCGGCGTCGGCGCCCGCGACGGTCAAGGCCGTGCTCGATCAGGCCAGATCCTCGATCCGGGCGGCGCTACGCTGAGCGGGACCCCGGGCGCGCCGACGCGCGCCCGTTTATGTGCTGAACCGGGCATGTGGGAGACTGTGTAGCAGTCCATTTCCGGGCATCGACAAGCGAGGAGGCCAGCCATGAGCAAGCGAGCACGCAAGCGTCGCGACCGTAAGCGCGGCGGCGCGAACCACGGTAAGCGTCCCAACACCTAAACGGTAGACCGTCGACAAGGGCCCGCATCCTTTTGGAGGATGCGGGCCCTTGTGCGTGGGCCAACCCCGGGGGCGCCGACGTGGCGGGTTCAGGCAGGCCTCAGCCGTGTCCGACCTCGACGCGGATCTCGCTGATCCGGCCCATGATGCGCGACTTCAGCGTCTCGGGAGCCACCTCGCGGCAGCTGCGGCGCACGACGGATCGGATGATGCATTCCAGGTCGTATTCCTGGGCGCACTCGTCGCAGTGCTCCAGGTGGTTCTTCACGTCGTTGAGGTCCTCCAGGGACAGCGCCCCGTCGAGGTATTCGTAGAGCCGGACGATCCGCGTGTCCTCGCAGTCGCCCAGTGAATGGCAATCGCTCATGGTTTTCCCTCCTGACCGGCCGCCGTCGCCCGGCCGCTCGCTATTCTGTCCTTGCCCAGCCCGCGCTCGGCCGCGTAGTCGGCCAGCAACTCCCTCAGTTGCTTGCGGCCGCGGTGCAGGCGGGACATCACCGTCCCCATCGGGATGCCGAGAATCTCGGCGACCTCCTTGTAGGCGAAGCCCTCGACGTCCGCGAAATAGACCGCCAGGCGGAACTCCTCCGGAATCGACTGGAGCGCGTCCTTCACGTCGGAATCCGGCAGGTGGTCCAGCGCCTCCGCCTCGGCCGAGCGCAGACCCGTGGGCGTGTGCTCCGCCGCCTGGGCCATCTGCCAGTCCTCGACCGTGTCCGTGCTCGACCGCAGGGGCTCCCGCTGCCGCTTGCGGTAGAGGTTGATGTAGGTGTTCGTCAGGATCCGGTACAGCCACGCCTTGAGGTTGGTCCCCGGCTTGTACTGGTGGAACGCCGAGTAGGCCTTCGTGTAGGCCTCCTGGACCAGGTCCTCGGCGTCGCTGGGATTGCGCGCCATCCGCATGGCGGCGGAGTAGAGCTGGTCGACATATTGGAGGGCGTCGCGCTCGAAGCGTTCGCGGCGCTGCTCGTCGGACTCGGCCCCGTCGGGCACGATTTCTGTGCTCTGGCTGCTCTCGGTCATCACGCCCCAGTGTACGCCGGGCGTCGGACCCGCATCGGCGGGCTTGGTGGCTGTCATGGTGGTCATCGGCATGGCCCCTTCCCCGGCGCGCGGTGGCGCCGTCCCGGGACGCCTGTCGACGCCCCGCACACGATGATCACAACGCCGCTGCGTTGGGCGGTATTCCCGCGGTGGGGTTCGCCGGGGCCGAAAAAGTGTAAGACTAAGGGAAGCTCACAGAACCCGACGCACCCGGAGGCACCCATGTCACCTGTCCGCCTGATCGCCCGCCCACTGCTCGCCTCGAGCTTCGTCTGGTCCGGACTGGAGCGGCTGCGCAAGCCGGAGGAGTCCGGGGAGCGGTTGCGCCCGGGACTGCGCCGCATCTCCGCGGTCCTTCCGCAGTTCACGGAGGCCGCCGACCGGCCCGCGTCCGTCGCGCGCATCGTCGGCGGCGTCCAGGTGGTCGCCGGCCTCCTGTTCGCGCTGGGCAAGTTCCCGCGCCTGTCGGCGTCCCTGCTGGTCGGCACCTCCGCGTTGACCTCGTTCGAGGACGGCTCCAACGGGGGTCCCTCGAGCTCGGGCGCGCGCCTGCGCAACGCCTCCCTGGCGGGCGGCGTGCTGCTGGCCGCCGTCGACACCGCGGGCAACCCCTCGCTGGCGTGGCGCGCCCAGCACCTGACCGCCGACGCGCGCAAGCAGCTGCACAAGACGAACAAGGACCTCGGCCGCGCCGTCCGCCGCACCGCGAAGGACGCCCGCAAGACCGCCGGTGAAGTGATCGGCCACTAGGAAACGCCGCATGACGAACACCGCAGCCGTGGCCCCGGCACCGTGGCCCGCCCCACGCGCCGGCGCCCCCGTCGATGCGACGGTCCGCGTCCCGGCGTCGAAGTCGCTCACGAACCGGTACCTGGTCCTTGCCGCCGTCGCCGACGGCCCCAGCCGCCTCCGGGCGCCGCTGCACTCCCGCGACTCGGTGCTCATGGTGGGGGCCCTCCGCGCGCTCGGCGCGCGGATCGAGGAGGTGCCCGGCGACGGCGGCTTCGGCCCGGATCTGCTGGTGCACCCGCTGGACCCCGCGGCGGACCTCGGTGAGGCCACCGTCGATTGCGGGCTTGCCGGCACGGTCATGAGGTTCGTCCCGCCGATCGCCGCGCTCGTCCGCGGACGCGTGGGCTTCGACGGCGACCCACACGCCCGCAACCGCCCGATGGACGCGGTGGTCGACGCGTTGCGGGACCTCGGCGTCGCCGTGGAGGACGGCGGCGCGCGACGCCTGCCCTTCACGGTGGGGGGCACCGGCTCCGTGTCCGGCGGGCACCTCGTGATCGACGCCAGCGGGTCCTCGCAGTTCGTCTCCGCCCTGCTCCTGGTCGCGGCGCGCTTCGAGAAGGGCCTGCACCTGGAGCACGTGGGCAAGCCGGTGCCCAGCCTGGACCACATCCGCATGACCGTGGCCGTCCTCCGCGAGGCCGGCGTCGAGGTCGACGATTCCGTCCCCCACCACTGGGTGGTCTCCCCGGGCCCCGTCCGCGCGTTCGACGTGCGCATCGAGCAGGACCTGTCCAACGCCGGTCCGTTCCTGGCGGCCGCACTGGCCACGGGGGGAACGGTGCGCGTCCCGGACTGGCCCGAGCACACCACGCAGGTCGGCGACGCCTGGCGTTCCATCCTCGCGCGCATGGGCGCGTCGGTCGAGTACGACGGCGGAACGCTCACCGTCCGGGGCGGCGCCCCGATCCGCGGCATCGACCTGGCGGACGCCTCGGAGCTCGCCCCCACGGTCGCCGCGCTGTGCGCCCTGGCCGACGGCGAATCCCGGCTCACCGGCATCGCGCACCTGCGCGGCCACGAGACGGACCGCCTCGCCGCCCTGGTCGCCGAGATCAACAACCTCGGCGGGGACGCCGAGGAGACCGCGGACGGCCTGATCGTCCGTCCGCGCCCGTTGCACGGGGGCCTGTTCCGCAGCTACGCCGACCACCGGATGGCCACGGCCGGGGCCATCATCGGGCTCGCCGTGGACGGCGTGAGCGTCGAGGACATCGCCACCACGTCCAAGACCATGCCGGAGTTCCCCGAGCTGTGGCGGGCGCTCGCCGCGACGGCGGACCGGCGCTGACCATGGGCCGCGACACCTACGACTGGGACGAGTCCGACGTCCGCATCCGCCCGAACAAGAAGGGCACCCGTCCGCGGACCAAGGACCGCCCGGCGTACGAGGACGCGGTGATCGGGCGCATCGTTACGGTCGACCGCGGGCGCTACACGGCCATCCTGGACGAGGACTCCCCGGACGAACGCGTGGTCGTCGCCGCGCGCGCCCGCGAACTGCGGCGCTCCCCCGTGGTCCCCGGGGACTTCGTGGCCCTCGTCGGCGACACCAGCGGCTCCCCGGACGGACTCGCGCGGCTCGTGCGGATCCAGGACCGCCGGACGCTGCTGCGGCGCAGCGCCGACGACACCGATCCGGTGGAGCGCGTCGTCGTCGCCAACGCCGACCAGCTGGTGGTCGTGGTCGCGGCCGCCAATCCGGAGCCCCGCATCGGTTTCATCGACCGTGCCCTGGCCGCGGCGTACGATGCGGGCATCGAGCCGATCCTGTGCATCACGAAGGCGGACGTGAAGGACCCGGCGGCGCTGCTGGAGAACTACCGCCATCTGGATCTCGAGGTCGTCGTCAGCCGGTCCGCGGGCGACGGTGCCACGGGCATCGACGCGCGCTCGGCCGACGGGCTGTCGGCCCGCCTGGAGGCGGGCGCGGTCGGGGAACTGCACCGGCTTCTGGCCGGCCGGGTGAGCGTCGTCCTGGGCCACTCGGGCGTCGGCAAGTCGACACTCGTCAACGCGCTCACCGGAGCCCAGCGCGCCACGGGCGGTGTCAACGCCGTCACCGGACGCGGCCGGCACACGTCGTCGTCGGCCCTGGCCCTGCGCGTCGCGGACGCCCCGCCCGGAACGTGGATCATCGACACCCCCGGCATCCGCTCCTTCGGGCTGGCCCTGGTGGATCCGGACAACATCCTGCAGTCCTTCCCCGACCTGCTCCCCGCCTCCGCAAACTGCCCCCGGGGCTGCACGCACGCGGCCGACGCGGCCGGCTGCGCCCTCGACGCCTGGGCCTCGCGGCCGGAGGCCGGACCGGCGGGAGCAGCCCGGCTGGCCTCGCTGCGCCGCCTGCTCGGCGCCGAGGACAAGGTCGACTCCAAGCAGCTGGGCACGGTTTAGGACCGCGGGGCGCGCGTGCTCCTGCGGTAGGTTGGAAGCCATGACCCGCGACGTAATGAGCTACAACGACGACCTGCGACTGGCTCACGTCATCGCGGATTCGGTGGATTCCCTGACCATGTCCCGCTTCAAGGCGCTGGACCTGAAGGTGGACACCAAGCCGGATCTGACCCCGGTGACGGACGCGGATCGGACCGCCGAGGAGGCCATCCGCAGCCAGCTGGCCCGGGCCCGTCCGCGGGACGCCGTGCTGGGCGAGGAGTTCGGCAGCACCGGACACGGGGCGCGACGCTGGGTGATCGACCCGATCGACGGCACCAAGAGCTTCGTTCGCGGGGTCCCGGTCTGGGCGACCCTCATCGCACTCATGGACGAGGGCCGACCCGTCGTCGGACTCGTCTCCGCCCCCGCGCTCGGCCGGCGCTGGTGGGCCGCCGAAGGCACCGGCGCGTACACGGGCAAGTCGCTCGCCGCCGCCTCGCGCCTGCGCGTCTCCAACGTCGCGGAGCTCTCCGACGCGTCGCTGTCCTATTCCAGCCTCGGCGGATGGCGCGAGCGCGGGCAGCTGGAGCAGATGCTCGACCTGCACGACGCCGTCTGGCGGACGCGCGCCTACGGGGACTTCTGGTCCTATTGCCTCCTCGCCGAGGGCGCCGTGGACATCGCGTGCGAGCCCGAGCTGAACCTGTACGACATGGCGGCCCTCGTGCCGATCGTCATCGAAGCCGGGGGCCGCTTCTCGTCGTTGGAGGGGCAGGACGGCTGTTTCGGGGGCAACGCGCTGGCGACCAACGGCAAGCTGCACCAGGCCGCGCTGGACATCCTCGCCCGGGACCGGGACTAGACGGTCCCGCCCACATCCTTGCGTCCCGGCGGCTCCCCACCTAAGGTCGGCCACACAACCCCGGATGCTGCGAGGAATGGAGAACCGACCGTGGAAGACCTTCTGGGAATCCTCAAGGACGACGAGCGCGACCTCATCCGCGAGGTCGAACCCGAGCGGATGGAGCACCTCGACGAGGACGAGCTCCTCGCGCTCCACAAGCGCGTGCGGCGGGCCCGCACGAAGCACACCAAGAACTACCGTCGGCGCGCCGCCGCCGGAGTCTCCGCGGAGGGCGCCCGCGGTGCCGCCCGTCCCCGCCACGGCAAGGCCGCCCAACGCGCCGAGGTCTTCGAGGAGGCCCTCTCCCGTGTCAGCCAGCGGTTGGCCGTCGTCTCGCAGGAGGCCTACGAGACGCTCAAGGCCGAACGCCTGGAACGCGCGCAGGCGGGGAAATCCAGCGGACCCCAGGGGCCGGACGGCCCGCCTCCCGGCGGGGCCGACACCGGGCGGGTGGCCGGACACAGCACCTCGCCCGGCGCCAAGAAGACCCGCGCCTCCTCCCAGGCCGCCGGGGCCCGGCGCCAAGCGGCCCGCGACGCCAAGTAGCGCGTACCCTCCCGCGGGCCCCGACACCGGGGCACCCCCGAGACCGGGTCTCCGCCGCGGGACGCGGCCGTCCGCAACGGCGGGAACCCGACGCCGAATTGCGCCGCGACGCGTCCCGGGTGCAATATTTAGGCATGACTAAAAAACGTCCGCAACGGCGCGGCCGGCCCGGGGCACACCCCGCCGCGCCGGTTCCGGGGACCACCGCCGCGCATGGTGCGGCGTTCCTGCGCCGGGCAGCCACCACGCTGTGCGCCGCCGTCGTGCTCGGCACCGCGGGCTGCGCGGCCCCCGCCGCCGAGCCCGCCGGCGCGGACCGGCCGGTGGTGCTCACGACGTTCAGCGTCATCGCGGACCTGGTCCGGCAGGTCGGCGGCGACCGTGTCGAGGTCCTCTCCATCACCAAGCCGGGCGCGGAGATACACGGCTACGAGCCGACCCCCTCCGACCTCGTCCGCATCCACGAGGCGGACCTGGTGCTGGACAACGGGCTCGGGCTGGAACGCTGGTTCGGCCGGTTCGTGCGCGACCTCGACGTCCCGCACGCGGTCCTGTCGGAGGGGGTCGTCCCGGTCGACATCGCCACGGGCGCGTACTCCGGGCGGCCCAACCCGCATGCCTGGATGTCCCCCGTCCAGGCCCGGCTCTACGTGGACAACGCCGAGCGTGCCCTGGCCGGTCTCAGCCCCAAGGACGCCGACTACTTCGCGGCCCGTGCGGACGCCTTCCGCGGGGAGCTGCGCAAGCTCGAGGAACGAGCCCGCGCGGGCGTGGCGTCCAACCCCCGCGCCGCGCTGGTCACCTGCGAGGGAGCCTTCTCCTACCTGGCCCGCGACATGGGACTGCGCGAGCACTTCCTGTGGCCGGTGAACTCGGATGCCGAGGGCACCCCGCGGCAGATCCGCGAGCAGATCGGCTTCGTCGAGGACAACGACGTCCCCGCCGTGTTCTGCGAATCCACCGTCAACGACTCGGCGCAGCAACGCGTGGCCGCCGAGGCCGGGGTCCCGCTGCTGGGACCGCTCTACGTCGACTCGGTTTCCGGGCCCGACGGCCCGGTGCCGACGTTCCTGGAACTGCTCAACTACGATCTGGACACCATCCTGGAAGGACTGGACCATGCTGCCGCCAACGAATGAGGCACCGCCCCCGGTGGCGATCGAGGTCGCCGGGCTCGACGTGCGCTACGGGAGCACGGTGGCCCTGGAGAACGTGGACTTCACGCTCGGGGCGGGACAGCTCTGCGGGCTCGTCGGCGTCAACGGAAGCGGCAAGTCGACGCTGTTCAAGGCGCTGATGGGCCTGGTGTCGCCGACCTCCGGCAGCGTGCGGCTGTTCGGCCTGACCCCGGCCAGGGCGCGCAAGAGCGGGCGCATCTCCTACGTCCCGCAGTCCGAGGCCGTGGACTGGACCTTCCCCGTCAGCGTCCGCGACGTCGTGATGATGGGACGCTACGGCTACATGGGCCGCTCGCGGCGACCGTCCGCGGCGGACCGCGCGGCGGTGGGCGAGGCGCTGGAGCGCGTCGACCTGGGGGCCCTGTCCTCTCGGCAGATCGGCGAACTGTCCGGCGGGCAGCGCAAGCGGGCCTTCGTGGCGCGGGGCATCGCGCAGGACGCCGACCTCATGCTGCTCGACGAGCCCTTCGCGGGTGTCGACGTCGGGTCCGAACGCCTCATCAGCGAACAGCTGGAGCTGCTGAGGGCCGGCGGGCGGACCATCCTGATGTCGACCCACGACCTCGCCGGCGTGCCCCGGCTCTGCACCCATGCGCTGCTCCTGCACCGGCGGGTGCTGGCCGCCGGCGCGCCCCACGACGTCCTCACGGACGCCAACTTGGCCCTCGCCTTCGGCGGAGAGCCGCGGGAGGAAGCCCGATGAACCCCTACGTGTGGCTGACGGAGCCGTTCGGCTACGGCTTCATGACCAACGCCCTGGCCGTCACGGTGGCCGCCGCCCTGGTCTGCTCCGTCCTTTCCTGCTGGCTGGTGCTGATGGGCTGGGCGCTGATGGGCGACGCCATTTCGCACGCCGTGCTCCCCGGCGTCGCCCTGTCGTACCTGCTGGGGCTCCCGTTCGCCGTCGGCGCGCTGGTCTTTGGTCTGGGCGCGGTCTACCTGATCGGCGGCCTGCGCGCCACCACGCGCCTGAAGTCGGATACCGCCACGGGAGTCGTGTTCACGACCCTGTTCGCGCTGGGCCTGGCCATCGTCTCCAAGACGCCGAGCCAGGTCGACCTGGGACACATCCTCTTCGGCAACGTCCTGGGGACCGGACCGGCGGAGCTGGCGCAGGTGCTCGTGCTCGGGGCCCTGACCCTGGGGATCGTGCTCTACCTGCGCAAGGACCTCACGCTCCTGGCCTTCGACCCGGTCCACGCACACGCGATCGGGCTGAACGCCCGGGTCCTCAATGCCGTCCTGTTGGGCCTGCTGGCCCTGACGGTGGTCACCAGCCTCCAGGCGATGGGCATCATCCTGGTCGTCGCGATGCTGATCATCCCCGGGGCGACCGCCTTCCTGCTGACCCGGCGCTTTGGCGGGATGCTGCTGGTCTCCTCGGCGCTCGGCGTCGCCTCGGCGGTGGCGGGCATCTACGCCAGCTACTACCTGGACCTGTCGGCGAGCGCGTCGGTGGTGCTGGCCCAGGCCCTGATGTTCTTCGCCGCCTACCTGTTCGCCCCCCGCGCCGGCGTCGTCAGCGCCGCCCTGGAGCGCCAGCGGGTGGCCGCGTGAGGCTCTCCAGCAGCGAGGAGGACTACCTTAAGACCGTCTACGGCCTCGGCGAGTGGGAGCCGGACCCCGTCACGACGGGCGCGGTCGCGGCCAAGCTCGGGGTCTCCCCCGCCTCCGCCACCACGATGGTGGCCAAGCTCTCCGGACGCGGCCTGCTGGACCACCCGCCGTACGGCGCGGTGTCCCTGACCCCGGCGGGGCTGCGGGCGGCGCTGTCCGTGGTGCGGCGGCACCGCCTCATCGAGACCTTCCTGGTCGGCGAACTGGGCTACTCCTGGGACGAGGTCCACGAGGAGGCGGAGTTGCTGGAGCACACCGTGTCCGCGCGCTTCATCGACGGCCTCGACGAGCGACTCGGCTACCCCGCCGCGGACCCCCACGGCGATCCGATTCCGACGCGCGAGGGCGAACTCCGCCGGCCCCGCGCCGTCCGCCTGGACCGCGCGCCGGGAGGCGCAGCCGTGGTGGTCCGCGTCAGCGATGTCGATCCCGAGGTCCTTCGGCTCTGCGCCGAGGCGGGCATCCGCCCCGGAACGCTGCTGGAGGGCGGCGCCCACCCGCTGACCCCGGCGCAGGCCAGCGCGGTCTGGGTCGCCCCGCACGGGTTCCGTTCGTGACCGGCGCCACCGTTCGCCCGTCGGCCGCCCGGGCACTGGACCCTCGCGTCGCCGCCGCCGTGGCCGCCGGCGGTTTCGTCGGAACCCTGCTGCGGTACGGCCTCGGCGTCGCGTGGCCCGATGGCGGCGGGTTCCCGTGGACCACGCTGGGAATCAACGTCGGCGGCAGCCTCGCACTCGGCGTCCTCACCGGATTCTGGGCGCTCTCCGGGGCCGCCCCCGCGTGGGTGCGCGCGGCCCTCGGACCCGGGCTGCTCGGGGCGTTCACCACGTACTCCGCGGTCGCGGTCTACCTGACCTCCGGCATCGGCGCATCGGCGGACGGGACGCCGGATGCGGTCCAGTGGTGGGGCTACCTCGCCGCGAGCCTGCTCGCCGGACTGGCCGCCGCCGCCGCAGGGCTCTGGGCCGGCGGCGGCTTGGCCCGGCGCGGCCGCTCCCGGAGAGGTCCTGCCCGGGGACACGGGGACACCGCGTGAGCGCGGTGCTGCTGGCCCTGGGGGTCGGGGCGGCCGGCGCGGCCGGCGCGGTGCTGCGCGCGTGGCTCGACGCTGCGCTGGCCCCGCGGACGACGGCGGACCCGGCGGAGGCGCGAACGGCGGTGCCCTGGCCGCGCGGAATCCTCGTGGCCAACACCGCCGGATCCCTCCTCATGGGAATCATCGCGGGACTCGTGGCGGGGTCCGCGGTCGCGCCGGCGCTCGGCGCGGTCCTCACCGCCGGCCTCTGCGGCGGCCTGACCACGTTCAGCACCTTCAGCGTCACCACCGTGCGGCTATGGCAGGCGGGCCGGCGGGCCGGCGCCGCCGCCAACGTGGCGGCCACCGTGGCTCTCGGTCTCGGCGGCGCGGCCGCCGGATGGTGGGTCGGCGGATGGTGGGTCGGCGGCCTGCTGGTCGCGTAGGGAGACCGGGGCCCTCCGGTGCGCTAGCGAGCGGCGCGGCGGCCGCTGGGCCGGCGTCCTTCCGGCGCGTCCGGCCGGTGCCGCATGGCCCCCGCGCCGTGGGCGCGCGGCGCCCGGCGGTGGCGCCACGCCAGGTAGCCGCTGAGGAGCGTCAGGCACAGCATGATCCATCCCGGGACAGGCCGGTCCACGAGGTGGAGCAGCACCGCTCCCGTGGCGAACAGCCCGTGCGCGACGAAGGGGTGCGCCGGCCACCGGATCCGGAGGCGCGCCCTGGGCGCCATGAAGAGGCCCCAGAAGACCAGTAGCGGCAGGGCGACCGCGGCCGCTGCCGCAAACGGCGGCAGGGGAAGGAATTCGATGGCCCACAACCCGGCGGCGCACAACAGGCCGACCTCCAGCACGAACGCGAGCACAGCCGCCGCGTTCGGCCGCTGCGCCGCTGCCCGCTCGTCCACGTGGTTGTCCATGAGTCCGCCCTTCCCGTTCCCGCACCGTGCGCGCGCCGCGCGCGACTCCTCCGCGTTCAGTCTAGGTGTGACTTGTGTTTCGCATGTGTCTTGTGTTGTGGTGGGCGCAATTTGTTCACCCCCCGCACCCGCGGGATGGTCCTGCGGAACGTGCCCCCGGCGCATTGCTCCGGCGGCTCCCCGCGCCTCGACGCGCACGGGGCCGAGCCCAGGTTCCCCGATCCCCGGCGTCCGGCCTCCTGCTCGTCTGGCCTCCCGCTCGTCCGTCCTCCTGCTCGTCCGCCCATTGCGCGAGGACGCGCGCGTAGCCGAAGACCGGCGCCGGCTCGAACGACGTGGGTCCGGCGTCCACGAGGACAGCGGGGACGGACCGCGCAGACGGGCGCGTCGTAGACCGCCCACAGCGGGCCCGGGCGCCGGGCGAAGGGCCTGGCCCTTGACCGCCGGCCACAGCGCGCGGGACGCTGGGACACCGCGGCATCCCGGCCGCACCGTCCTCGGCCCGCGACGACCCCGCCCGCGGTTCCAGAAGCCCACCGGGCCCCGGGAAGGAGGAGCGTGTCGTGCCGCAGCAGCGACCACGGGCCGCGGCCTTTCGGCTGACGCAGGCCGCCCTGGCTCCCGCGGCGGTTCTGGCCTACCCCTACTTCGTCGGGAAACTGCTCATCCGCAGCCGCGCCTCCGGCGTCTCGGCGACGGCCGTGTCCTCCCTGTATGCACGACACATGCAGCACCGGCTGGGAACGCGGCCGGACGAGACGGCCACCCGGCTGCTCTCCGCCCTGCCCGGCGTCTCCCGCGGCGCGTTGTGCCTGGTGACACTCCCCACCCGGGCTGCCCACCGCATCACCGGCCATGTCCCCCCGGTGTACCGCTACCCGTACACCGGGACGCCCCCGCTCACCCATCACGCGGCCGCACGGACGACCTACTACGACGACGCGGTCGCCAAACACCTCGACGGCGCCCGCGGCCTGCGCCAGCTGGTGGTCCTCGGCGCCGGCTTCGATACCCGCGCCCACCGCGCGGACCGGGACTCTCCGGTGCGGTTCTTCGAGGTCGACACGCCCGCCACTCAGGCCCTCAAGCGCGGGCTCCTGCGGCGGACGGGCATGGACCGGCCCGGTGTCACCTACGTCCCGGTCGACTTTCTGGCCCAGGACTGGTGGCAGAGCCTCGTCGCGGCCGGTTTCGAGCCCGCCGGGCCGGCGCTCTTCCTGTGGGAGGCCGTCACGATGTACCTGGACATGAGGTCCGTCGAGGGGACCCTGGACCGCATCGCGTCCGCGGCGCCGGGCAGCGTCGTCGCCTTCGACTACTTCTCCGCCGACACCCTCCGGTCGCGGGGCCCGTTCATGCGCTACGCGCGGGCCGCCGCGCGGTTCGTGGGCGAGCCGCTCGCCTACGGACTGGAGACCAGCGCGCCGGCAGGACGCCACATGGCGGCCGTCCTGGGCGGGCACGGCCTGGTCCTGGCGGAACATCGTCCGATCGGGACCGGGGTCCCCGGCGGGCCGCCGCCGGCAGGCTTCGTCATCGCGACGGTGCCCGACGTGGCGGGGACACGGAACAGGATCCCCGACCGCCGTCGTTGAACACGGTCTCACGAGCGATGCCGCGCAACCCTGGCCCAGTTCGGCATTAATCCCCGGGACCCGACGGCGAAATCCGCCCGCTGGCCAGAAAGGATCCCTTCCTTGGACGGGTTCTGCGGCGGAAGCGGCCCCGTTTCAGGAGCCAAGAACGTTCTCCGCGGTCACCGGAGAAGGTCCTCTGGGGGGCTGGCGGACCGTGAGCCGACCGTCCCGACCCGCCTGAGCTCTCCGATGACCATGGCCGAGATCACCGCGGCGGTTCTTCGGCGAACTCGGTGAAGACGCACTTGCGCGCGATCCACCGCAAGCTCGGCGCGAGCGGCCGGCGCGGCGGCGCATGGGCCATCTCGACGTGTGCGACGTCAGGACTGGAGGTCCTGCAGTTCCTTGGAGAAGAACTGTAGGGCCGTCCGCGTCTTCGTCTGCTGCTCGCCGCTGAGCGGTATCCCCTTGCCCTCGAGGAATGCGCGGGCCTCCAAGGCGATGGTGATGATCTCACCGGGCAGACACTTCGTCGAGAGCTCGACGACGCGGGTGCCGTCGGGGTAGATCCACATCTCGGCGACGTACTTCTGGGATGTTCCCTCCGGCTGGAACTTCAACTTGAGCACCAGGATCGGCCCCAGGATGGACAGATCCTCCAGCGCCACGCCGTCGGGAGCATGCTCGAGGAAGAAGGCGCGCTGAGCCTTCGAGAAGATCTTGCGCAAGGGCACCCTACCGGCCACTACGGAAGCCACGTCCGGTGAGGTCAACCGGTGCTTGAGCGTGGCGGAACACACGTAGCCGCCGGGCATCGTGTCGACCTCGACGACGAGCTCGGGCGATCGGCGCAGGTCTGCGGGCAGGTCGGACGGTACGACGGGCCGGAGCTTGATGACCGTGTCGTCGCGATCGCGGACCCGGCGGGCCCGCACGACCACCCCGGCGGCGTCGAGGCGGAGATCGGGTGTGTCGAAGAAGAAGACCTGACGGAGCTGGGCGTCGAGCGGGTCCACACCGAGCGCGGCGGCCGCAGAACGGTAGGCCCGCTCAGGCAACGTCAACTTCAGCTCGATGCTGTCGGACGCCCGCGCCAGTTCGAGGACCTTCGCGAGATCGTCGCTGATGAGGCGGGGTGACGAATTGGTCATGTCGGCTCCTTCGCGGTGGTGCCCCGCCGGAGGTCGACGCGGTCTCACGTGGGGACACCCCGGCGCCGGGGCGGTTCCTTCCCATGCAACGCCGCGCCCCACGGCAAGGCATCACCCCGGAAGGGTGATCGTCGCCGGTGATGCCGTCGTCCGGGACCGATGGGCCCCCGTCGCGCCGCTCCGTGGGGCCAGCGGTGGCAATCCCACGACACCAGCTTCGTGGTCCAGCCCGGCACCACCGCCACGTTCACGCCTCGCCGGAACCTGTTCCGTGACGCACGGATCACCCGGCAGGCCTTCGGATCCTTTGCCGGGATGCCCGTGGAAGCCCGGCCGCCATGCTCGGACCCCGGTTGCACGCCGGGCGGGCGGGCGGGCGGAGCTGGCGTCGGTGAGGCTGACGAAGCCGATGCCGCCCTCGTTGAGGGTGCCGACGAAGCCCACGAGGAGGCGAAGTCCACGAGGTCCCTCACGCTGCGCCCGAGGCAGTCCAACGTCTACACCACCCGGGCGTCGCCCTGGCGCAGGACGTCCAAGGCCTGGGCGAAGCCGGGGCGGGATTCGCCGCGACCGAGAAGCCAAAGGCATTGAGCTGAGACCTTCTGGTCACAGGGATCGGCACTGTAGTGTGATGGCGTGATCGTCCCCGATATTCCCCAGAACGCCGTGGCGGTTGCCGATCACTACGACGAACTCGATCCGATTTATCGTCGAGTGTGGGGCGATCATGTCCATCACGGGCTATGGGCGACGGGTCGCGAGACACCCGCCGAGGCCGTCGAGGCGCTGATCGACACGGTCGGTGATCGGCTGCGGCTTCGGCCTGGCGAGGCGTGCGTCGACATCGGCTGCGGCTATGGCTCCACCGCAAGGCGGCTCGCGGCGACACACAAGGTCGGCGTTACCGGCTTCACGCTTTCCGCCGAGCAGGCCCACTACGCCGCCGCGCATCCCGCCCCCAATGTCGACATCCGGCTCCGCGACTGGCTCTTCAACGGGCTGACCGACGCCTCGGCCCATGCCGCATGGGCGATCGAGTCGAGCGAGCACATGGTCGACAAACCCGAGTTCTTCGCCGAGGCGCATCGCGTGCTGTCGCCAGGCGGCCGCTTCGTCGTCTGCGCGTGGCTCGCCGAGACAGATGCGAGCGGTTGGAGGGTTCGGCACCTGCTCGAACCGATCTGCCGCGAAGGGCGCCTGCCCTCGATGGGCACGCGCGAGGAGTATGAGGCGATGGCAATGGCGGCGGGCTTTTCGATCGATGGCTATGAGGACGTCAGCCCGCGCGTCGCGCGCACATGGACGATCTGCGCCCGTCGGCTCCTGAAGGCCTTGGCCGTCGATCGCGAGACCCGTCGCCTTGCCCTGGGCGCACGCAATCGGATCTTCGTTCTGAGCATCCCTCGACTGATCCTGGCCTACCGCACCGGTGCGATGCGCTATGGGATCTTCACGCTGTCGAAGGCGGAGCAGAAGGGGGCGCCGGAGGGACAGCGCTAACCGGCACCGGCACCGTCTCGGGCATTGTCGAACGGGAAACCGTCGAGTACCCCCTGTCGTCGAAGACCGCGAGGGCCCGAGAAACGCCGAAAGGCCTGCCCCTCGGCGAGGGGCAGGCCTTCGACAACCAGCACACGCCGGTCGATAAGTACGATCCGTATTGCCATGTCCCCAGACGGCTTCCGGGTGGACGACGCAGTTGTCTGCGGCCGGGCGGGAGACAAGAGGAGACTTAAAAAGATTCAGGGAGTGCGAAGACACTCCCTGAATCCCACGGGTGGAGATGGGGGGAATTGAACCCCCGTCCGATGTGGTGTTGCCAGGACTTCTCCGGGCGCAGTTTGCTGTGGGATTTCTCTGCCCCATCAGCCGTCGCGCAAACAAGCGGCTGGACCCTTGCGGGCTTCCCTGGGCACAGTCACCTAAGTTATGCCGGGCACCCCGGTGACATGGGTACCCGTCAGTGGCTATCTAAATGACGCCAGTATCAGGAGCGATAGCAATTCCTGGCTGACGGACTGTCCGGCTGCTTAGGCAGCGAGAGCGAAGTCAGTGCGCTTAGATTCGGCACTTATTGTTTTGCAGAGGGCGTTTCCGAGATAACCCTGCATCCTCGGCCCGCTTCTCCTGTCGCGACTCACATCGTCGAAACCGATCATCCCCGTATTTTGTTGTCAATGGCGGGTTTCCCCGCCCGACACCCGCGGCCGAGACCGCGGATTACCTACTATAACCCACGGCGCCGCGGAATCATTCCCGCGGCCGAGGGCCGCCGACCTAGGCGGTGGCGCGGTTCCGCTCGCGCATGGCGCGCAGTGCCTCGCGGTTGTCCTGCTTCTCCCGGAGGGTCTGCCGCTTGTCGAACTCCTTCTTGCCCTTGCCGACGCCGATCTCCAGCTTCGCACGGCCGTCCTTGAAGTAAAGCTGGAGCGGCACGATGGTGAACCCGGACTCCTGGATCTTGCGCTGGATCTTGGTGAGCTCGTCGCGGTGAAGCAGCAGCTTGCGCCGGCGCCGCGCGGCGTGGTTCGTCCAGGACCCGTTCAGGTACTCCGGGATGTAGACGGACTCGATATACAGCTCGTCCCGGTAGAACTGGCCGAACCCGTCCACGAGCGATGCCTTGCCCTCGCGCAGCGACTTCACCTCGGTGCCGCTGAGGACCATGCCGGCCTCGAACGTGTCCATGATGTGGTAATCGTGGTGGGCCTTGCGGTTGGTCGCAATGACCTTGCGTCCGGTTTCCTTGGCCATGGCGACCTCCTTCTGGCGTGATTGGCTCCACCCAATGGCGGAACATCAATCTTACGCTACAGCAGGCCCATGGGATCGACGGCGCTTCCGTCGAGGATGGTTTCGAAGTGCAGGTGGCAACCGGTCGAGTTGCCGGTGGTCCCGACGTAGCCGATCACCTGCCCCTTCCCGACGCGCTGGCCGGCGGACACCGTGTAGTGCGACATGTGGTGGTAGTTGGTGGCGAGCGCGTGGCCGTTCACCACGCCGTGGCTGATGGTGACCTTGTTGCCCGAGGATCCCGAGCGGAGCGCGTACCAGACCTCGCCCGCCGCCGCCGCGTGGATCGGCGCCCCGCAGGCGCCACCGAATCCCCAGTCGACGCCGGCGTGGACGTAGCCGCCCGTGCCGCCGTAGTCGACGGTGCCGGCCGGCGTCGGACGCCACCCGAAGCCGGAGGTGATGTAGCCGCCCGCGGCGGGGACGCGCAGCCCCCACCCGCCGGACGCTCCGGCGTCTCCCCCGGCCGACGAGGCGTCGTCGCGGGCCGCCTGCGCGGCACGCTCCGCCGCGTCCGCGGCGGACTGCTTGCGGGCCGCGTCGGCCGCGTTGGCGCGGCGCGCCGCTGCGGCCTCGGCGGCGCGGGCCCGGGCGGCCGCCTCGGCGCGCTGCTGCGCCACCTCGGCGGCGCGCTGCCGTGCCGCGGCCGCGGCCTGTTCGCGCTTGCGCTTGGCGGCGGCCTCGCGGATCAGGCGCTCCTGCCGCTCCTTGATGTCGGCGAGCACCTTGCGGTGCTCGCTCTCCTGCGCCTGGATCTGCGCCCTGATCTGGGGCCGCTTGGCGCGAAGCTGCTCGCTGAGGCTCTGCGCCTTGCCGACCAGCCCGTCCACCTCGCGCTTGCGCTCCTCGGCTGCGTCACGGGCCTGCTGCTCGCGCGCAAGGGCGGCCTCGGCCTCGATCTTCAGGCCGCGGATCTCCTCTTCGACGGCCTGCAGGCGCACCTCCGAGTTGCGGTTGGTGGCGTGCTGCTCGTTGAGCTGGTCGAGCACGGCGTTCTGGCTGCGCATGGCTTGGTCCGCCAGATCCATGCCGTTGGCGAGATCGCCGTCCGCGCCCGCGTCCAGGAAGAGGCTGAGGTTGCTCGACACGCCGCCTCGCTTGTAGGCCTGCGTCGCGATCTGGCCGATGACCTTGCGGGTGTCCGTCTGCCGCGCGGCGTCCTCCGCCATCTGCCGGTTGATCTGGTCACGCGTCTCTTGGGCCAGCCGGACCCGCTCCGCCAGCGCGCCGACCTCGTCGGTCGCGGCACGCACCCGGCCCTGGGCCTCGGCGAGGGCCTCCTGGGCCGCCGGCAGCCGGGACTGGTAGCCCTTCAGTTCGGCCGCGACGCGCTGGATGTCCTTGTCGAGGAACTCGAGGTCCGTCTCCAGCGTGTCGAGGTTCCGCTCGATGTTCTTCTTGTCGTCGTCGAGGTTGTCCGCATGGGCGCCCGTCGACGCCAGCGACAGCGCGAGGACGGCCGCGAGGGCGCCGCCCAGGGCCGCGATGGGCATGCTGCACCGTTTCCGGTCCGCCAATGGGTTTTCCTTTCCAACGCGTTGCTGCGGTCTCGTGCCGGGTACTCGATTCCAGAGCTTCGACATTAAACCTTCAGGTACCGCTTCAGGGTTAGGACCGACGATACACCAGCGAGCAGCGCGCCGAGAGCGAGCAGGGCGGGTGCCACCAGCAGGACCTCGCTGGTGGAGATGAAGGCCGTGTCCGGGTACTCCCGCGCCAGCCGTCCGGCGACCAGGAAGTGGGCGACGCCCCAGAGCGCTCCGGAGGCGAGCGCCGCGCCGATCAGCGCGGCGATCACGCCCTCCAGCACGAAGGGCAGCTGGATCACCAGCTTGGAGGCGCCGACCAGGCGCATGATCCCCGTCTCGCGGCGGCGGCTGAACGCCGAGAGCCGGATGGTGGTGGCGATGAGCAGCACCGCGCAGACGATCATGACGCCGGCGATGCCGACGGCCACCAGCGAGGCGATGTTCATGACCGAGAAGATCTTCTCCAGCAGCTCGCGCTGGTCGATGACCACGTCGACGCCCTGCATGGAGGAGAACAGCTCGTTCACCACCTCGTACTTCTCCGGGTCGACGAGCCGGACGCGGAAGGACTCGGGAAGCTGGTCGGCCGTGACCGTGTCGACGATGGGCGAGTTCCGGAACTGGTCGCGGAAGTGGCCCAGCGCCTGTTCCCGCGACTCGTACTCGTAGCTCTCAATGTACGGCTCGACCGCGGCGGAGCCCATCATCGCCTCGATGTCCGCCCGCTGGCCGTCGGTCACCGCGCCTTCGGCGCAGGTCTGCGACCCGTAGTCCTCGCCACAGAGGAAGACCGCGACCTGGACGCGGTCGTACCAGAATCCCTTCATCTGGCTGATCTGCAGCTGCAGCAGCGCGGCACCGCCGACGAAGGTCAGCGAAATGAATGTCACCAGGACAACCGAGACCACCATCGAGAGGTTGCGCCGAAGGCCGGAACCGATCTCGGACAGGACGAACGCCAGCCTCACGCCTCGTCCTCCTCGGTGTCGAACGGGGCGATCGCCTGGCCGGCCGGGAGGAGTTCGCGCGAGCCGTCGGCCCGCACGTGGGGGATCATGGCGGTGTATTCGCCGGCGGCCTCGTCGCGGACCACCCGTCCCGCGGAGAGCTCGATCACGCGGCGGCGCATGGAGTTGACGATGTCGCCGTCGTGCGTGGCCATGACCACGGTGGTCCCGTTCTGGTTGACGCGGTCCAGCACGTTCATGATGCCCACGCTGGTGGCGGGGTCCAGGTTGCCCGTCGGCTCGTCGGCCAGGAGGATGCCCGGGCGGTTCACGATGGCGCGGGCAATGGCGACGCGCTGCTGCTCTCCGCCGGAGAGCTCGTGGGGAAGGCGCTTGCCCTTGCCTTCGAGCCCCACGGTCCTGAGGACCTCGGGCACGGTCTGGCGGATGACGGCGCGGCTCTTGCCGATGACCTGCATGGCGAAGGCCACGTTGCCGAACACGTCCTTGTTCGGAAGCAGGCGGAAGTCCTGGAAGACGACGCCGATGCCGCGCCGCAGGCGCGGGACGCGCCAGCTCGGGATGCGGGCGACGTTCTGGCCGGCCACGTGGACCGACCCGCTGGAGGCGCGGTCCTCACGGAGGACCAGGCGGATGAACGTGGACTTGCCGGAGCCCGAGGCACCGACGAGGAAGGCGAAGTCGCCACGGTCGATCTCGATGTCGATGTCGTCCAGCGCGGGCCGCGACGTCCGGTCGTAGACCTTGGTGACGTGCTCAAATCTGATCATGTCGGTTCTGCCCACACGGCACCGGTACACGGCCATGGATGCGGGGCTTTGATGGGGGGAAGTTACAGCACCGGCACAGAGCACTCTAACGGTAGCGCGGGGATCCGCGCGGAGGCGGCCCGCGTGTCGCACCCGTCCCTCTGGTCACGGGACGCGCAACGCACGCGACCCGCGGATCGGGGGATCCGCGCAACGCACGGGACGCGATTCCAGGCCCCGCGAAGCGCGGCTGGTCCGCGCGCGCGACGCCGGACGGCCCCACGCGGCCCCGCGGACGCGGGACGGCGTGGGGCTGGGCCGCCGGAACGGACCACCTCGCGGGTCGCGGACCGGGGCGACTCGCCGGGGCTAGTCGCGGTCCCCCACCAGGCCCGGCCCCAGGATCAGCTCCGGCTCCGTCGCGTCGCGGACCTCGTCCACGCCCACCCCCGGAGCGGTCTCCACCAGCACCAGCCCCGCGGCGGTCACGTCGATCACCGCGAGGTCCGTGATGATCCGGTGCACCACCGCCCGCCCCGTGAGCGGCAGCGAACACGACGAGACGATCTTCGCGGACCCGTCCTTCGCCGTGTGCTCCATCAGCACGATCACCCGGCCCGCGCCGTGGACCAGGTCCATCGCCCCGCCCGGGCCCTTGACCATCTTCCCGGGGATCATCCAGTTCGCCAGGTCCCCGGACTCCGAGACCTGCATCGCACCCAGGATCGCCGCGTCGATCTTGCCGCCGCGGATCATCGCGAAGCTCGTCGCGGAGTCGAAGAAGCTGGCGCCGGGGTTCACCGTCACGGTCTCCTTGCCCGCGTTGATCAGGTCCGGGTCCACGTCCTCCTCGCGCGGGTACGGGCCCACGCCCAGGATCCCGTTCTCGGACTGCAAGACCACCGTCCGGCCCGCCGGCACGTAGTTCGGCACCAGGGTCGGCAAACCGATCCCCAGGTTCACGTAGTCCCCGTCGCCGAGCTCCCGCGCGGCGCGCTCGGCCATCTGCTCCCGTGTCAACGCCATGGCCTAGGCCCCCGTTCCGCTCGTGTCCGCCGTGTCCGCGGCCGCGGACACGGTGCGCTTTTCGATGCGCTTCTCGATGTCCGGCCCGACCTCGACGATCCGGTGCACGAACACCCCCGGCAAATGGACCTGGTCCGGGTCGATCTCCCCGGCCTCCACGAGCTCCTCGACCTGCGCGATGCAGACCCTGCCGGCCATCGCCGCGGGCGGGGAGAACTGCCGGGCGGCCTTGTTGAACACCAGGTTCCCGTGCCGGTCCCCGCGCAGCGCGTGGACCAGCGCGTAGTCGGTGACGATCGACTCCTCCAGCACGTACTCGCCCTCGACCCCGCCGGGTGCGAAGGAGCGCACGTCCTTGGCTTCGGAGGCCTGGACCACATTGCCCTCGGCGTCGTAGCGCTGCGGCAGCCCGCCCTCGGCGACCTGCGTGCCGACCCCCGAGCGCGTGTAGAACGCCGCGATCCCGGACCCGCCGGCGCGGAGCTTCTCCGCGAGCGTGCCCTGCGGGGTCAACTCGAGCTCCAGCTCCCCCGTGAGGTACCGGCGGGCAAACTCCTTGTTCTCCCCCACGTAGGAGGACGTCATCTTCCTGATCCTGCCCGCCGCGAGCAGCACGCCCAGGCCCCAGCCGTCGACCCCGCAGTTGTTCGAGACCACGGACAGGTCCGTGGCGCCCTGCTCCAGCACCGCCGTGATCAGCTGCATCGGGTTCCCGGACAGGCCGAAACCGCCCACCGCCAGGGACGCCCCGTCCGGGATGTCCGCGACGGCCTCGGCCGCGCTCGCGTAGCTCTTGTCGATTGCCAACTCAGTGACCTCCTGTGGTCGTAGATCCGGCGGCGGCCGCGTCGCGGCCGCCGCCCAGCAGGGTCCGCACCTCCGCGGCCACAGCGGCCGCCCCCGGGTGGTCCATGATGATCGTGTAGTGGTTCGTGTCCGCGACGTCGCGGACACGCAGGCCGGGCAGCCGGTCCGCCCACTGCCGCGCGTAGTCGGCCGTGAACAATCCCGGCTCCTGGTTCAGCAGCCCACGCGGCGAGCGTAGCAGGAGGGCCGGGCGGGCCAGTCCCTCCAGCGCCGCCGCGAGTGAGGGTCCTCCGTGGAGCTCCGCCGTGTCCTCGGCCAGGGCCCCGTAGCTCGTCGAGGCGCGCAGGTGCGGCGGCTCCCCCCGCAGGTCGTAGGCGACGTAGTCCTCGACGAGGTCGTTCCAGTGTCCGGCGAAGGCCGGGTGGGCGGCCCAGTAGCCGCGGTACGCGTCGAGGTCGGCGAACTCCATCGCGAGGCGCTCGGCGGCGGGTCCCAGCACGGCCTGCACGATGCCCTCGTTGTCGAGTCCGTCCGGGACCACGAGGGGCAGGCCGCCGTCGACCAGAAGCAGCGACTCCACGAGGTCGGGGCGCCGGTGGGCGAGCACGAGGGCGGCGAACGCGCCCATGGAGTGGCCGACGACGGGCACCGGTCCGGCGCCGAAGTGCTCCAGCACCGCCGCGAGGTCGTCCGCGTGGGCCGGCATGCCGTGCGGTCCCGGCAGCCGGTTGCTGCGGCCGCGGCCACGAAGGTCGGGCGCGATCACCCGCACGCCCGGCAGCGCTGCGGCCACGAGGCCCCAGGCGCGGTGCGAGGCCGTGATGCCGTGGACCGCGAGGACGGTCGGCGCGCCGGGGTCGCCCGGACCCCAGACGCCGACGCGCAGGACGCCCCCGGGGACCGGGACGTCGGCGGTGCCGTAGCCGGGCTGTCCGCTCACCGCGCCGTCCACCCGCCGTCCATCGTGTAGGAGGCGCCGGTGACCATGCCGGCGTCGGGCGAGGCGAGCCAGGCCGTCAGGGAAGCGACCTCCTCCGGCTCCACGAGTCGCTTGACGGCGCTCTCTGTGAGCATGATCCTCGCGACAACCTCCGACTCCGGGATGCCGTGCAGCGTCGCCTGGTCCGCGATCTGGCGCTCCACCAACGGGGTGCGCACGTACGCGGGGTTCACGCAGTTGCTGGTCACGCCGTGCTCCCCGCCCTCCAGCGCCGTGACCTTCGAGAGCCCCTCGAGGCCGTGCTTGGCGGAGACGTAGGCGCTCTTGAACGGCGAGGCGCGCAGTCCGTGGACGCTGGAGAGGTTGATGATGCGCCCGAAGCCGCGCGCGTACATGCCGGGCAGCACGGCCCGGATGAGCAGGAACGGGGACTCGAGCATCAGGCGGTGGATCAGGCGCCACGCCTCGGGATCGTAGTCCTGGACAGGTGCGATGCGCTGGATGCCGGCGTTGTTCACGAGGATGTCAGCGTCCAGCGAGAGCGTCTCCAGGGCGCGGGTGTCGCTGAGGTCGACCTGCCACGCGGTGCCGCCGATCTCCGCGGCGATCCGCTCGGCGGCCTCGCCGTTGAGGTCCGCGACGGTCACTGCGGCCCCGCGCCGGGCGAATTCGCGGGCGCACGCCTCGCCGATGCCGCTGGCCCCACCGGTGACGACGGCCGTGCGTCCCGCCAGGTCCCCCGCGACGTCCTTCGTGGTTGGCTCGATCATTGGTTGCCGCCTTTCCCTGCGCCCGCGTCGGGCGCCATTGCGCGTTCGATGAACTGCATCATCTCTTCGAAAATCTCCTCGGGCACCTCGGGCCGGCGCCCCGTCCCGTCGTCGCCCTCCTGCCACAGCACCCAGCGCATGCCGACGAGCTCGCCGATGCCCATGAGCGCCCACGCGGCGACCTCGGCGTTCATCGGCCGGACCTCGCCCGTGAGCTGCGCCGCCCGCAGCCCCTCCACGTAGCCTTCGACGATGCGCCCGTAGTGCAGGCGCAGCGCGCCCGGCGAAACGAACTCGGCCTGCCGGATGATCCGGTAGAGCGCGGGGTGCTCGGCGGTGAAGCGGAAGAAGGCGCGGAAGCCGGCGCGCTCGGCGGCGATGCGGTTGTCCTCGGCCCGGGCGGCCTCCGTCATGGCGTGGCGCACGCGGCGGTTCAGGTCCTCCACGACCTCGTCGAACACCTCCTGCTTGCCGGCGAAGTAGAGGTAGAACGTGCCCAGGCCGACGCCGGCCTGGTCCGTGATCTTCACGATCGACGCCTCGTGGTAGCCGACCGACTCGAAGACGCGCTCGGCGGCCTCGAGGATCTTCGCGCGGGTCCGGGTTCCCCGCGCGGTGCGCGGCGCGGCGCTCACCGTCCCGCCTCCGCGGCGGCGCGGTCGGCGGCGAGGCCGGCACGCAGCCGCATCCGGGAGACCTTGTCCAGCCCGGAGTGCGGCAGCTCGTCCACGAAGCGGAACCGCGCCGGGCGCTTGAACGGCGCGAGGCGGACCGCGCAGTGCTCGGCGAGCTCCTGCCCGTCCACGGCGACGCCGCGGCGGCGCACCACGTAGGCCTCCCCCACCTCGCCCCAGCGCTCGTCGGGCACCCCGACGACGGCGGCCTCGGCGACACCGGGATGCCCGGCGAGCACCTGCTCGACCTCGGCCGGTGCCACGTTCTCGCCACCGGAGATGAAGATGTCCCCGAGCCGTCCGACGACGCGGTGGTAGCCGTCGGCGTCGCGTTCGACGAGGTCGCCGGTGTGCAGCCAGCCCCCGGCGAGGGCGCGCGCGGTGGCCTCGGGGTCGCGGAAGTACCCGGCGAACACGCCGGGGCCGGCGACCCGGAGCTCCCCGCGGCAGGGCCCCTCCAGGATGCGTCCCGTCGCCGGATCCGCCACGGCGACCTCCACGTGCGGGTAGGGCCGCCCGGCGTAGCCGACCATCCGCATCGCGTCCTCGGCGGGCAGGCAGAGCACGTTGGGGCTGGCCTCGGTGAGACCGTAGCCCTGGACGAGCTGCACGCCCCGCCGGTGCCAGGAGCGCAGCAGGGCCGGGGGCATGGGCGCGCCGCCGACGACGGCGAGCCGCAGCGTGGACAGGTCGGTGTCGGCGAACCGCGGGTGTTCCGCCAGCATCTGGTAGTGCGTGGGGACGCCCATCATGGTGGTCACGCCGCGTTCGGCCAACAGCTGCAGCACGCGGCCGGCGTCGAACGTGCGCTCGAGGACCACCGTGGCGCCGGCCCACCAGGCGAGCAGCGGCTGGATGTTCCAGCCGCCGACGTGGTACTGGGGCAGCACGGCGAGGACCACGTCGCGGCTGCCCACCTCGAGCGTGCGCGAGAGCGCCAGGTTGTTCCAGAAGCAGTTGGCGTGCGTCAGCACCGCGGCCTTCGCGGGCCCCTCGGTCCCGGAGGTGAACAGCATGAGCAGGGCGTCGTCGTCGGACACCGGACGGCGCACCGGTAGCTCCCCGCCATGGCTGGCCGGGGCGGGCACCCGCGCCTCGACGCCGCCCGGGCCGAGCGCCGCCGTCGTCGGCTCGGCGACCATCGCGGCCCGCGCCGCGCCGGCCAGCGCGTCGAATTCCTGCTCCACGAGCAGCAGCGCCGGGTCCGCGGTCGCCAGCTGGGCGGCGAGCTCCGTCGGGGTCAGCCGCCAGGACAACGGCACGAGCACCAGTCCGGCCTTGGCGCACGCGAAGAAGAGGACCACCTGGTCGGCGCTGTTGCCGGTGAGCGTGGCGATCCGGTCGCCGTGGCCGTAGCCGGCGCGGAGGAAGCCCGCGGACAGGTCCGCCGCCCGCTCCTCGAGCTCGCGGTAGCGCAGCGTGACCCCGCGGTCGTCGATGGCGACCCGGTCCGGGGTCGCGACGGCGCGGTCCGCGGTCCAGCGGCCGAGCGTGTGCAGCCCGTCGGGCGTGGTGTTCACGAGGCCTCCTCGAGGATGTCGCGGGAGCGCCTGCTCCGCGCGGAGCCGCGGCGCGTGAGCCTGCTGGCCGCGCCGGTCAGGCCCCCGGGCATGAAGAGCACCACGAGGATGAACAGTGTACCGAGGATGAACAGCGGCTCGGACAGCGGGACGTGCAGGATGGGCGGCAGTCCGGCGATCGCCTCCGAGTTCGCCAGCGCGGTCAGCCGCTGGTCCAGCAGCGTGTAGATGACCCCGCCGATCACGGCGCCCCAGCGCGAGCCGACGCCGCCGAGGACCACCATCACCAGCAGGGTGATGGTGAGGTCCGCGGAGACGGCGCGCGGGACGGCACCGGACTGCAGCAGCAGGTAGACCATCCCGACGACGGAGGCCAGCGTCGCGCCGACCACGAAGATCAGCAGCTTGGCCAGGTACGGCCGCAGCCCCAGCACGCGCACGCGCAGTTCGTTCTCCCGCACGGCCGCCGCGACGTGGCCGGCGCGGCTGCGCTGGATCCAGCTGACCACGAGGAACACGGCGACCAGCGCGGCGAGCGCGATCCAGTAGAGGTTGCGGGTGTTGCCCACGCCGACGAGGAACTCCGGCACGTGTTCCGTGTTGAGGCTGATGCCCTCGTCGCCACCCGTCGCGCCGGCCGGGTTGCGCCGCACCAGCACCGAGCCGGCCTGGGCGAACGCCAGGGTGACCATGGCGAAGGGGATGCCGGTCACGCGCAGGGCGACGGCGCCGGTGACGTTCGCCAGCACCACGACGGCCGCGAGCGTCAGCGCCATGGCGGGCAGCAGGGGCAGCTCCATCCGGTCCAGGAGGATCGCGAGCCCGTAGGTGCCGGCACCGAAGTAGAGGGCGTGTCCGAACGAAAGCAGGCCGGCCACGCCGATCAGCAGGTGGTAGCTCAGCGCCGCGGCGGCCATGAGCATGCACAGCGCCAGCAGCTGCAGAGCGCCGGGCTGGTAGGTGGGCGTCGGCAGGATGCCGGGGACGCTGAGGTTGAGCAGCGGGAGCAGTGCCAGCAGCACGACGCCGGCTCCCCCGGCCGCCCAGCGCGCCGCGGCCCGCCGCGCGGGGGCCCGGCCGTCCACGGGGCGGCCCCCGGCCGGGCCGCCCCCGGCCGGGCCGCCCGCGGGGCCGCGCCCCGCCGTCGTGCCGGGCGTCCCTCCGCCGCCGGGGCCCGCGTGCTGGTCCGTGGTGTCCGCGCTCATGCCTTTTTTCCCATCAGTCCGTTGGGGCGGGTGAGGAGGACGACGGCCAGCAGGACGATGACCACGAAGTCCCCGACCCCCCAGTAGAAGTTCGCGAACTGCTGGAGGATCCCGACCACCACCGAGGCGACGGCCGCGCCGGTCAACGAGCCGAGCCCGCCGATGACGGTCACGATGAACGCGAAGATCAGCAGCGAGCCGCCGAGCAGCGGCGACACGTACCCGAAGTAGTGGCTCGCAAGCACCCCGCCCATGCCGGCGGCGGCGCCGCCGATGGTGAAGACCAGGGTGAACGCCTTGCGCACGTCGATGCCCAGGGCGGTGACCATGGCGCGGTTCTCCACGCCGGCGCGGATGACCATGCCGTAGCGCGTCTTCTTGAGGAACAGGACCATGCCGAGCAGGACCAGCACGGCGACGACGATGGTCACGAAGCGGTCGTTCGGCACGGTGGCGCCGAGGACGTTCGTGGTCTGCCGGAACCAGGCCGGGCCGGTGATGAAGTCCGGGTCGGTGCCCCAGATGCCCTCGAACAGGGCGACGGAGGCCAGCGACAGCCCCACGGTGACGAGCACCTGCTCGATGTGCCGCTCGTAGAGCGGCCGGATGAGCGCGAGCTCCGTGAACGCCGCGAACGCCCCGCCGACGGCGGCGCCGATCAGCAGGGACGCCGCGAAGGTGCCCCAGTTGTCGGCGCCCATGCGGCGGGCGGCCTCCCAGCCGGCGAAGGCGCCGAGCGTGAGGAACGAGCCGTGGGCGAAGTTCAGCACGCCCATCAGGCCGTAGATCAGGGACAGCCCGGAGGCGACGAGGAAGTAGAGCGCGCCGAGGCCGAGCCCGGTGACGAGGAGCAGGACGATGGTGCTCACGCGCGGTCCCCCCGCTCGGTCACGGCCGCGGACGGAGTGGGCGCCGCGGTGGGCGAAGCCGCCGCGGCGCCCCCGTGGTGGTCGGAGCCGACGCCGAGCAGGCGCCGGACCATGTCGGCGTCGTCGAGCAGCTCGCTCGCGGACTCGCCCGTGTGGACCACGCGCCCGCCAGACAGCACCACGACGCCGGCGGCGAGCTGGCGCACCACGGCGAGGTTCTGCTCGACCAGCAGGATCGGCACGGTCTTGGCGGCCTCGGCGAGTGCCTCGGCGACCTCCTGCACGATCCGCGGCGCGAGCCCCTTGGTGGGCTCGTCGACCAGCAGCACCCGGTTGCGGTTCAGCAGCGCGCGGGCGAGCGAGACCATCTGCTGCTGCCCGCCGGAAAGCGTCCCGGCGGCCTGGCCGGCACGCTTGACGAGGTCGGGGAAGAGCGTGTCGACGAGCTCCCGCCGCGGGCTGCCGTCCCGCTCGGCGAGCCGCAGGTTCTCGGCCACGGTGAGCTTGGAGAAGACCTCCCGGTCCTCGGGGACGTAGCCGACGCCGCGGCGCACGATCCTGTGCGTGGGCTCGCGCTCGACCCGCTCGCCGGCCAGCTCGACCGTCCCGGCGGTGCGGGTAATCAGGCCGAGGACCGCCTTGATGGTGCTGGTCTTGCCGACGCCGTTGCGTCCCAGCAGCGCGGTCACGCCGGTGTCGGGGACGGAGAAGGACACGTCCTCGACCACCTGCTGTCCGCCGATCGATCCGGTGAGCCCGGACAGGGTCAGGATGTTGCCCACGGTCAGACCGCCTCTCCCAGGTAGGCCGACTGGACGGTCGGGTCGGCCATGACGGCCTCGGGCGTGTCGATGGCCAGCAGGCGGCCGTGGTGCATCACGGCGACACGGTCCACCAGGCCCAGCACCACGTCCATGTGGTGCTCCACCATGAGGATGGTCCTCCCGGTCTCGCGGTGCATGCGGTCGATGATGGCGGAGAGCACCGGGACGTCGGCTGACCCGACGCCCGCCATGGGCTCGTCGAGCAGGATGACGCTGGGGTCGGTGGCCAGCAGCATGGCGATCTCCACCTTGCGTTTGTCGCCGTGGGACAGCCCGCCGGCCGACGCGCCCGCCAGGGGCGTCAGGCCGACCTCGTCCAGGCGGTCCATCGCGACGGCGGTCGCCGCGTCGCCGCGGCGCGGGAAGCGCAGCAGCGACAGGCTGCCCCCGCGCCTCGCCTGCGCGGCAAGGCGCACGTTCTCCACGACGCTGAGACCCGGGAACAGGCTGGACGTCTGGAAGGTTCGGCCGAGGCCGGCGGCGGCGCGCCGGTGGATGGGCAGCGGGCCGAGCGGGCGCCCGTCCATCGAGACGGTGCCCTCGGTGGGCCGCAGCAGGCCGGAGACGGTGTTGAAGAGCGTCGTCTTGCCGGCGCCGTTGGGGCCGATCACGCCGACCATCTCGCCGCGGGCGACGCCGAAGCTCACGTCCTCGAGGATCCGGGCGCCGCCGATCTTCAGGCCGACGCCGTCCAGCTCCAGGGCTGGGGCGGTGGTGCTCATGGGCTTCCTTCGGTGGGCGTGGGTGCGGGGTGTGGCGGTGCGGTGCGCCGGTGCTACTCGGCGGCTTCCGGCGGGGCGACGTCCTCGCCGGGGATCGTGGCGACGAGCTCGGGGACCCACTCCGAACCGTCCTTGTTGAGCTTGACCTGGTACATGTCCTGGATCAGCGCGTGGTCGGACGCGCGGACCGTGGCCGTGCCCTTGGGACCCTCGAAGCTGTAGCCCTCGAGCGCGGCGACCATCTTCTCGACATCGCCCTGGCCCTCCTTGACGGCCTGGACGATCATCTGTCCGGCCATGAAACCGTCCGGGGTGAAGAGGTCGGCCTGCTTGCCGGCGGCCTCCACCGTCTCGATCATGGCCTTCTCGACGTCGTTGCCCGCGGCGCCGGGGAAGTAGTGGTTGAGGAAGGAGATCTCCGTGCCGGCGTCGCCGAACGCGCCGTAGGTCGCGACGTCGCCCAGGCCGGTGACGATCGGCGCCGCATCGAAGGCGCCCTGCTGCGTCAGCGCCTGCCACATGGCCCCGGACGTGGCCCCGGCCCAGGCGGCGAAGACCAGGTCCGGCTCGGCGTCGACCAGCTGGCGGGCGAACGGGGTGAACTCGGTGACGTCCTCGGGCACCAGAACGGAGGAGACCTCGGCGCCCTGCGCCCCGAGGACGCCCTCCACCGCGGCGAGGTTGCCCTGGCCGAACGCATTGTCCTGGGCGAAGACCAGGACCTTCTTGCCCTCGAGGTCGTCGACGAACGTGCCCGCCGTGGCGACGTCCTGCACGGACTGGCGGCCGGAGCGGAAGGTGTACTTGTTGGCGCCGGTGACGGCGTCCGTCGCCGCGGGACCCGAGATGTAGAGGACCTTGTTCTGCTCCGCCTGCTCCACGAGTTTCAGCGCGATCCCGGAGGACGCGGTGCCCGCGAGGATCTTGTACTCCTTGCCGATGAGCTCCTTGGCGACCGTGACGGCCTTGTCCGGGTCGCCGCCGTCGTCGTGGTAGGTGATGTTCAGTTCCGTGTCGCCGACCTTGCCGGTGCCCCCGGTGGCGTGGTCGAGTCCGGCCTGCAGCCCCTCGTAGTAGGCGTCGCCGTAGGCGGCGAGCGGGCCGGTCTTGGAATAGACGATGCCGACGTTGACGGGGCCGGCTGCGGCCTCGCCGCCGCCTCCCCCCGCGGCGCCGGCGTCGCCGGTGGGCGCGCAGGCGGTCAGGGTCAGGCCCGCGGTCAGAACCGCGGCGGCCAGGATCTTCTGGGGAGCCTTCACGTGGGGTGCCTTTCGTCGCGAGCGCCGCTCCCCCGCGTCGGCTGGGAGCCGTCCTCGAATACCTAACCTGAAAGGTGATTCAGATTACGGATAAGCTATGACGGGCATCACACCGGTGTCAACTCCGGCTTTCCCGGCGACCGGTCACGAGTGGCCCACGGCCCCGGGAACGGGGCCGCGGGGGGATGTCTCCCGCGCAGGCGGCGGACGCGTCGGACGACGCCGGCTGGCAACGCCGTCGGGCAACGCACTGCCCCCGGGCCGGGCTCTCCGCGCGGCGGACGCGGAAGCCCGCCCGCCGAACGGTGTCGGGGGGCGGGCCGCCGGAGTGCGGGGTGCGTTCGGCGCTTCGGCTAGTCCGCGGCAGCCGCCTGGCGGGCGTTGGCGCGCCAGCGGATGCCGGCGTCGATGAAGTCGTCGATCTCGCCGTCCAGCACGGCGCTCGTGTTGCCGACCTCGTGCTCGGTGCGCAAGTCCTTGACCATCTGGTACGGGTTGAGCACGTAGGAGCGCATCTGGTCGCCCCAGGAGGCCTTGACGTCGCCGGCGAGCGCCTTCTTCTCGGCGTCCTGCTGCTCCTTCTGCTGCAGCAGAAGGCGCGACTGCAGGACCCGCAGCGCGGCCGCGCGGTTCTGCAGCTGGGACTTCTCGTTCTGCATGGAGACGACGATCCCGGTGGGGATGTGCGTCAGGCGGACGGCGGAGTCCGTGGTGTTCACGGACTGCCCGCCGGGGCCCGAGGAGCGGAACACGTCCACGCGGATCTCGTTGTCCGGGATCTCGACGGAGTCGGTCTGCTCGATGAGCGGGATGACCTCGACGGCGGCGAAGGACGTCTGCCGGCGGCCCTGGTTGTCGAAGGGGCTGATGCGCACCAGGCGGTGGGTGCCGGCCTCGACGGACAGCGTGCCGAACGCGTAGGGGGCGTTGACCTCGAAGGTCGCGGACTTCAGCCCGGCCTCCTCGGCGTAGGACGTGTCCATGATGGTGGTCGCGTAGCCCTTGCGCTCGGCCCACCGCAGGTACATGCGCATCAGCATCTCCGCGAAGTCCGCGGCGTCCACTCCCCCGGCGCCCGCGCGGATGGTGACCACGGCGGAACGCTCGTCGTACTCGCCGGAGAGCAGCGTGACCACCTCGAGCTCGGCGAGCGCCTTGTGCAGGGAGGGCAGTTCCTTCTCCGCCTCGGCAAGCGTGTCGGCGTCGTGCTCCTCCTCGGCGAGCTGGACCATGACCTCGAGGTCGTCGATGCGCTCGGCGAGCTTGCGCAGGCGCTCCAGCTCGGTCTGCCGGTGGGAGAGCTTCGAGGTGATCCGCTGGCCCACGGCGGGGTCGTCCCACAGGTCGGGCGCGCCGGCCTGCTCGGAGAGTTCGGCGATGTCGGCCCGGATGCGTTCGACGTCGGTGACGGCTTCGATCGAGTCGTAGGTGGTCCGGAGGGCGCGGATTTCCGCGGCGAAGTCAGTGGCAGCCATGGTGGTTCTAGCCTACGTCATGGCACCGGCGGGCCACCCTCCGCGGACCGCGGTCAACGCGTGAGCGCCGTGCGGGCGCTGCTCTCCACGGAGATGGGAATGCCGTCCGGCACGAACCAGCCGACGATGGGCGGGCGGACCGTCGCCCCGAGGCGCACCCTCGCCGTGGTGCCGTCGCCGTCCGCCGTGGCCAGGAGCACGGCGAAGCCGTCGAAGCGCGCCGGCGCGCCGGTGTCCCCCACGTACGCCGCCGCGGCGGAGCGGACGGCGGCGTCGGTCAGCACCAGGTCGAGGGCGGTGTCCTCCGCGCCGCCGGCGACGGAGAAGCTGTCCGCCGCCGCGACAACGGCCCCGTCGGCCACGCTCAACAACCGTCTTGCCTCGGTGTTGACGGCGGTGGCGGCCAGCGTCGCGCTCACCGCCAGCAGTGCGATGGCGACGTAGCCGATCACGAGGATCAGCGTCTGGCCCCCTTCGCGGCCGTCGGACGGGTCCGTCATCCGAACCGGTCCACGCGGCTGGTCGACTCGGACGAGGCCGTTCCGATGCCCTCTCCCATCCCCGGGGGCATGAGCGGCAGCCCGATGGCGACGCTGACCCGGACGGTGACGGTCGTGCCGGGGTCGAGGCAGGGACCGGAGCAGCGGTACTCCATGGTCGCGCTTCCGGCCCCCAGCCCCATGTTGCCGACGGCCCGTTCCACGGCGTCCCGGGCGCTCGCGGAGCCCGCGCCCTCGCTCCGGGCGGCCACGAAGACCTTCGCCGCGTGGTCGGCCGCCCCCACGGCAGCGTAGGAGGCCGCCTGCAGCTGTGAGGCGGTGATGATCAGGTAGACCACGGGGATCAGCAGCACCACGCCGAGGAAGACGAACTCGACCACGGCGGAACCCCGCTCGCGAGCACGGCCGCCGGCCGTCGCCGGGGCGGGCCGGGACTTCTCACCCATACCGGACCGCCTCTCCGTGGACGGTGAGTTCCCCCGCGACGGGCAGGAGCCCCACCAGGGGAAACCCGGTGCGCACGGTCACGCGGACCCCCGGGCTCCCCCCGACGGCGGTGGATTCGAAGCTCACTCCGTCGGCGAGCGCGGGACCGAGCGAGGATGCGATGATCTCGCGCGTCCGCTCGGCTCCCTCCGCCGGGCTGCGATCCGCGAGCGTGCCGTGGCGCGCGCCGGCGGCGGCCGCGTCGATCAGCGTGTTCCGGACGTGAAGGACCAGCGCCAGTTGGAGGACCGACACGAAGACGGCAGTCAGGAGCGCCGTGACCATGACGAATTCGGCCACGGCCGAGCCGCGCGAGGGACGGTCGGACACCGCTGGGGCCGACGCGGCCCCGAACGACGCCGCACGCACGGGCGCCACTCAGCCGAGTCCGGAGACCCGGTCGATCGCCTGGTTGAACAGGTCGCCCAGTCTGGGTCCGGCGACGGCGAGGAGCGCGGCCACGAGCACGGCCGTCATGAGGGTGATCATCACCCAGCCGGGGACGTCGCCGCGCTCGCTCTTGCGCAGGGAACGCGCGGCCATCGCGAGCCGGTCGAGCCCCACGAGCGCCGAGGTCGCCATCAGCATGGCCAGCCCGCTGATTCTGTTGTTCATCGCACTTACCTCTTTTCCGGCCGCCGCGCGGCCACGTGTCGGGTCTTGGGTTTGGGTCAGGTGTCTCGGTCCGGAGTCGGCTTGGGGTCAGTAGCTCAGGTCGATGAGGGCGATGCCGGGGTACACGGCGAAGACGATGGTCAGCGGGAGTATGCCGAACACGACCGGAAGCATCATGCCGATTTCCTTCCGGCCCGCTGTCTCCATGAGATCCCGCTTGGCCGCGTCCCTCACGTCCTGCGCCTGCGAGCGCATCACCTGGGCCACGGGTGTGCCGCGTTCGGACGCGACGTTGAGGGCGTCGACAAAGCGCGTCATGACGCCTAGGTCCACCCGGTCCGCCATGTGCCGCAGCGCCTCGCCGAGGGCGCGCCCCGATCTCACCTCCGCGAGCGCGGAGCGGAACTCGTCCGAGACGTCGCCGCGCGTGGTCCGTCCGATCCGTTCCATGGCGCCGATGGTGCTTTCGCCCGCACCGACGGCCAGCGCCATGAGTTCCGCGATGCCGGGGAACTGCCCGAGGATGCGCCGCGATCGGCGTTGGACCTGTTCTCCGAGATACCACTCCCTGAGTGCGAATCCGCAGAGGGGAAGCCCGGCAAGCAGGACCATGGACAGGAATGCGTTGAAGTTCCCGTTGACCGCGGAACCGGTGACAAAGGCCCCCGCGACCAGCAGGCCGCCGCTGGCCCACAGCAGCTGCTCCGCCCTGAAGTCGGAGACCGACAGGTCCAAGCCCGCCTTCCCCAGCCGCTTTTCGAGCGCTCCGCTCGAGGGATTGAACCGGTTGATGCGCTGGACGACGTCGGCCAGCACCGGTCCGAAGATCCGCCCGAGCGGTCCCAAGGGGGATTCGGCGGCCAGCTGCGATGCGCCGAGGGCCGGTAGCGGGCGCCCAGAGCGCAACTGCGGGGCGACCCTGTCGGCGAAGCGCAGCCGCCGCATGACCGGGAGCCGGACGAACGCCAGCCAGAGCCCGCACCCCATCCCCAGACCGAGGACGGCTCCCCAGGCCATGCCGCCGCTCACATGATCACCCTCTCGGTCTCGGGAAGGGTTCCGATGCGGAGCATGACGCGGTAGCAGGCGACGGACACGACGAGGCCGCCGAGGAGCACCAGTGCACCACCGAGGGTCGAGTACGCCCGGATGGCCTGCGGCTGCAGGGACATGAGAAGCAGGATGACCCAGGGTGCCGCGATGGCCAGCCGGGCCGCGTTGACCGTCCACGACTGGCGCGCCTCGAGCTCGCCCCGCGTGCGGGCGCTTTCCCGGAGGAAGCCGCCGAGGGTCGCCAGCATTTCCCCGAGGTCTGAACCGCCCACCTCCCGCGTGATCCGCAGGGCCGCGATGATCTTGTCCGCCACGGGATCGGCAAGGCGAACCCGCAACCGATCGACGGACTCGTCGAAACGCGCCGTGGCCCGGTAGTCCCGCGCGAATTCCCCGAAGGCGGGACGCAGTTGTTCCGGTCCCTGGGCGCCCAGCTGGATCAGGGCCTCCGGCAGCGACAGCCCGGCACGGATGGCGGACCGCAGGTGGTCCACGACGTCGGGCCACTGCTCGCGCACCGCGGCGGCCCGCTTGTTCGCCCTCCATCTGATGACCGCCAGCGGCACCGCGAGCCCGAACGCCCCAAAGAGCAGCGCGATGACCGGACCGCGCGTCACGATCAGAATGAGGAGGAACACCGCCACGCCGCTGGAGGCGGAGGCCGAGACGAAGCCGGCGGTGCTGACTTTCTCCAGGCCCGCGCGCAACAGCAGCAGTTCGAGCCTCCGGGGTCCGCGGGGACGTGCCCGCGGCGGCTCGGCCCAGAAGGACCACCAGACGAGGAAGGTTCCGATGCCCAGCAGCAGGCCGAGGATCAGGCTCATGGCGTCCCCGCCATGAGCGGAGCGACGTCGATGCCGGCACGCGCCAGCTTGTCGTGGGACAGGTCCGCCGCCGGCGCGAGGACCAGCTCGCCCAGCCGGCGGGTGAAGACGTTCGACGACTCGATGATCCCGTTCTCGACCCGTCGCCCGAGTTTGAGGATTTCGGACACCTGCCGCTTGCCGGAGGGGGTGCGCTCGCAGTGCACCACCAGGTCGATGCACGAGGCCACCGTGGGCAGCACGAAGTGCGAGGAGATGTTTTCCCCGGCCAGCAGCGGGAGGGTGCAGATCTTGGTCACGGCATCGCGCGCCGAGTTCGCATGGACGCTCGCCATCGCCGGTAGACCGGCGTTCATGGCGATCAACATGTCCAGCGCCTCCGCCTCCCGGACCTCGCCGACGATGATCCGGTCGGGCCGCATGCGCAGCGCCTCCTTGACCAGCCTCCGCATGTCGATCTCGCCGCCGCCTTCGAGGTTCGGCTGTCGGCATTGGAGCGCGACGACGTCGCGGAGCGGAACCTGCAACTCGAAGATCTCCTCCACCGTGATGACGCGCTCGCGGCCCCCGATGCCGGACGTCAGGCAGTTGAGCATCGTCGTCTTGCCCGCCTGCGTGGCGCCGGAGACCAGGATGTTCAGCCCGGCGGAGACGCAGTGGCCCAGGTAGTCGGCCGCGTCCCGGCTGAGCGAGTCGAGATCCACGAGATGGTCCAGGCGGGACGCGCGGGCGATGAACTTCCGGATGTTGACCGCCCAATGCCGCCGCGTGATGTCGGGTATCACCACATGCAACCGGGAACCATCCGGCAGCGCGGCGTCGACGAACGGCGAGGACAGGTCGAGGCGTCGCCCCGAGGACTTCAGCATGCGTTCGACGAGCGCGGCGATCTGCCCGTCGCCGAGGTGGATGGAGGTCAGCTGGGAGCTTCCACCCCGGGCCGCGTACACCTCGTTGGGCCCGTTGATCCAGATCTCCTCCACCTCTGGGTCGTCCAGCAGGGGCTGCAGCGGGCCGAACCCCGCCACGGCGTCGAACACCAGGCGGACCGCCTCGTCGAGCTGGCCCAGCCGGGGCAGCGGCCCGAGCAGGGACCGCTCGTCGTAGTCCCGGACGGCCGCGTCGACGAGCAGGCGGACGTCGGACGCCTGACTCGCCGGATCCAGCCCGCGGCGGCGGATCAGCTCCCGTACTTCTTCCTCGATGGTCCGTATGCCGTCCACAGCTCCACTCCCCCCGCGGGTCCCCGGCCCGCGCCCCCGAGTTCCCCAAGCGACTCGATTCGGCGAGGCTACCCAGCAGCCGCGGCATATACAACAGAAGCCTCGAAGAATGTGGACGGTGGCCCCGCTGTCCACAACCGTCCTGGACACGCCCCGGAACGAATCTCCGGACGCTAGCCTCGAGCCACGAGAGCATGCCGAGGGAGGACCATGACGCTTTACGTCACTGTCGCGCAGCCCCTGGAGAGCGGGGCCGCGAGGCCGCCCGGGACGAGGCAATTCGACGTCGACGGCGCCGCGGACCTCACGGGGACAGGACTGGCGTCGGCGCTGCGCACGATGGGGCACGCCGGCGCCTTGTATCTGGGACAGGCGCGGCTCGACGAGCTCCCGTCGGTGCCTGAAGCGGGCCACCTCTTCCTGACGCCCTTTCCCCGGCCGCGCGGCGCGCATCCCGAACCGCCACCGGTGTGGCTCGTCACCGCCGAGGGTCCGGACGCGGGCCTTGCCGTCCCGCTTCACCGGGGTTGCTCCACGCTGGGCCGGGGCGCATGCGACGTGCGGGTGATGGACGCGTCCATGTCCCGCCATCATGCGGAGATCGTGGTCGACGGCACGTCGATCACCCTCGCCGCGCGCACGGCGCGCGCCGCCACATCCGGCAGGCGACTCGCAGTGGGCGACGACTTCGTCCTGGGAGGCACCCGCTTCCTCGTGTCGACGCCGGACGCCGCGGCGGCTCGCCGGACGCCGCCATGGCCCCTCCAGCCGCTGCCGGTCGACGGGGCACCGACCGCCAGCAGGCCTTGGCTCATGCTCGTGGGCGCGACCGTCCCCGTGGCCGTCGGGACCGGCCTGGCCGTCGCCACCGGACTCTGGTATTTCCTCGCGTTCAGCGCGCTCGGCCTGTTCACCGGCGGGCTTCCCGCGCTCGCCGAACTACGCGGACGGCGACGCTTTCGTCGGCGGCTGCGCGGCGCCATTGCCGAAGACCGGGCGCGTCTGGACGCCGCCTGTCCGACGCTGGGGGAATTGGCGCTGTCGACGCGCAGCACGTCCCCGGCTCGCGGGGGTCCCGACCACGGTCCGGCCTATCCCCTCCGCGTGGGCCGGGGCGAGGCACGGGCGGCCGTGGAGGCCACCGGCGGCTCCACCCTGCCACCGATCCCGCCGATCGAGGACGCGCCGGTGCTGGTGGACATGACCGCCGGAACCTTCGGGGTGATCGACGGCCCCGCCGAGCCGGCCGCGGGCGTGCTGCGCGCCGTTGTCGGTCGCCTCGCCTGCAATGCGGCCGGAGGCGGATGGGAGCTGTGGCTGGCCGGCCGGGCGACCGCCCTGCCCGCCGAGCTCCGCCGCGTCTCGGGCGTACGGTGTCTCGAGTCGCCCGCGGAGCTTCTTCGGCTTCGGCGCGCGCACTCCGGCCCTGCGACGGTCGTCCTGCCGTCGCCGACCGAGCCTTGGGCATCGGCCTGCGCGGCCGCACTCGACGGCGCGCCCGGTCCGGCGGTCGTCGCTCTCGGTGACGGCACGACGACGGAGCCCAGTTGGCGGCTGGACTCCGGCCGCGGCACCGTCATCGACCACCTGGGCCCGCGGCGGGTCAGCCCCGACCGCATGGGGTTCGCGAACCTCGCGGCCCTGGCGGAAGTCCTGGCCGGCGACGGCGCGGCCTCCGGACGCCGCGCGCACGACGGACCGCACGACGGACCGCCCGGTGCGCGGGGCACCGTGCGCCGCGTCTTGCCCGCGTCGGCGCCGCTCGACGTGCCGGAGCACCTGTGGAACCGTTCGGCGGCGACATCGCTCCACGCTCCCGTGGGGCTCGGAGAGCACGGCGTCCTCGATCTGGACCTCGTCGCCGACGGGCCGCACCTGCTCGTCGCGGGGACCACCGGGTCCGGGAAATCCGAGCTGGTCCGGGTCCTGGTGCTTGGTCTCGCCGCGGCGTACCCGCCGCGGGAGGTGGCCCTCATGCTCGTGGACTTCAAGGGTGGGGCCACGCTGTCGTCACTGGCCACACTGCCCCACTGCCAGGCCCTGGTGACGGATCTGCACGTCGAGACGGCCGAGCGGACGCTCGACAGTCTCCGCGGCGAACTCGTGCGCAGGGAGCGTCTCCTGGAGGCGGCCGGCGCGAGCGACTACGCGGGCTTCCGGGAACGCTCGCGCGATTCCCTGCCCCGGCTCGTGGTGGTCGTCGACGAGTTCAGGGTGCTCACCGACGAGTTGCCCGGCGCCCTCGGCGAGCTGATGCGCATCGCCGCGGTCGGCCGATCCCTGGGAGTCCATCTGGTCTTGGCGACCCAGCGGCCGCAGGGTGCCGTGTCGTCCGAGATGCGGGCCAACATCAACTCCGTGCTCTGCCTGCGTGTGCTGGCCGCCTTCGACTCCAACGACTTGATCGGTTCGGGTGCCGCGGCAGCTATTCCCACGGCGCTCCCGGGACGTGGCTTCTTCCGCAGGGGCGGGGAGGCCCCCATGCCGTTCCAGTCCTTCCACGCGGCCCCCGAGGCCGCCGGATGGAGCGTGGTCGAGGTGGGTCCGGGCCTGGGCGAACGGGGGCGAGCCTGGCGGGGCGCGCCAGACCCATCCGTGGCCGACCCGGCGGCCGGGCTTCGGTCGCGCATGGTGGGGCGGGCCGACGGCGGTCCTCCGGCCCCGATGTTCTCCCCCTCGTTGCCGGAGCGGCTGGGGGCCGTCCCGGGCGGTCTTGCGGGATCCCTGCGCCCCGGCGCGCTGCCTCTGGGCGTGCTGGATATGCTGGAGGACCAGACCCAGCGTCCGCTGGATTGGGACCCGGACTCGGATCGCCGACTGGCTCTCGTCGGCGGACCGTCCAGCGGGGTCCACTCCGCCCTGCGCCAGCTGGCCGAGGAAGCGGCCCGGCGCGAGCCGGAGTGCCACGTATACGTCCTGGACGGCACCCGTGCTTTGTCCGCGTTCGCCGCGGTACCGCGGGTGGCGGGCCACGTCGGTCCCGACGAACCCGAGCGCGTGGCCGACCTTTTGGGCGTCTTGGAGCGCCGGCCCTCCGAAGCCGGGGCCGCCGGCCCGGCGGCCGCGCGCCTTCTACTAGTCACCGGACTAGCCGAGTGGGCGTCCGTGCTCGGCGCCGCGGCCTTTGCCCAGCTCGACGACCGGCTCACCGCCCTGGCGCGCAGGGCGGCGTCGTCGTCGCTGTCCGTCGTCGTCGCCGGGGACCGCGATCTCACGTCCTCGCGGTTCTTCTCCCTCGCGGAACACCGCGTCTACTGCCCCTACGGGCTGGGACCCGAAACGGTTCTCGGCTGGCCACGTCTGCGCCGGGTGCGCCTGGTGCCCGGCCGCGCGGTCTGGGTGTCGCCCGGGGCGGCGCCGCCCGGGGTGGCGGTGCAGCTGTTGGAGCACCGGGAGCGGGCCACGCCCGCACCCTACCCCGCCGCGTCCCGCCCGATGCTGGCCAGCCGACCGCTTCCGCGGGAGATCCGACTCGACCGGTTGGTCGCGGAACCACGGCTTTCGCGCCCCACGGGGCGGTCCGCTGGCTTGCTGAGCGGCGTGGCGGCGCCGGACAATGCCGCGTGGACCTGGGCTCCGGACGGAGTGGGGCTGGTGATCGGGCGGCCGGGCGGCGGAAAGACCGGCGCGCTCCGCGGCGTCCTGCACCATGCCGGGAAGGGCGCCGCCACGATCGGCCTGCGGGAAACCGGGGTCCACGTTGCCGAAGCGTGGACGGTCTGGGACGCCCGCGGCGCGGTCCCCGAGCTGGTCGTGGTGGACGACGCGACGGAATTGACGGACAGCGAGCGCCGCGCGTTGCACGGCTGGTTCGAGCGGGGGGCACGCGTCGTGATGGCCGCGTCGCCGTCACCGCGCCTGTTTTCGGGCCTTCCGCTGGCCGCCCACGCCCGGGATCCCGAGGCAGGCCTGCTCCTGAATCCGCGTTCGGCTTCGGACGGCGACTTCTGGGGTTGGCGCGTCCAGCCGCTCTCCGAGGACATCCCGGGCCGCGGCCTCGTCTGCGTCGACGGAACCCAGCGCTTCGTCCAATGCGCGCTTTACCCAGACCCCGCGGGTTGATGGGCCCGCGGCTCCCGGCACGGGCACGGCGACTCACGGCGGCCCGGCGATCCGACCGTCCGGCACCCCGGCCGTCCGGCGCCCCCGCACCTGCCGATCGCCCGGGGGCTCTGGCCCGCGTCGGCGCGCGGTCCTATCCTGAAGGCATCATCCACGGCCGTCCGCCCGACGTGCCCGCGCAGCGCGCCGACCACGCCCGCCGGGGACGACCGTAGCGGGAGCGGCCCCGCACGCGCCGCGCGTCGGATCCCCGCGGGGCGTCCGCAAACTGATCGAAGGTGTTGACCGGTGTTTGAGGATCGGATCGACGCGGGCCGCCAATTGGCCGCCCGCCTGGCGGAACGGCGCGGCGGGGACCTGGTGGTGCTCGGGCTGCCCCGCGGCGGCGTGCCGGTCGCCGCGGAGGTCGCGCTCGCGCTGGACGCCCCGCTGGACGTAATCGTGGTCCGCAAGCTGGGCGTGCCCTACCAGCCCGAGCTCGCCATGGGCGCCATCGGCGAGGACGGCGTCCGCGTCCTCAACCGCCGCGTCCTGGACCACGCCCGCGTCTCGGACGAGGAGCTCCGCATGGTCGAACTCCGGGAACGCGCAGTGCTCGACGCGCGCGTGGAGCGGCTCCGCCGGGGCAGGCCCGCGCTGGACCTGGGCGGCACGACCGCGCTGATCGTCGACGACGGCATCGCCACGGGCTCAACGGCGCGCGCGGCCTGCCAGGTGGCCCGGCATCTCGGCGCCGCGCGCGTCGTCCTCGCGGTCCCCGTCGCCCCCGCCGACGCCATCGGCGGGTTCCCGGAGGCCGACGAGGTCATCTGCCTCCGGACGCCGGCGAACTTCGCGGCCGTCGGATACCACTACCGCGACTTCTCCCCCACCAGCGACGACGAGGTCGTGGCGCTGCTCGACGCCGCCGCGCGCAGGCACGCGCGCACGCGGACCCCGCGCCACGGGGACTTCGACGGCGACGTCGAGGTCCCGCTCGGAGACACCGCCCTGCGCGGGCACCTGCACCTGCCGGACCCCGCGGCCGCCGTCGTCGTGTTCGCCCACGGCAGCGGCAGCAGCCGGCACAGCACGCGCAACCGCTACGTGGCCTCCGTCCTCAACGACGCCGGCCTCGGCACGCTGCTGATGGACCTGCTCACGCCCGAGGAGGAGCTGCACCGGACCAATGTGTTCGACATCGGGCTGCTGGCCACGCGGCTCGAGGCCGCGACGGACTGGCTCCGCGGCCGCCCGGACACCGCCTCCAGCCGCATCGGGTACTTCGGCGCCAGCACCGGTGCCGCGGCCGCCCTCTGGGCCGCAGCCGACGGCGCCGAAGACGCCGGACCCGACGCCGAGGCCCCCGTCTCCGCCGTCGTGTCCCGCGGGGGCCGGCCCGACCTGGCCGGACCGCGGCTGGCCGGCGTGCGGTCCCCCACCCTCCTGATCGTCGGCGGCGCCGACCACGTGGTGCTCGAACTCAACCGCGAGGCGCAAGCGCGGCTGCGCTGCGAGAACGGCCTGGCGATCGTCCGCGGCGCGACGCACCTCTTCGAGGAACCCGGGACGCTCGCGGAGGCGGCCATGCTGGCCCGGGACTGGTTCGTCCGGCACCTGCTGGGCGGCGAGACGGGAGCCGTGGCGGGATAGCCTCCACGGCGCCCCGGCGACGTCCGGGGCGCCTGCGCGCGGAATCGCCGCCTGGGCGCCAGCGGCCCGGCCGGCGGCTCCTCCGGCGGCGTGATTCGTGGCCCTCATTCCGGGTGTACTCTGGCGCGTATGTTGTTCAGGGCCCGATTGGCCAGGCGGGTCCGTGCGGCGGTGGACCCGGTTGCCGCGCGACTTTTCCCGGCACGCCCACCCGGCCCCGCCAACCCCTCCGGGAGGCTGGACGCCGTCGTCCGGCGCTTCCGCCCATCCTCCCCCGCGCAGGCCATCGTCACCGGCTTCTTCGTGGCCGTCGTTGTCGGCACCGGCGTGCTGATGCTGCCCGCGGCCAAGGAAGGACCGGGCGGCGCGTCCCTTCTGGACGCGCTGTTCACCGCGACGTCGTCCGTGTGCGTCACGGGGCTGATCACGGTGGACACCCCGACGTACTGGACGCCGTTCGGGCACGTGGTGATCCTTGTCCTGATCCAGCTGGGCGGATTCGGCGTGATGGCGTTCGGGGCGCTGGTCGGGGTGCTGCTGGCAGGCCGGCTCGGCCTGCGTTCGCGGATCCTCGCGGCCGCGGAGACCAAGAGTTCCGGATTCGGGGACGTCCGCAGCGTTCTGGTGGGCGTCCTGAAAATCAGCGTCGCGGTCGAGGCGCTCCTGGCCCTCGCGTTGGCTGCCCGGTTCATGGCGGGCTACGGCTACCCGCCCGGCCGCGCGCTGTGGCACGGGGTCTTCCATGCGGTGTCCTCGTTCAACAACGCCGGCTTCGCGCTCTACACCGACAGCCTCATGGGTTTCGTCGGCGATCCGTGGGTCTGCCTGCCGATCGCGCTGGCCGTCATCATCGGCGGTCTGGGCTTCCCCGTGCTGTTCGAACTGCGGAGGCGCTACCGGCGGCCCATCCACTGGAGCATGAACACCAAGCTCGTCGTGTTCGGCAGCGCGGTGCTGCTGGTCGGCGGGACGGTCTTCATCACGGCCCTCGAGTGGGCCAACCCCGCGACGCTGGGCGCCCTGCCGCCCGCGGAGCGGGTCCTTGCCGGCTTCTTCCAGTCCGTGGTGACGCGCACCGCCGGCTTCAACAGCGTCGACGTCGGCCAGATGAACCCGGTCTCGTGGATGGGCATGGACATCCTGATGTTCATCGGCGGCGGCCCGGCCGGCACGGCCGGGGGACTCAAGATCACGACCTTCGCGGTGCTCTACTTCATCCTCCTCACCGAAATCCGCGGCGGCGTCGCCGTCAACATCTTCGGCAAGCGCCTCTCCCGGGCGGTCCACCGCCAGGCCATCACGGTCGTGCTGCTCTCGGTCGCCCTCGTCACGGCCTCCACGATGGCCCTCATGCTGCTCTCCGACTTCGGGCAGGATCGGATCCTGTTCGAGGTGGTCTCGGCCTTCGCGACGGTGGGCATGTCCACCGGCATCACGGCGGGCCTGCCCCCGGCGGGACAGGTGATCCTGATCCTCCTGATGTTCGTCGGACGCCTCGGCCCCGTCACGCTCGCCTCCGCGCTGGCCCTGCGCCAACGCGCCCCGCTCTACGAACTCCCCAAGGAAAGGCCCCTCATTGGCTAAGGCACACATTTTCCCCCGCCCGGCGAACCGCGTGTCGGCCCCGGACACGGTCGCCGTCATCGGGCTGGGCCGCTTCGGGGGCTCGCTGGCCCTGGAGCTGGAGTCGCAGAAGACCGAGGTGCTGGGCATCGACAGCGACGAGGACACCGTGCAGTCGTTCAACGGCCGCCTGACGCATGTGGTCCGCGCGGACTCGACGAAGGAGGAGGTCCTGCGCCAGCTCGCGGTCCACGAGTTCGACGTCGTGGTGGTGGGCATCGGCACGGACATCGAGGCCAGCATCCTGACCACGTCGCGGCTGCTCAAGTTCGCGCGGCCCATCATCTGGGCCAAGGCCATCAGCGAGCCGCACGCGGAGATCCTCGGCCAGCTCGGCGTGCACCACGTGATCCGGCCGGAACACGACATGGGTCGGCGCGCCGCCCACCTCGTCCGCGGTGCCATGCTCGACTACGTCGAGTTCGAGGACGACTTCGTCATGATCCGCACCCGTCCCCCCGCGGTCGCGCAGGACCGGCCACTGGGCGTGCTCGGTTTGCGGGACCGGCACGGGGTCACGGTCGTCGCGCTCAAGCGCCCGGGCGGGCGCTGGGAGCACGCGACGGCCCAGACGGTGCTCTACGCCGAGGACGAGGTCCTCATCCAAGGCGACAAGGCCAAGGCGGAGGCCTTCAGCCGGCTCCTTTAGCGCTCCGCCCGGTCCCCGTAGAACGCCGTGACCCGCGGGTCGAAAAGCAGCACGATGATCGCGCCCGCCGGGACCAGCAACCCGACGCCGGCGAGGGTGGTCGCGCCGCCGATCAGGGGCACGGCGAAGATCACCTGGAAGACCTGCCAGACCAACGCCGCGGCCCGGGTCCACGGGCGGCCGCGGAAGACGTTCAGCGCGACGGCGGCCTGCCAGACGGCGGCTCCGACGAGCAGCGCCAGCATGAAGATCCTGCCCCCGAGGGGCACCGGCCCGGGAGCCCCCAACTGGGAGAGGTACCAGAGGGCCGCGGCAAGGACCCCGACCGCTTCCAGCGCCAGGAGCCCCGCGATCGCGACGATGGAGGCCGGTCGCGGGAGGGGGGCGGTCTGGTCGGCATTCGGCTCGGAGATCACACGGGAAATCTACCGGAGCGCGGGCGCTCCCTCCCAATGGCCCGAATTACACAAATCGGTGGAACGATAGCGGCTTGTGACGAATGCCTCAAGTTACCGGTGTGGAAACTTAGGGGAAGCCCTTGTTTAGCCCCCCGCAACGTGACAACCTGAATAGGCAGTTGCGCGGACGCATCGCAATGCCCCGTTTCCGCACCTGCCGCATCCCGGCCCACGTTTCTCGGTGCCGGGACCCCTGACACCAACGTACAAGGAGCATCAGCGAGCATGGATTGGCGTAGTCGCGCAGCCTGCCTGGACAAGGACCCCGAACTGTTTTTCCCCGTGGGGAACACCGGACCGGCCCTGCTCCAGATCGAAGAGGCGAAGAGCGTCTGCCGTCGCTGCCCGGTGATCGAGACCTGCCTGCAGTGGGCCATCGAATCCGGTCAGGACGCGGGCGTCTGGGGCGGAATGAGCGAGGACGAGCGCCGCGCCCTCAAGCGACGCGCCGCCCGGGCCCGCCGGGCCTCCTAGCCCCGCCGCCCGCGCGCCGCGCGGGCACACAGCTCCGAAGGGGGCCGGCTCGCCAAGAGCCGGCCCCCTTCCGCGTGCACGGTCACCTGCCGCGTGTCCGGCCCGCTGCCGCACGTCCGGCTTGGCTCGGCTCCATTCAGCTCACCCAACTCAGGCGAGCGTGAACCGCCCGGTGGGCGGCATCGGATGCTTTTGCTTGAGGTTCTCGACGTCCCCGGGCGCGCCGACGGCGATCGAGAGCTTCGTGTAGTCCAGCTTCGCCTCCCGGATGCAGGTCTTGATCGCGGAGACTGCCTTGGCCGGTTCCGGGGAGAGGATCCTGATGTTCAGCCGGCCGGGCGCGAAGTCGGTGGACTCCACGGTGCCCAGCCCGCGCCAGGCGAGATGGCCGGTGATGGCCTCGACTGCCTGGTCGCGCAGGTAGTTGTCCCGTCCGGTCCCGGCGGTGCTCTTGAGCGCATACTGCGCGATCACCCAGTGCTGCTCCCCCGCGGGGATCTCGGCGAAGCCGTCCTCGGCGCACTGCTCGGCGAACGCGGCCATCAGGGCGGCCCCGGCCTCCGCATCCACGTCCTTGGCCTGCTGGGTCTTCGACTGGTGGCCGACGGTCCCGTGGTTGACGACGAACTCGCCCAACGCGTCGCCGTCGAACTCCTCGAACCACGCCTCCCGGAACTGCAGGGTGCCGTCTTCGTCGCGGCGGTACTGGCGGATGATGCTCACGGTGTCTCCTCGGGGTGGTGCTCGGTGGTCGTGGGGGCGGCGCGGCGGCCGGCGGCGAACCAGCCCGCGGCGGTGCCGCCGAAGGGCGCGGCGCCGGCGGAGACGGCCCGGTGGACGGACGCGCACGCGGCGCGCATGTCCGCGGCGAGGCCGGCGGGGTAGGACTTGGTCACGGTGTGCTCGGCGAACTCGTCCTCGTCGTCGACGAAGGCCGGGCGGCCGGCGAAGCGGACCACGTCCAGGTCCATGTCAATGGAGTTCGCCTCCCAGCCGGCGGGCCGCAGCGGTCGCCAGCCCAAACCGGTGGAGATGTCGACGTAGACGAGGCAGCCGTCGGGGTGCTCGTCGTCGTAGAACGTGGCGACCCAACTGCCCGCGTGCGGGAAGAGGCAGACGGCGTCGGACGCGGCCATGAAGCCGAGCCCCGGCCGCGCCACGAACGATCCGCGCGGTTGGAAGACCCAGTGGCCGTGCTCGTCGGCGCCGAGGTAGCGGCCCGGAACCACCCAGTGTGCCGCGCCGTCGTACTTCCACGCGCGGGCCACCACCAGATCGCCGGGCGCGATGCCGTCCGGGCCGCCGGCCAGCGTGCCGGGAAGGCTCACAGCTGGGGGATCTGGCCGGTGGGCAGGTCCTGGCCCGGGCGGGGGCGGGCGAACGGCACCTTGGTGCCGAGCACCTGGGCCAGCGTGTCCTGGGCGATCCTCGGGGCGGTCATCCCGACGCGCGCGAGCACCTGGTTGCGGGAGCCGTGCTGCAGGAACTCGACCGGCAGCCCGACCTCGTTCAGCGCCGTGTCCACGCCGGCGGCGCGCATCTCCTGGCGGATGCGCGAGCCGACCCCGCCGGCCTTCACGCCGTCCTCGATGCTCACCACGATCCGGTGGCGGGCCGCCAGGCCGATGATCGACCGCGGAACGGGCAGGACCCAGCGCGGGTCGACGACGGTGGAGGTGACCCCCTGGTCCGCGAGCCGCCCGGCTACGTCCAGGGCCATGTCGGCCATGGATCCGACGGCGACGATCAGCACGTCGCGCTCCTCGCCGTCGCCGTGCCGGGCGAGGATGTCGACGCCGTCGTGCAGCCGCTCGACCGCCTCGATCTCGGCGCCGACGGACCCCTTGGAGAAGCGCAGGACGGTGGGCGCGTCCGAGACCGCGACGGCCTCGCGCAGCTCCTCGCGCAGGCGCGTGGCGTCCCGGGGGGCGGCCAGGTGCAGGCCCGGCACTATCTGCAGCAGCGAAAGGTCCCACATGCCGTGGTGGCTGGGGCCGTCGGGTCCGGTGACGCCGGCGCGGTCCAGCACCACGGTGACCCCGGCCCCGTGCAGGGCCACGTCCATCAGCAGCTGGTCGAAGGCGCGGTTCAGGAACGTCGCGTAGAGGGCGACCACCGGGTGCAGGCCACCGAAGGCCATGCCCGCGGCGCTGGTCAGCGCGTGCTGCTCGGCGATGCCGACGTCGACCACGCGGGCGGGGTGCCGCTCGGCCATGGTCTTGAGTCCCACGGGGATAAGCATGGCGCCGGTGATCCCGACGATGTCCGCGCGCTCGTCGGCGATGTCGGCGATCTCCTCGCCGAAGACGCTGGTCCAGGACTGGGCGCCGGGCCGTTCGACGGACTCCCCCGTCTCCGGGTCGATCACGCCGACGGCGTGGAACTGGTCCGCCTCGTGGGCGCGCGCCGGGGCGTAGCCCCGGCCCTTCTCGGTCAGCGCGTGCACGATCACCGGACCCCGGTAGCTGCGCGCGAGCTGCAGCGCCTCCTCGACGGCGGCCTGGTTGTGCCCGTCGACGGGACCGATGTACTTCATGCCGAGGTCCTCGAACAGGCCCTGCGGGGCCCACCAGTCCTTGATGCCCTTCTTCGTGGCGTGCAGGCTCTTGTAGGTGAAGCGGCTGACGGCGCCGCCCTCCTGGAGCCGCTGCTTCCAGAAGTCCAGCGTGCCCTCGTAGGCCTTGTGCGTGCGGACCTTGTCCAGGGTCTGGCGCAACCCGGCCAGCTGGTCGGCGAGCCCGCCGATGGTCGGGGCGTAGGAGCGCCCGTTGTCGTTGACGACGATCACGACGCGGCGGTCCTTGTCCGCGGCGATGTTGTTCACCGCCTCCCACGCCATGCCGCCGGTCAGCGCGCCGTCGCCGACGACGGCGACGACATAGCGCTCGCCCTCGCCCGTGAGCTGCCGGGCGCGGGAGATGCCGTCCGCCCAGGACAGCGAGCTGGAGGCGTGCGAGCTTTCGACGACGTCGTGGATGGACTCGGAGCGGTCCGGGTAGCCGGCCAGGCCACCCTCCTGCCGGAGCGTCGAGAAGTCGCGCCTCCCCGTCAGGAGCTTGTGCACGTAGGACTGGTGGCCCGTGTCGAACACGATCGAGTCGCGCGGGGAGTCGAAGACGCGGTGGATGCCCAGGGTCAGCTCCACGACGCCGAGGTTCGGGCCCAGGTGACCGCCCGTGCGCGCGACGTTGGCGATGAGGAACCCGCGGATCTCCGCGGCGAGCTCCTTCATGCGGGCCATGCCCAGCCCGCGCAGGTCCCGCGGGTCGTCGATGGTCTCCAGAAGTCCCACGGGGCGCGTCCTTTCAGTTCGTGAAGCGTCCGACAATCCTACCGCCCGGCCGCTCCCACGATTCCCGGACGGGCCCCGCCGCGCCGGGTTAAACGCCGCGGGGGCGGGCGTCCGGTGTCCCGGACGCCCGCCCCCGCGGTGGGGTGTCTCCGCTAGGAAGCGGAGATCTGGCGCAGCACGTACTGCAGGATTCCGCCGTTGCGGTAGTAGTCCGCCTCGCCGGGGGTGTCGATGCGCAGCACGGCGTCGAAGGACTTCGACGTGCCGTCCTCCGCGGTGGCCGTGACCGTGAGCGTCTTCGGCGTGGTGCCGTTGTTCAGCTCGGTCACGCCCGCGACAGAGAACGTCTCCGTGCCCGTCAGCCCAAGGGTCGCGGCCGATTCGCCGGCCGGGAACTGCAGCGGCAGGACGCCCATGCCGATGAGGTTGGACCGGTGGATGCGCTCGTAGCTCTCGGCGATGACGGCCTTGACGCCCAGCAGCGCGGTGCCCTTGGCGGCCCAGTCGCGGGACGATCCGGAGCCGTACTCCTTGCCGGCGATGACCACCAGCGGGACGCCGGCCGCGGCGTAGTTCTGCGCGGCGTCGTAGACATAGGCCTGCGGCGCGCCCTCCTGCGTGAAGTCGCGGGTGAAGCCACCCTCGACGCCGTCCAGGATCTGGTTGCGGATGCGGATGTTCGCGAACGTGCCGCGGATCATGACCTCGTGGTTGCCACGGCGGGAGCCGTAGGAGTTGAAGTCCTTGCGGTCCACGCCGTTCTCCAGCAGGTACTGGCCCGCGGGGGTGTCCGACTTGAACGAGCCGGCCGGGGAGATGTGGTCGGTGGTGACCGAGTCGCCCAGCTTGAGCAGCACGCGGGCGCCGGCGATGTCCTCGACCGGATCCGGCGTCGACTTCATGCCCTCGAAGTACGGGGGCTTGCGCACGTACGTGGAGTCCTCGGCCCAGGCGAAGGTGTCGCCCGCCGGGGTCTCCAGGGCCTTCCAGCGGTCGTCGCCGTCGAAGACGCCCTCGTAGCCCTTGGCGAACATGCCCTCGTCGATCGAGGCGTCGATGACCTGCTGGACCTCGACCGGGTTCGGCCAGATGTCGCGCAGGAAGACGTCGGTGCCGGCGTCGTCCTGGCCCAGCGGGTCCGTCTCGAAGTCGAAGTCCATCGTGCCGGCCAACGCGTAGGCGATGACCAGCGGCGGGGACGCCAGGTAGTTCATCTTCACGTCCGGGTTGATCCGGCCCTCGAAGTTGCGGTTGCCCGAGAGCACCGAGGTGACGGAGAGGTCGTTGGCCTGGATGGCCTCGGAGATCTCCGGCTCCAGCGGGCCCGAGTTGCCGATGCAGGTGGCGCAGCCGTAGCCGACGATGAAGAAGCCGAGCTTCTCCAGGTACGGCGTGAGACCGGACTTCTCGTAGTAGTCGGTGACGACCTTCGAGCCCGGGGCGACGGAGGTCTTGACCCACGGCTTGGACGCCAGACCCTTGTCGACGGCGTTGCGCGCCAGCAGTGCCGCGGCCAGCATGACCGACGGGTTGGACGTGTTGGTGCACGAGGTGATGGAGGCGATCGAGACGATGCCGTGGTCCAGCGAGAACTCGCACCCATCGGCCATCGTCACCGGCACGTCCTTCGAGGGCCGTCCGATGCCCAGCGCGTCGGCGTCGGCCGAGGCGTAGTTCTGGATGTCCTTGCGGAACTGCTCCTTGGCATCCGTGAGCTGGATGCGGTCCTGCGGACGCTTCGGCCCGGCGATGGACGGCACGACCGTGGACAGGTCCAGCTCCAGGTACTCGGAGAAGCGCAGCTCGCGGGACGGGTCGTGCCACAGGCCCTGCTCCTTGGCGTAGGACTCGACCAGCGCCACGTTCTCGGCCGGGCGGCCGGTCAGGCGCAGGTAGTCAAGCGTCACGTCGTCGATCGGGAACATTGCGGCCGTGGAGCCGAACTCCGGGCTCATGTTGCCGATGGTGGCGCGGTTGGCCAGCGGCACGGCGGCGACGCCCTCGCCGTAGAACTCGACGAACTTGCCGACGACGCCGTGCTTGCGCAGCATCTCGGTGATCGTGAGCACCACGTCGGTGGCGGTCGCTCCGGCCGGGATGTTGCCGGAGAGCTTGAAGCCCACGACGCGCGGGATCAGCATGGACACGGGCTGGCCGAGCATCGCGGCCTCGGCCTCGATGCCGCCGACGCCCCAGCCGAGCACGCCCATGCCGTTGACCATCGTGGTGTGCGAGTCGGTGCCGACGCAGGTGTCGGGGTAGGCGCGCAGCACGCCGTCGACCTCGCGGGTCATCACGGTGCGGGCCAGGAACTCGATGTTGACCTGGTGGACGATCCCGGTGCCCGGGGGCACCACCTTGAAGTCGTCGAACGCGGTCTGGCCCCAGCGCAGGAACTGGTAGCGCTCGCCGTTGCGCTGGTACTCGATCTCCATGTTGCGCTCGAGCGCGCCGGCGTTGCCGAACACGTCGATCTGCACGGAGTGGTCGATGACCATCTCGGCCGGCGCCAACGGGTTGACCCGCTTGGGGTCCCCGCCCAGGTCCTTCACGGCCTCGCGCATGGTGGCGAGGTCCACGACGCAGGGGACGCCCGTGAAGTCCTGCATGATGACGCGGGCCGGGGTGAACTGGATCTCCGTGTTGGGCTGCGCGTTCGCGTCCCACTCGGCCAGCGCCCGCACGTGGTCGGCGGTGATGTTGGCGCCGTCCTCCGTCCGGAGCAGGTTCTCCAGAAGGATCTTGAGGCTGTACGGAAGGCTCTCCGAGCCCTCGACGGCCTTCAGCCGGAAAATTTCGTATTCGTTGCCATTGACGTCCAGTACGCCCTTGGCCCCAAAGCTGTCCACATTGCTCATTGGGACTCCTCTCGCCAGAATTTCATCTTGGTTGCACGCGTGCGGCCGGCGCCAGTAAGGACTTCCTCACTGGCCGGTTCGCGATCCATCGCGGCAGAGCTGCTGCCAGTCTAGTCGCGCTGTGATTTCCGCAACCCCCACCGGGGATCTCTTGACATCAAGATTTATCGTCCACGGTACTTCCCGGATATCTTGATGTCAAGATACTGTGGTCCCGTGGGATCGAGGCGAAAGGACCCTGGGCGCATGGACCCGAACATGGATGCCGTGGACGAAATCGTCGACGGGTGGCGGCGCGCGATGCCCTCCGAGGACGTCGAGCCGATGGGCGTCTTCAGCCGGATCGGCCGGCTGGCCCAGCGCTTCGACGCGCTCCGACGCAACGCCTTGGCCGCCCACGGCCTGCAGCTCGGGGACTTCGACGTCCTCGCGGCCATCCGGCGCAGTCCGGACGGCGCGCTGACCGCCGGTGCGCTGGCCAAGGAGAACCTCGTGACCTCGGGCACCATGACCAGCCGCGTCGACCGGCTGGCGGCCCGCGGTCTGGTGGGCCGCTCCGCGGACCCGGAGGACGCGCGCATCGTCTGGGTCCGGCTCCGCCCGGAGGGACGGCGGATCGTCGACGCGGCGTTCGTCGAGCTCCTGCGCATCGAGCACGGGCTCCTGGACGCCGTCCGCGCCGACGACCGGCAGCAGCTCGTCGACCGGCTGCGCGAGCTGCTGCTGCGCATCGAGGCCTAGGCACGTCGGTGCCGGGCACGTCGGTGCCCGGCGCGACGGGTCCGTCGCCGGGCGAAGGCCCGGACCCGCGGGACCCTCCCGTCGGCCGCGTCTGGCTACGCGCGCACCAACAGCCCCACGGTCTCCATGTGGTGCGTGTGCGGGTAGAGGTCCAGCACGCGCGCGGAGCGCAGGGCATAGCCGTGCCGGGCGAAGTCGGACACGTCGCGGGCGAACGCGGCCGGGTCGCAGGAGACGTAGGCGATACGCCCGGGCCGGGCCCGGGCAATGCGCGCGACGGCGGCGCGGCCGGCCCCCGCGCGCGGCGGATCCAGCACGACGCCGTCGAACGGGGCCCCGCCGTCGTCCGCCCCGCCGCCGTCCGCGCCGGCGCCGGCGCCCGGAACCGGGAGCCGCTTCTCGACGCGTCCTTCGACCACCACGGCCTGCGGGCGGCCATGGAGGTTGCGCCGGGCGTCGCGGCTGGTCCCGGGAGCGCCCTCGATGGAGAGCACCTCGCCGGACGGCCCGACGGCCTCGGCGAGCGGCACGGTGAACAGCCCCGCGCCGGCGTAGAGGTCGGCGATCCGCTGCCCGGGACGCGGGTCCAGGAGACCGAGCACCTCCTCGACCAGGGTCTCGGGGGCCAGCCGGTGGATCTGCCAGAAGCCCTCGCCCGTCACCCGGTAGTCGTGCCCCCAGGCGGTCTCGGCCACCCAGGTGCGGCCCCTCAGCCTCCGCAGCGACCCGGCGCCGTCCGCGGCGCCGCCCGCCTCCTGGGTCAGCGCCGCGGCCGACACGCCCTCGGGCAGGCGCCGCGCGGCGCGGTCGGCCGCGCCGGGTTTCGCGCCGGCGGCCTCGACGAAGAGCACCAGCGGCGCGGAGCCGGACGCCGGCGCGGCGACCTCCACGCGCTCGATCCCGGGCAGCGGAATCTCCCATAACCGCAGGCCGTTGACGGCGTCGACCGCCAGCGGCATCTCCCGGACGGGGATCAGCCGGTCCGAGTGGAAGGCGTGCATGGCCAGGCGGCCCTGCCCGTCGACCGAGAAGGACGCCCGGGTGCGCCACGCGAGCCCATCGGCGCGCTCGCCCGTCGGCGCCTGGGTGCCACCGAAGCCGATCGCGTCGGGATCCACCCCGCCGAGCCGCGAGAGCTGCTCGCGGAAGACCAGGGACTTGAGTTCGCGCTGGTGCCCGAGCGCGGCGTGGCCGAACTCGGCCCCGCCGACCGGAGGGGTCCCGGACCCGGCGGATAGGAGGGCGTCCGCCGCGGGCCAGGGGTGCGCGACGCGGTGCTCCGAGGGCTCGAGCACCTCGACCGCGTCGGCCCGCCAGTAGCGGGCCCCGGGCTCGCCGGCGGAGATCCGGGCGCGCACGAGCTCACCGGGCAGCGCGTGGCGGACGAAGACCACGCGGCCCTCGTGGCGCGCCACGAAGTGGCCGCCGTGCGCGGGCGCCCCCACGCGTAGTTCCAGCGTCTCGCCGGGCGCCGTCTCGATGGGCGCCGTCTCGTGGGGACGCGTCTCGGCGGACCCCGTCTCGCGGGGTGTGGGGTGGTCGGTCATGAGGGCCTCCGGCCGGTGGTGGTGGATTCGTCGCGCGGGCCGGCCCCCGCGGAGGGCCCGTCCGCCCCGGCGGCCGCGGATGCGGCGGCCGGCGGGTCGTGGGGGTGCTCGAACAGCGCCCGCCCGTGGGTGGATTCGGACAGCTGCCACGGGACGCTGGCCACGACCACGCCCGGTTCGAAGTGGAGTCGCGCCTTGATGCGCAGCGCCGTCTGGTTGTGCACCAGCTGCTCCCACCAGCGTCCCACGACGTACTCGGGGATGTAGACCACCACGAGGTCGCGCGGGGAGTCCCGCTTGATGCCCTTGATGTAGTCGATGATCGGCGCGGCGGTCTCGCGGTAGGGGGACGCCAGCACGGTGAGCGGCACCGGGATGCCGAGCCGGTCCCACTCGGCGACCGTGCGCGCCGTCTTCTCCTCGTCGATGTCCACGATCACGGCGTCGAGCTTGGAGGGCCGCCCCGCGCGGGCGAACGCGACGGCCCGGAGCACCGGCTTGCGCAGCGTGGAGACGAGGATCAGCGCGTGGACGCGGGCCGGCAGCGCCTTCGCCGACGCGGAGTCGTCGATCGCGAGCTCCCGGTCCACGGCCTTGTAGTGCTCGCTGATGGTGTACATCACCAGGTAGAGGCCCGCGATCCCGAGGACGGCCAGCCAGGCGCCGAAGATGAACTTCGTGGCCAGCACGATCGCCAGCACGGCGGCGGCGAGCACGAAGCCGACCAGGTTGAGCGCCCGGGAGCGCTGGATGCGCAGGCGGACCCGGCGGTCCGCGGTGCTGGCCAGCTGGCGCCCCCAGTGCCGGACCATGCCGAGCTGGCTCAGCGTGAAGGAGACGAACACCCCGACGACGTAGAGTTGGATGAGCGTGGCCACGTGCGCGTCGAAGGCGGCCACGAGGATCAGGGCGGCGATGCCGAGCGCGATGATGCCGTTGCTGAAGCCCAGACGGTCGCCGCGCGTGCGCAGCTGGCGGGGCAGGTAGCCGTCGGTGGCCAGGTGCGAGGCGAGGTTCGGGAAGGACTTGAACGCCGCATGCCCCGCCATCCACAGGACGGACGCCGTCAGCGCGACGATGACGTAGAAGCCGACGCTGCCCTGCCCGAAGATGGCGTTCGCGAGCTGGCCGACGACCGGGTTCTGCACGTAGCCGTCCGGGATCGGCCCGCCGTCGAGCCGGAGGTTGCGGGCCGGATCCTCCACGACGTGCACGCCGGTGGCCCGGGCCAGGAACATGGTGCCCAGCGTCAGCGCCGTCGCCGCGACGCCGAGCCAGAGCAGGATCGAGGCCGCGTTGCGGGCCCGCGGCGGGGCGAGCGTGTGCACGTTGCTGATGGGGGCCTCGATCCCGGTCAGCGCGGCGGACCCGGTGGAGAAGGCCCGCAGGATCAGCAGCGCGCCGAGGAACCCGGTCAGGCCCGCCTCGTACCCCGCCTCGGGGACGATCTCGAACGCCGCGCTGGGCGCGCGTCCGAGGGTGCCCAGCGCCGCGGAGACGGAGCCGACCACGATCATCAGCAGCATCCCGCCGACGAACAGGTAGGTCGGCAGGGCGTTGCCCAGCCGCGAGCGGCCGAGTCCCCGCAGGTTGATCAGGGCCAGCAGCACGACGCCGGCGCACGCGATCAGCGAATGCCGGCCGGCCAGCGCCGGGAACGCCGCGACGATGTAGTGCGCCGCGGAGGACATCGACACGGCGACGGTGAGCACGAAGTCGACCAGCAGCGCGGCGGCGACCGTGGTGCCGGCGCGCGGACCCAGGTTGACGCTGGCGATCTCGTAGTCGCCCTTGCCGGACGGGTAGGCCTTCACGGACTGGCGGTAGGAGGCGATGATCACGAGCATCACGGCCATCACCGCGACGCCGACCAGCGGAGACAGGTAGATGGCGGAGATCCCGGCGATGGCGAGGGTCAACAGCACCTCGTCGGGCGCGTAGGCGACGGAGGAGAGCGCGTTGGAGGACAGCAGGGGCAGCGCCAGCCGGCGGCGCAGGGGCGCCTGCTTCAGCCGTTCGGTCCGGAAGGGCTTGCCCACCAGGATCCGTTTAAGCGCGTCGAGGAACGTGAGCACCAGTCAAAGTTAGCCCGTGCGGGGTCCCCTGTCATACGACGCGGCCCCCGCGCCCCCCCCGCGCACGGCGAATCGTGCAAGACTGGGCGCAGGAATCGGGGATCCCGCGCACCGCCGCGGGCCCCATGGCTAGAGAGTTCGGAGCGGTTCGTGGCGCACTTCGTCATCATGGGTTGCGGACGCGTCGGCGTCACCCTCGCCCACACCCTGGACGACGCGGGGCACACCGTCGCCATCATCGACCAGGACGAGCGCGCCTTCCGCCGGCTGCGCCGCGGCTTCGCCGGCCGAAAGGTCACGGGCGTGGGCTTCGACCGGGAGACCCTCGAACGGGCCGACATCGCCGACGCGTACGCGTTCGCGGCGGTCTCCAGCGGCGACAACTCGAACATCCTGGCCACCCGGGTGGCGCGGGAGACCTACCACGTGCCCAACGTGGTGGCGCGGATCTACGACCCGGGCCGGGCGGAGATCTACCAGCGCCTCGGCATCCCCACGGTGGCCGCGGTGCGCTGGAGCGCCGACCAGGTGCTGCGCCGCATCCTGCCCGAGCAGGGCATCAACGGAGACTTCCGCGAGGCCTCGGGCCGCCTCCTGCTGGGCGAGGTCACCGTCCACGACGGCTGGTACGGGCGCGGCCTGGAGGAGATCGAGGAGGCCGCCGGTCTGCGCGTGGCCTACCTGACGCGCTTCGGCGAGGGCATGATCCCCGCGCGGGACGCCCGCCTCCAGGAGGGGGACGTGCTGCACGCCATCATGCCGGTGGACTCCACGGCGGAGATCGACCGGATCCTGTCCAAGGCGCCCGCGGCGTCGCCGGACCACGAGGCATCGGAGAACGGGCTGTGAAGGTCATCATCGTCGGGGCGGGAAGCGTCGGCTCCTCGATCGCGCGGGAACTGCTGGCCCATGGTCACGAGGTCCTGTTGATCGACGAGAAGCCCGAGGTGGTGGGGCGCAGCGGCCTGCTCGGGGCGCGGTGGCTCTTCGGCGACGCCTGCGAGCTGACCACGCTCAAGGAGGCCGGGCTCGACACCGTGGACGTGGTGGTCTCGGCGACGGGCGACGACAAGGTCAACCTGGTGGTCTCGCTGCTCGCCAAGAGCGAGTTCGGTGTCGGCCGCACGGTCGGCCGGGTCAACAACCCGAAGAACGACTGGATGTTCGACGACGCGTGGGGCGTCGACGTCGCCGTCAACACGCCGCGCCTGATGACCGCCCTGGTCGAGGAGGCCGTCGAGGTCGGCGACCTGGTGCGCCTTATGACGCTGCAGACCGGCGCGGTGTCCATGGTGGAGTTCACCGTGCCCCACGACTCCGGCCTCATCGGCACCATGCTCGGCCAGGTCGAGTGGCCGGACGACTCAACGGTGGTCGCGATCCTGCGCGACGACACCCCCATCACCCCGAGCGCGGACGACGTCATCGAGAGCGGCGACGAGCTCTTCTTCATCACCACGATCGCCGCGGAGAACGAGCTGCGCTCGGTCCTGCGGCCGGGCGGGACCGAGGCCGCGGCCGACGCCGGTCCCGGTGGCGGCGGGACCCCGGGCGCGGCCGGCGGGGCCCCGGCGAACTAGCGGGCCGGACGCTCCGGACGCCCGTCCGCGGCGACCGGGCGGGACACCGACCAGGCGATCCACAGAGCCATCGCGTACAGCGGGACGCCCATCACCAGCCGGGCCGCGCCGAGGGCACCGACCTGGTCCGCGTAGTAGAGCGGCAACTGGACGGCCAGCCGGAAGGCGAACATGCCGACGAGGATCCACGTGGCCAGCGCATAGGCCCGCAGCCGCAGCCGGTCCTTCCGCCACTCGATGCCCTCGCCGCGGACGAACCCGAAGACCAGTCCCATGAGGGGCCAGCGCAGCGCGACGGACAGGCCCATGGCCAGGCCGTAGGCGGCGTTGGTGTAGAAACCGACGACGTAGTAGTCCTTGGCCTCGCCGGTGCTGCGGGAGACCAGCGCGCAGATGGCGACGCCGACGAGCCCGGCCAGCGCCTGCGTCACCGGCGTGCGCTGCGCGAGCCGCACGACGGTGAAGACCGCGGCGACGACGAGCGAGCCGATCAGCGCCGGGTTCAGGGCCTGCGTCGCGGTGAAGACGACGAGGAACACGAGCCCCGGCAGCAGGCTCTCCAGCAGGCCCCGGATTCCGCCGACGGTCTTCAGGACGTCGACCTGCCCGTCCTCGCCGCGGTGGATGCCCGAGCCCGCGGCCATGCGGCGGGCCAACTCCTCCGGGGAAGGGCCGCCTGGGGGTGTCGACTCGCTCATGTGGTCTGCTCCGCTTCCTCGTCGGCGCCCGGGAGGATCTCGTAGCGCGGGTTGTAGATGGTGGGCACGCCGTCGACGTCGGCGATCATGCCCTCGAAGCGCAGTCGTGTGCCCGCGCCGATGCCGGGAACGCGCCGCTGCCCGTTCCAGACGAGCTGGACGCGCGGCGCGGGCCGGCGGCGCCCGCCCGGGGGCGCCGGGGCGTCCACGAGGCTGGCGGCGAAATTCGGCGCCCGGTCGGCGGGGAGGATGCGGATGTTCTCGACGTACCCCACCGCGAGGACCCGCCCGCGCCGGGGCAGCTGCTCCAGGCGGGAGCAACGCGCGGCGCCGGAGGCCTCGCTAGCCAATGTGGGTGGTTTCCGGCCCGCGCTCGGGGCGCCCGATCGGTCGCCCGTCCGCGCTGTGCTGGGTGCCGTTGTCCGGTCGGACGACGGCGCCCGCCGGCATTTTCAGGGGCAGCAGCTCGGCCGGCGGCATGGGCTGGTCCCCGCGCACGACGATCAGCCGGGCGATGCGGTCCTCGAGGCGCCCGGCCTGCGCGCGGTCCAGCGTCGCCGGGCCGCCGACGACGCCGCGGAGGAACCAGCGCGGCCCGTCGATGCCGATGAAGCGGGCGACCATGAAGCCCTGCGTCCCGTCCGGCGCCGCCGACGGCACGCGCGCGACCAGCTCCTCGCCGAAGCGTCCCTGCACGCGGTCGACCTTGCCGCCCTGCCCGACGATGCCGGCGGCGATCTGCTCCGAGATGCCCGGCCACAGGCTGTCGGACTTCGGCGCCGCGAAGACCTGGAGCTGCAGCCGCGAGCCGTCCAGTTCGAGCGCCACGGCCACGACGCGCTTCGTCTGGTCCTCGACCTCGAGCCGCAGCTGCATTCCCTCGACGGGCTCGACCAGGAGCGCCCCGAGATCGACGAAGGCGGCGTGGTCCGGGACCTCGTCGGCGTCCGCGTCGAAAGGGCCGCTTGCGGGACCGCCGGCAGCCCCGCCGTCCGCCGCCGCGGCTCCGGCGGCGGCCGTTCCGGCGGGCGCGGCCGGCGCCGCGACGCCGGGCGCCACCGCGGTGGCGTCGGACGCGGCCGCGTCGGGGTTGTCGGCCGCGCCGGGGTTCTCGGCGGCGTCGCCGGAAGCGCCCCGCGAGGCGACGTCGTCGTTCTTCTTGTTCCGCTTGAAGATCATGGGTTGCTCCTTGCCGGCCGGCGGCCTGGCGTTGCGTGCCGGGCCGGCTGCGGCCGCGGCGGGGTCGGTGTCAGCTGGAGGGAATGGCCGCGGGCGGTCCGCCGGCCGGGCCGAAGCCGCCGGTGGATCCGAAGCCGCCTGCCCCGCGCGCGGAGTCGGGAAGCTCGTCGACGGCTAGGAACCGGGCCGTCTCGACGCGCTGGATCACGAGCTGCGCGATCCGGTCCCCGCGCGCCAGGCGCACGGGCTCGTCGCGGTCGGTGTTGAGCAGGGTCACCGAGATCTCGCCGCGGTAGCCCGCGTCAACGGTGCCGGGGGCGTTGACGATCGTGAGGCCGTGCCGCGTCGCCAGCCCCGACCGCGGGTGGACCAGCGCCACGTACCCGAACGGCAGCGCGATGGAGACCCCGGTCGGCACCAGCCGGCGCTCCCCCGGAGCCAGCGTGACGTCCTCGCGGGTCCGCAGGTCCGCCCCGGCGTCGCCCGGGTGGGCGTACGACGGCGGCTCGAGCGCCGGGTCCAGCATCTTCAGTTGCACGTCCAGCGGGGTGTTCGACTGCTCGGGCATGGTCGCCGGGCTCTCCAAGGGTCGGGGATGGTCGACTTCACTCTAGCGGCCTTCGCCCGGACGCCCAACGCGGACGCACCTCCCCCGGGCGAATAAGGTGGGGGTATGTCTGAATCCTCTTCGTCCCCCTCCCCCGCGCCACTTTTCCACGAGAAGCTGTGGCCGGCCTGGTGGATCTGGCTGCTGGTGCTGGGCACCGGAGCCGCCGGCTTCGTCGCGCTGGCCCCGGTGAGCATCACCGCGGGGATCGTGGCGGGAATCGCCGTCGTGCTGCTGCTCATCGTCCTCCTGACGGTCTCGACGCCGGCCGTGACGGTGACCTCCGACTCGCTGCGCGTGGGCCGGGCGACCATCGAGCGCGAGTTCGTGGGCGAGGTCTCGGGACACCGCGGCGAGGACGCCACGTTCCAGCGCGGCCGCGGGCTGAACGCCACCGCGTTCCTGTGCCTGCGCGGGTGGATCGACCCTGTGGTCAGGATCGAGATCACCGACCCGCAGGACACCACCCCGTATTGGCTGGCCTCCACCCGCCGCCCGGAAGAACTCGTGGCGGCCTTGGATTCCGTGCGGGCCTAGGTCTTCCGCGCCGTCGTCGCGCGGCGCCCGACACACGACGACGGCGACGCCCCGATCCGCTCGGGGCGTCGCCGTTGGTGTTTCCGCCGGGTCTGGGCGTCCGCGGGCTCCTAGCCCTCGCAGTCCTTGCAGTACAGCAGGCCGCCCTTTTCCTTGGCCACCTGCGAGCGGTGGCGCACCAGGAAGCACGAGGCGCAGGTGAACTCGTCGGCCTGCGCCGGCAGCACCCGCACCAGCAGCTCCTCGCCGGAGAGGTCCGCGCCCGGCAGCTCGTAGCTGTCGGCGGTTTCGGCCTCGTCCTCGTCGACGACGGCGGACTGCTTGTCGGTGCGTCGCCCCTTCAGCTCATCGAGGGAGTCCTCGCTGAGTTCGTCCTCGTTTTTCCGCGGCGCATCGTAGTCGGTCGCCATAGTTTCTCAATCACGCTCCGGTATCAACAGCAGTGCTGGTCCGCGCCGGTCCCTGCCTGCGCGAAATCCATGTCTGGGCGGTGGACGGGTCGGCTGTCCCGGGGGCGGGACGCGAGCGGCGGCCCGGCTTCCCGGTTCCGCGACGTACAACGCCGCCGCGGGCCGATTTGTGCCCGTGACGCACAGATTGTTCACCATCGCGGGGCAAAAATCCAATCATTCCCGGGGTCGCCGGGGCCGGCCCCGCGGGGGCCATCCCGGGGCCGCCCGAAGTATCCGCGCCACACCTCGGGATATCGTAGGAGAACGGCGGCCACGGTGGCAGAGTGCTGTGGGAGAACGTGACGTGATGGTGGAGGGATTTCATGCGGCAACTCAGGCTGGTAGGTGTCCATGAGAATGGCGAGCACCTGCTGTTGAGCAGTGAGGACGGTTCCGGCTTCGTGCTGCGGATCGACGAGGCGCTGCGCGCCGCGACGGCGCGGCCGATCGGCCGGCCGGCCGCGCCGGCCGCCGACCAGGCGGCCGCGACGCTTGCCCCGCGCGAAATCCAAGCGCGGATCCGCTCCGGAGCCACGGCCGAGCAGGTGGCCGAGGAGTCCGGCGTGCCCCTGGCCCACGTGCTGCGCTACGACGGCCCCGTCCGCGCCGAGCGCGAATACGTGGCCCAGCAGGCCCGCAACGTGGAGGTCTCGGGCCCGCTGGGGAACGACGGCTACCGCTCGGCCTTCGGCGACGGGCCGGCGAACCTCGGCGACATGGTGGCCTTCCGCCTGCTCAGCTTCGGCGTGGATCCGGCGACCCTGGAGTGGGACGCCTGGCGCCGCTCCGACGGCGCCTGGGACGTGGTGGCCCGCTTCGACGTGTCCGACGCCAACCCGCGCTCCAACATCGGCGAGGAGCCGCCGGCCCACTGGGTGTTCCACCCGGCGCGCAAGTCGCTGCAGAACTCCAACCGCTGGGCGCAGGTCCTCAGCGAACTCGAACCCATGGACTCCCCCGTTTCCGGCCGGCGGCTGAGCGCGGTCGCGGACCATCCCTTCGACTTCGAGGCGGACGCCGGCGCGGCCGCGGCGGAGATCCCCGGCGCGACCGAGGCCGAACGGGACGAGTTCCTCGACATCCTCCGCTCCCGCCGCGGGCAGCGCCTGGGCGCGGACGAGGCGGGAGACGACGCGCTGGCCGCGATGCTCGCGAAGGGATCCATCCCCGCGGCGCACCCGCGCGACGAGGAGTTCGCCGACGAGGCCGAGGCCCGCCGGCTGGGCTTGGTGGGCCCGGACAGCGACGGCCGGGAGGACGACGGCCTGCCCGAGCTGCATGACGGCGTCAGCACCGAGACCACCGAGTTCACGGTGGTCCCGAACGTGCACGCGCTGCGGTTCCAGCGCGAGACCCCGGACACGAACGCCGGCGAGCGGCCCGAAGCGTCCGACAGCGACGACGACGCGCAGCCGAAGAAGATCAAGCACAAGCGTTCCTCCGTCCCGAGCTGGGACGAGATCGTCTTCGGCCGCAAGAACGACTAGCGCCGCGGCGCGCCACGCGACAACGCCATCCGCCCTCCGGGACGGATGGCGTTGTCGCGTCGGCCGGTCAGCCGCGGGGCGCGGCCAGCGTCAGCAGCGGGACCTCGCGCTCGGCGCGGGTCAGCGAACCGTGCTGGCCGACCATGTCGAACGCGGCGGCCGGAGCGCGGCGGCCGTCGAAGAAGGCCATCGGCTGCGTCGGCATCACCAGCACGTCGCCGATCCGCGGTTCGACCGCCGGGTCGACGTCGCCGAAAAGGCCGTGGCCGATCGCCTCCCGCCGCGTGAGGACCCACGCGCGCTTCCCGTGGGCCGCCCTCCAGCGCGCCGCGAGCCGCTCCCGCGCGGCGTCGTCCGCGCCCGGCGCGAGGTGCAGCTGGACGGCCCGGGGATCCCCCGCCGTCAGCTCGACGTCCTCGACCAGCCCGGGGTCGAGCGAGTAGTCGATCCGCTGGCTCGGCGGCACATCGACCATGCCGTGGTCGGCGGTCAGCAGCAACAGGGTGCCGGCCGGCAGGCGTCCCGCGAGGGTGCGCATGGCGGAATCCAGCTCCTCGAGCTGCTCGCCCCACTCCGGGGAGCCGCAGCCGAAGCGGTGGCCGGCCTTGTCCAGCTCGTTCCAATAGCAGTACATCAGCACGCGCGGATGGCGCGCGAGGATCTCCGACGCGGCGCGCACGCGGGCCTGCGCGGTGCGCGCGGGCGCGAACTCCCCTCCACTCAGGGCGGCCGCCGTCAGCGAGCTGTCGGCGAACTGCGGCAGGCTCACGGTGGCGACGTGCACGTGCCCGGCGGCGTTCTGGAGCACGGTGGGGTGCGGCTGCCACCGCCGCGGGTCGAGGTCCTCCGGCCAGCCGCCGAGCATGTTGACGGTGCGGCGCCCCTCGGGGTCGGCGACGTCGTAGCCGACGATGCCGTGCCGCCCGGGCGGAAGCCCGGTGCCGAGGGTGGCGAGCGAGGCCGCCGTCGTGGTGGGGAAGGCCGCGTCCAGCGTCCTCGCGCCCGCCAGCTTCTGCCGCAGGAACGGGGCGTGGCCGCCGCGGGCCGCGAGCAGCGACTTGCCGAGGCCGTCGGCCATCACGACGCAGACGCGGCGCGCGGCGGGCAGCCCGAGCGTGTTGGCGTAGCCCGGGACGCCCAGCACGGCGGCGGCGCTGGGCAGCACCTCGCCGAGGCTGGCGGCGCCGTAGCGCGGGGCGCGGGGCAGCGGCTCGGGCGGCGTCGGCCCGGCGGTCTCGCTCAACGGATCACCCCTGGTGGTGTCCCCGGGCGAAACGTCCCCCGACCCAGCCGGGCCGGGCCTCCGCGCCCGCGGGAGGGCCGGCCTGCGGGACCGGCGCGAGCGACGCCGCAGTGTTGACCTTGCGCAGGGCCCGCGCGAACGTCCGGGCGTCCTCCACGGCCTGCTTGCCGTCGGCCTCGGCGCTCACGCGCAGCACCAGGTCCTCCTCCTGCATGGTTCCGGTGTAGCCGTGGTCGGCCTCGCACTGCGGATCCTCGCAACCCGCGGGCGTCAGGTCGATCCGCTGCCCACCGGACCAGGCGATGCCCAGGGTGAGCTCGCGCACCTTGTCCGAGGACCGGTAGTCCTGCGGCTGCTGGTAGACGTAGCTGAGCACCACGGACCCGATCTTGGTCACCGCCACCGTCTCCGTGGAGACCTGGGCCATGGCCTTGCCTCCGAGCTCGTCGAGCTGCTGGTCGTCCACGTGCACGACCACCATGACGTCGGCCGTCAGCACGAGGACGGTGACGTGCCGGTGCACCTCGTTGTGCTCGATGTGTGTTTCCAGGTGGATCAGGTGGGCCAGCGGCTCCATGCCGTCCAGCGCGTCGTCGACGACGTCCGCGACCAGCCGCGGGTAGAAACCCGCCCGCTCCAACGCACTGTGCAGGTCACGGCCTGCGGCCGAGGTTCGGGAGATCATGCGTCACAGTCTACCGCCGGGGCGCCGCCGGTCACCGGGACAACGCCCGGCGCGCGCTGTCGGTGCGCTGCGCGGGGTTGCCGATGCGGACGTCGGCGGCGAGGACGGTGACGCCCGCGGCGGAAACCAGCACCGGGTTGAACTCCAGCAGGGCGATCTCCGGGTGGTCGTCCTTGAGGGTGGCGACCCGGTTCAGCAGGTCCTCGAGGCTCCGCACGTCCACCGCGGGCAGCCCCTGGTACCCGAACAGCTTCCGCGAGGCGCGCGGGGAGCGCACCAGTTCGGCCAGATCGGTGTCCGTCAGGGGCGGGATGGCGTGCGCCCAGTCGTCGAGCAGGTTGACCGCGTCCCCGGCGAGGCCGAAGGACACCAGCGGGCCGAGCATCGGGTCCTCCAGCGCGCGGACGATGCACCCCTGCCCGGACGGGGCCATGGACTGCACTTCCAGCCCCTCGGCGCCGAACGGGCGCAGCATCTCCCGCATGTGGCGGATGTTTCCGCGCAGCGAGGACTCGTCCACGATGTTGAGCCGGACGCCGCCCAGGTCCAGGCGGTGGCGCAGGTGCTCGTCGGTGGCCTTGATCGCGACCGGCCAGCCGAGCCGGTCGGCGGCCTCCACGGCCGCGTCGTCGTCGTCGAACGGCACGGACTCCAACACCCGGATCCCGTAGCAGGCCAGCAGCTCCGCGGCCTCGGCGCCGCCCAGCCGCAGCAGGTCGGTTCCCGTGACGCGCTCCTGGTGCGCCCGGACGAGGTCCTCGGCGCGGTCCCGGTCGATGCCGGGCGAGTCGACGGGCTCGCCGAAGTCGCGCCGTCGCCATTGGGCGTAGCGCACGACGGCGCCCAGGGCGGCCAGCGCCTGGCCCGGGCTGGCGAAGCTCGGCAGGGCGTGCTGGAGCGGCGCCCCGGGCGCGGCCTCCGGGTCGGCGGGATCCGGCGCGGCGGAGGCCGCGGGTTCCGGCGCGGGGCGGGCGGGCTTCGCGTCGGCGGCGCCCCGTTCCCCGGGAGCGGCGGCCAGGAGCCCCTCGGCGGGGATCGAGGCGTCGAGGATCCCCGTGAAGGCGGCGACGACGGGCTTGCCGCTGGCCGCGGAGCAGTCGCGCAGGGTGCGCGCGAGCGCGTCCACGGTGACGCCCGGCGAGGGCAACAGCGCGACCACCGCCGCGTGCACGCCGGGGTCCCGCAGCGCGCGCAGGACCGTCTCCGCGAGCCGGGGCAGCGCGCGGGACTGCCCGTCGTCGAGCGCCAGCGCGTCGTCCAGGACAACGACGTCCAGACCCTGCTGCGCCGCGCCGTCCGCGACGACGCTGGCCAGGGCGTCCGAGTTGGCCACGACCGCGATGCCGTTGCCCGCGGGCAACGGCTGGCTGGCCACGATCTGGGCGACGTCCATCAGTTGCTCGTTGGTCTGCACCCGGATGACGCCGGACTGCCGGAGCATCGCGTCCACGGCCCCGAGCGGGGCCTGGGAGGTCCGCACCGCGTGCCCGGGGGGCAGCCTCAGCCCCATGACGTCGGACTTCGCCACGATCACCGGCTTGCTGCGCGCCAGCCGGCGGGCGATGCGGGAGAACTTGCGCGGGTTGCCGAAACTCTCGAGGTACAGGCCCACCGCCGAGGTCCGGGGATCGTCCTCCCAGAACTGCATGGCGTCGTTGCCGGAGACGTCCGCCCGGTTGCCCGCGGAGACGATGCTGGAGACGCCGACCCCGCGGCGGCTCGCCGCGGCGTAGAGCAGCACGCCGATGGCGGCCGACTGGCTGAACAGGCCCAGGCTGCCGCGCTGGGGCATCCCCGGGGCCATCGAGGCGTTGAGGCTGACGTCCGGGTCGGTGTTCACGATCCCCAGGGACGCCGGGCCGATGAGGCGCATGCCGTTGCTGCGCGCGGTGCGCACCAGCTCGCGCTGGCGGCGGAGCCCGTCGCCCGCGCCGTCCGGGAATCGCCCCGTGACCACCAGCAACCCCCTCACCCCGGTGGCAGCGCAGTCCGCGACCACGCCTTCGAGCTCCTCCTGCGGCACCGCGACGACGGCCAGGTCCACGGGCCCCGGGACCTCGGCCAGGGTCGCGTAGGACATCATGCCGGCCAGCTCGAGCGCCTCGGGATTGATCCCGTAGACGGCGCCGGTGTAGCCGCCCTCGATGATGTTCTCCAGCAGGGTGTAGCCGACGGACCCCCACTCCCGGCTGGCGCCGATGACGGCCACCGACCGGGGGGCCAGCAGGTCCCCCAGGCTGCGGGCCTCGGCCCGGTGCTCGCGGGACTCCATGACCGCCCGCGACTTGTCCGTCGGATCGATGGGGAACTCGAGCATCACGACGCCGTCGTCGAACCGGCGCTTGACCTCGTACCCCGCCTCGGCGAACACGGCGAGCATCTTGCGGTTCTCCGGCAGCACCTCGGCGCTGAAGCGCTCGATCCCGTTCTCGCGGGCCGCGGCGGCCAGGTGCTCGAGCAGGATCGAGCCGACTCCCTTGCCCTGGGACGAGTCCGCGATGTTGAAGGCGACCTCGGCCTCCTCGGGGTCGTCGAGGCGGTCGTAGCGCCCGACGCCGATGATGTCCCCGCCGCGCAGGACCACCAGGGCCACCCGGTCGCGGTGGTCGACCTGCGTGAAGCGGATGAGCTCCTTGGGCGTCAGCTTGGACTTGTAGGTGAAGAAGCGCAGGTAGATCGACGCCTCCGACTGGCCGGTGTGCAGGCGCTGCAGCGCCTCGGCGTCGGACGGGGAGATGGGCCGCAGGTGGCCCGTCGAGCCGTCGCGCAGCACGACATCGGCCTCCCAGTGGGCGGGATATTCGACGTTTCCGGTCTGATCCACCATAGGGTTAGCCTACGGCCTCCGTTTCCCGGGCAGCCGCGCCGCGTCCGCGCGTCGCCGAGCCGGGACCGGTGGCCCCCCAGCCGCCGGCTGGAAGAGGAGACGGAAAAGAGGACCCGCACACACCATGGCCCGTCGGCAGACCCCCGCACCACCGGACGACTTCACCGAAAACATCGTCGACATCGACGTGACCTCCGAGATGGAGGGCTCGTTCCTGGAGTACGCGTACTCGGTGATCTACTCCCGCGCGCTGCCGGACGCCCGCGACGGGCTCAAGCCGGTCCAGCGCCGCATCCTGTACATGATGACGGACATGGGACTCCGGCCGGACCGCGGCCACGTCAAGAGCGCGCGCGTCGTCGGCGAGGTCATGGGCAAGCTCCACCCGCACGGCGACACCGCGATCTACGACGCCATGGTGCGCATGGCCCAGGACTTCTCCCTGCGCCTGCCCCTGATCGACGGCCACGGGAACTTCGGCTCCCTCGACGACGGCCCCGCGGCCCCCCGCTACACCGAGGCGCGGATGGCCTCCCCCGCCGTGGCCATGACCGACTTCCTCGACGAGGACGTCGTGGACTTCATCCCGAACTACGACAACCAGCTGCTCCAGCCGGAGGTCCTCCCGGCCGCGTTCCCGAACCTGCTGGTCAACGGGACCACGGGCATCGCCGTGGGCATGGCCACGAACATGGCCCCGCACAACCTGGGCGAGGTCGTCGCGGCGGCCCGACACCTCGTGGACCACCCCGAGGCCACGCTGGCGGACGTCATGCGCTTCGTCCCGGGACCGGACCTGCCCACCGGCGGGACGATCGTCGGACTGGACGGCATCGCGGACGCCTACGCCACGGGACGCGGATCCTTCAAGACCCGCGCCAAGGTGACCCTGGAGCAGATCAGCGCCCGCCGCAGCGGTCTCGTGGTCACCGAGCTGCCGTACATGGTCGGCCCCGAGAAGGTGATCGAGAAGATCAAGGACGCGGTCACGGCCAAGAAGCTCCAGGGCGTCGCCGACGTCGTCGACCTGACGGACCGCAAGCACGGCCTGCGCCTGGTGATCGAGCTCAAGAACGGCTTCAACCCCAACGCGGTGCTGCAGCAGCTCTACAAGCTCACGCCGATGGAGGACTCCTTCGGCATCAACAACGTCGCCCTCGTCGACGGACAGCCGCGCACGCTCGGGCTGCTGGAGCTGCTGCGGGTCTACGTGGCCCACCGGATCGACGTCGTGCGCCGCCGCACCGCGTACCGCCTGGGCCGCAAGAAGGACCGGCTCCACCTCGTCGAGGGCCTGCTGGTCGCGATCGTCGACATCGACGAGGTCATCCAGATCATCCGCACCTCGGAGGAGGCCGCGTCCGCGCGCGGGCGCCTGATGGCCGTGTACGACCTGTCCGAGATCCAGGCGAACCACATCCTGGAGCTCCGGCTGCGCCAGCTGACCAAGTACTCGCGGCTCGAGTTGGAGAAGGAGCAGGACGAGCTCAAGCGCGAGATCGAGGGGTTGGAGGCCATCCTGGCGTCCGAGACGCTGCTGCGCGGGGTCGTGTCCACGGAGTTGGCGGAGGTCGGCGAGCGCTTCGCCACGCCGCGGCGCACCGTCCTGCTCAAGGCGGAGGGGGCTTCCCCGCTGAAGGGCACCGCGATGCCCGCGCCCGAGGGCAAGGGCGGCAAGGCGCCGCTGGCGCTGGAGATCGCCGACGACCCGTGCTGGGTCCTGCTGTCCCGGTCGGGACAGCTGGCGCGCACCGCTGACCGCCTGGAGCTGTCCGACGCCGGCCCGCGCGTCAAGCACGACGTCCTGGCCTCCGTGCTCCCCGCCACCGCGCGCGGCGAGGTGGGGGCGGTGACGTCCACCGGGCGCATGCTCCGCCTGCAGGTCGTGGACATGCCGGCGCTGGCCGCGACGGCGTCGTTCCCCCAGCTCGTGGGCGGCGTGCCGATCGGCGAGTTCGCGCAGCTCGGGCGCCACGAGTCGGTGGTCGCGCTGGTGCCGCTGGACACGGTGTTCGCGCTCGGCACGGCGCAGGGCGTGGTCAAGCGTGTCTCGCCGGACTACCCGCTGAACCGGGACGACTGGGAGGCGATCACGCTCAAACCGAAGGACCGGGTGGTCGGGGCGGCCGTCGCGGGCGAGGGCGACGACGTCGTCTTCGTGACGGCCCAGGCGCAGCTCCTGCGCTTCCCGGCCGCCGGCGTGCGCCCACAGGGGCGGACGGCCGGGGGCGTGGCGGGCATCAAGCTCGCCGCCGGCGACTCGGTGGTCTTCTTCGGAACGGCCGGCGCCGCCGACGCCGCCGCCGTGGTGGTCACCATCGCCACGGGCGCGGGCACGCTGCCGGGGACGGGGGCGGGCACGGTCAAGGTCACCCCGCTCTCCGAGTACCCCGTCAAGGGACGTGCCACCGGAGGGGTCCGGGCGCACCGTTTCCTGAAGGGCGAGGACTCGCTGTCGCTGGCCTGGGCCGGCCACGGTCCCGCCAAGGCGGCCTCGGCCGCCGGCGTCGCCCGGGCACTCCCCACGGAGCACGGGCGCCGCGACGGCTCCGGCGTGCCCCTGGCGCAGCCGGTGGACGCGCTGGGCGGCACGCCGGCCCGGGACGCCGCGGGCTCCGCGCCGGCGGCGGTGTCGGCAGCGGTGTCGGCGGCCCCCGGATCGCGCGGTCTGCCCGGTCAGTCCGGGAACCCCGCACTGCCGGGGCTGCCGGTCGAGCCCGCCCGGCGGGCGCCGCTGGCCGCACCCGAGGAGGATTCGCTGCCGTTCGGCGGATCGGGCGTGATCGAGGTCGACTAGCCCTCGAGGTCGACTAGCCCTCGAGGTCGACTAGCCCTAGAGGTCGACTGGTCCGCGGTCGACTGGTCCTCGGTCGACCGAGCCAGCGCGGTCGATCAGGACGCCCCCCGGCCGCCGGCGGGTCAGGCGCCGGCCGGTCAGGCGCCGACGCCTCCGGACCTCGCGGGCTCCGGCGGGGCCGCGTTCCCCGCCGGGCCTCCGAGGCGCAGCACCGCATCGGCATACGCCTCGAGCCGTTCGTCGTGGGTCACCAGGACCACCGCCTTGTCACCCAGAGCGGCCTTCAGGTCCGCGATCAGCTCCACGGCCTCGGTGTCGCCGAGGTGGGCCGTCGGCTCGTCGAGCAGCAGCACGTCGGCCCGGGCGAGCAGGGCCCGCGCGACGGCGAGCCGCTGGCGCTGCCCGCCCGAGAGCCGGTGGCCGCCGGAGCCGATCCGGGTCTCCAGCCCGTCCACCGTCCCCGCCAGCCATGCGCCCAGACCCACGCGCCCGATCACGCGGCGCAGCTCGTCGTCGTCCGGCTGGTCGCCGGCGTCCCGCCCGAGGCAGACGTTGCGACGCACCGTGGAGTCGAACAGATGCGCCTCCTGCGGGCACCACGCGACCCTCGCCGTGTCCGCGGGGCCGGCCTCCCGCCACGCCCCGGCGCCGGAACGCGCCTCCAGCCGGCCGGCCCGGGGGCGCAGGGCCCCCAGCAGGCACGCCAACACCGTGGACTTCCCGCTGCCGGACGGCCCGGTCACCGCCAGCCACCGTCCCGGGACCGCCCGCGCGGTGATGCCGGCGACCACGTCCGGTCCGTTGCCCCAGCCCAGGCCGACGTCGTTCAGGCCCACACCCAGGGAACCGGGCCCGGTGGCGGCGTGCGGGGCCGCCGCGCGGCCGCCGCCCTCCTCCGTAGTCGGACCGTCGCCCGCACCTTCCTCCGCGCCCCGGTCCGACCGCGCGCCGTCCGCCGGTCCGCCGTCGAGGCCGCCGGTGATCCGGCGCAGGCCGTCGTCCAGAGCCGGAATGCCCTGGATCGAGGTCGCGGTCTCGGCGATGGGTTCAGCCAGCGCCAGGAGGAGCAGTCCGCCCACGGCCGCGGCCTCGCCTGCACCGGAGTGGGCGCCGACCGCGGCCACCGCGGCGACGGCACCGAGACCGGACGCGAGCACGGCCCCCGCCTGCGCGACGCCACTGCCCCACGCGGCGCGGCGCACGGCCGCGGTGGCGCGGGCGTCCCGGTCCGCGAAGCGTTCGGCGGCCCGTGGCGCCGCGCCGTTCGCGGAGAGGTCCGCGGCGGCGGCCAGCAGCGTGGGCACACGTTCGCCGAGCCATAGGCGGTGGGCCGTCACCGCGACCGAGGAGCGGCGCTCGACGGCCAACACCGCCAGCGGAAGCGCCACGAAGGCCGCGGCGCCGACGGCGAGCGCGGCCGGAAGCGCCGCGGGTGCCCACAGTCCGATCGCGGCGGCGACCGCCGCCCAGGTGAGGACCCCGGCCACGGGCGGAACCAGCACGCGCGGCACGGCGTCGCGCACCTCGTCGACCTCGGCGACAAGATGTTTGAGGGCCGCCCCGGAACGGGTGAGCCGCCCCCAGTTCTGCGGCCGCGTGGACAACGCGTCCCACAGCCGGGTCCGCAGGATCCCCGCCCACCGGAGGACGGCGTCGTGGACGGCCAGACGCTCGGCGTACCTCAGGACCGCCCGGCCGATTCCGAACGTGCGCACACCGACAATCGCCACCATCAGGTGCAGGACCGGTGGCTGGTGGCTGGCCGTGACGATCAGCCAGCCGGACACCCCGGTCAGCCCGACGGCGGCCAGGGACGCCAGGACGGCGAACGCGAGCCCGCGCAGCAGGCCGCCCCGCCCCCACGGCAGGGTCCGCAGGAGCGCCCAGTGTCCCCCTCCGGGGCCGGTCGCGCGGGTGGCGTTCGCCGCGCGGATTCCGGTGCCGGCGCAGGGGTCGTCCGGGGCCGCCGGGGCGGCCGGCGCGGGGGAAGCGCCGCGTTCGCCGGGCGATCCGGCGGTCCCGACGCCGGGGGCGGCCTCGCGCGCGTCGGCGGGACCGGTGCCGCGCAGCAGCGCGGCCAACTCCGCATCGTGGCTGGCGACGAGCATGGCCACCCGCCCGCGCAGGCCGGCGAGCGTGGCGCGCACACGCGCCGCGCTCGCCGCGTCCAGGTGCGCGGTCGGCTCGTCGGCCAGCAGCAGCCGCACCGCGGGGTCCGTGCGGACCCGGATCAGCGCCCGGGCCACCGCGACGCGGCGCAGCTCTCCCGGGCTGCAGTCCACCAGGAGCCGCGCACGCAACCCCCCGGCCGCGACCGATGCCAGCGCGGCCTCCACGTCCCGGTCCGTGGCCGTCCGTGCGGCGTGGAGCAGCAGCTCCTCCTCGACGGTCCCCTCGGAGAAAACCGGGTGCTGCGGCACCCACGCGATGGCCGCGCGGTCCACCTCGACCGTCCCGGCGGCGACCGAACCGGCGGCGTCCGGACCGGGCGCCAGCCGTCCCGCGACGGCGCGCAGGATGCTCGTCTTGCCGGATCCGCTCGGCCCGTCCAGAACGTGGGTTTCCCCCGCGCGGAGCGTCAGGGAAAACCCCGCGACGGCGCGGACGGAGCGCCCGGGGTAGGCGACATCCAGGGCCCGCACCCGCAGGACCGGGCCGTCGGCCGACGGGTCGGCCGCCCCCGGGACGGCCTCCGCCCAGGGAACCGCCCCGGTACCGAGCAAGGCGCGCGCGCGGCGGAGCGCCTCGACGCCGTCCTCCGAGGAGTGGAACGCCGCGCCGAGCGCGCGCAGGGGCAGGTAGCACTCGGGGGCGAGCATCAGGGCGAAGAGCCCCACCTCGAGCCCCATGGTCCCGTGGACGAGCCGCAGGCCGATGAAGACCGCGACGAGGGCCACCGAGATGGTGGCGATGAGTTCCAGCGCCATCCCGGACAGGAACGCCGTGCGCAGCGTGGCCATCGTCGAGTCCCGGTGGGCGTCGGACACCCGGGACAGCGCTTCGCCATGGCTCCGGGCGCGGCGGAGGCCGATGAGCGCGGGCAGTCCCTGCGCCAGCTCCATCAGCTGGTTCGCCAGCCGGTCCAGCCCGGCCGCGGCCGCGGCGATCCGATCCCGGGTGTGCAGGCCGATGAGGATCATGAAGACCGGGACCAGCGGCAGCGTCAAGGCCACGATGAGCGCGCTGACCCAGTCGGCCAGCAGGATCCGGGCCAGGATCACCGGAGGGACGACCGCCGCGGTGGCCAACGCCGGCAGGTAGCGCGTGTAGTAGTCGTCCAGCCCGTCCAGCCCGCGGCTGGCCAGCGCGGAGACCGCCCCGTGCCCCGTCGGCGGTGTCGCGGCGCCGACCGGAGCCACGCCCGCGCCGTCGTCAGCGCCCCGAGCCGAGCCCGCGTCAACGCCCCGAGCCGAGCCCGCGTCAGCGCCCCGGTCCGGGGCACGCCCGGCCAGTGCGGAGGCGACCAGCCGCGCGCGGAGCGTCTCCTTCGCGCCGAGCCCGGCGCGCCGAGCCGCCAGCTCGGTGGCCCAGGCGGCAGCGGCGCGCAGCAGCACTCCGGCGGTCCCCCACCACAGCAGCCGCTGGGCGTCGGCAACACCGCCGGCCGCGATGTGGGCGATGGCCGTGGCCAGGGCGTCGGCCAGGAGAACGATCCCGGCGGCCTTGGCGCCCGCCAGGGCGGCCAGCAGCGCCAGGGTCCCGCGTGTTCCGGTTCCGTCCGGGATGTCTGGTTTCATGTCCGCCTAGACGATCGGGGAGACCGGGTGCGGCGCGGGGATGTGGGTCTCCGACAACCGGCGGCGGAACACCCAGTACGTCCAGGCCTGGTAGGCGAGGACCAGCGGCACGCCGAACGCGGCGACGAAGCTCATGAGGCGCAGCGTGTAGGGGGACGAGGACGCGTTCAGCACGGTCAGGTTGAATTCCGCCCCCAACGTCGACGGCAGGACGTTCGGGTAGGCCGCGCCGAAGATCGCCGACGCACCGGCGAGCAGGAACAGGCCGGACAGGACGAACGTCCAGCCCTCGCGGCCCGCCCGCGCGGACCGCCATGCGCCGGCCCCGGCCGTGGCGGCGGCCGCCAGGAGGGCCCAGGTCCAGGCCTTGCCGCCTCCCATGACGACGGCGGCCGCCCACGCGGCGAGCGGCAGCAGCGCCAGCGGGAGCCACCGGGACAGCGCGCGCCCGGCGCGGCGGCGCAGGTCGCCGTCGGTCTTGAGACCGACAAACGCCAGGGCGTGTGCCAGGCAGAACATCACCACGGCCGCGCCCCCGAGGAGCGCGTATCCGTTGAACCACGCGAAGGCCCCGCCCACGCGGTCGCCGTTCGCGTTCAGCGGCAGGCCCGTGGTGGTGAGGGCCAGCATGGCGCCGACGCCGAACGCCGCGGTGAAGGAACCCAGCGCGATCGCCCAGTCCCAGGCGTCGCGGGTGGACGCGCGGTGCGCCTTGCCGCGGTACTCGAAGGCGACGGCGCGGAAGATCAGGCCCAGGAGCACCAGCACGAGCGGCAGGTACAGGGCGGAGAACAGTGACGCGTACCAGTAGGGGAAGGCCGCGAAGGTCGCGCCGCCCGCGGTGAGCAGCCACACCTCGTTGCCGTCCCAGACCGGACCGACCGTGTTGAGCAGCACGCGACGCTGGCTTTCGCCGCGGGCGAAGACCTTCATCAGCATGCCGACGCCGAGGTCGAAGCCCTCGAGGAACAGGTAGCCGATCCACAGGACGGCGATGATGATGAACCAGAGGGTGGGCAGGAAGTCCATGGGGTCCTCGATCTAGTAGGCGAAGGCGAGCACGTCGCCGTCGTCGCCGGCCGGGCCGCCGCCGCGCGTGGCGGCTTCCGGCATGGCGGAGGGGACGCCGCCGCGGACGTACCTCGTGAGCAGCCGCACCTCGACGACGAGCAGCGCGCCGTAGACGAGGCACAGCGCGGCCAGCGAGAAGACCATCTCCCCGGCCGAGACGCCCGGGGAGACCGCGGCGGCGGTGTACATGAAGACCTGGTCGATGCCCTCGAACGTGGGGTTGGGGACGACGACGAACGGTTGGCGGCCCATTTCGGTGAAGATCCAGCCGGCCGAGTTCGCGGCGAAGGGCGCCAGGATGCCGAGGACGGCGAGCCGGGAGACCCATTTGTTGTCCGGCACCGTGCCCCTTCGGGTCAGCCAGAGCGCGACCAGCGCCGCGAACGCGGCGAGCCCGCCGAAGGTGATCATCAGCCGGAAGCCCCAGTAGGTGACCTCCATGAGCGGCAGGTAGTCGATCTCCTGCCCCGCGCGCTCGCCGTACAGCGCGTCGTCGGGCAGGTGGGTCCCGTATTTCTCCTGGTACTCGGGCAACAGCGTGTTCACGCCGCGCACCTCGGTGGTGAAGTCGTTGTTGGCCAGGAAGGACAGCAGGCCCGGGATCTCGTAGACCCCGACGACGTCGTCGCAGGTGGTGCGTCCGCCCCCGCCGAGGTTGCCCACCGCGAGCACCGAGAAACCCGTGCCGTCGTGGCAGGCGGCCTCCGCCGCCGCCATCTTCAGGGGCTGCTGCTCGAACATCAGCTGCGCCTGCGTGTGCCCGGTGAGGGCCACCCCGGCGAAGGAGACCATGGCGACGGCGGCGCCGAGGCGCAGGGACTTGAGCCAGACCGCGTGGTCGGTCTGGTCGCGTCCCGCGCCGAGTGCGGGGGCCTCCCCCACAACGACGCGGCCGGCGGGGTCGACCGCGTCGATGCCGGAGGCCCTGCGGCGGTACAGGTGGTACCAGGAGATGCCCAGCAGGAAGGCGCCCGCGACGGAGAAGGCGCCGAACACGGTGTGCGGGAAGGTCACGAGGGCGGTGTTGTTGGTGAAGACCGCCCAGGCATCGGTCATCACGGCGCGGCCGTCCACGAGTTCCACGCCGACCGGGTGCTGCATCCAGGAGTTCGCGACGAGGATGAAGTAGGCGGAGAGGATGGTGGCCAGCGACGCGGCCCAGATGCAGCCCAGGTGGACCGCCTTCGGCAGCCGGTCCCAGCCGAAGATCCACAGCCCGAGGAACGTCGACTCCACGAAGAACGCGAGCAGCGCCTCCATGGCCAGCGGGGCGCCGAAGACGTCGCCCACGAACCGGCTGTACTCGCTCCAGGCCATCCCGAACTGGAACTCCTGGACGATCCCGGTGGCCACCCCCATGATGAAGTTGATGAGGAAGAGCTTCCCCCAGAACTTGGTCATGCGCAGGTACTCCGGCTTGCCCGTGCGGTGCCAGGCCGTCTGCAGGACGGCGACGAGAAGGCCCAGCCCGATCGTGAGCGGCACCATGAGGAAGTGGTAGACGGTGGTGATGCCGAACTGCCACCTGGCTATCTCGAGCGGATCCATGGGGTTCCCTTCCCGACGCGGGCGGGCCGCCGACGGCCCGCCTAACTTCTACAGTCCGTAGAATAACTTATCTTCTACTGGATGTAGAACTGCGGGTCGAAACGGTGTAAATTGGAAGACGGAGCCGGCCGATCACGCCGCGGACCCGCGCGCGAGAGCCTGCTCCCCGTGACCGGCATGACCCTAAGGAACCCCATTGGCCACTCTTGGCGAACTCGAACGCGCGGTAATGGACCTGCTGTGGGACAGCACGCAGGCCCAAACCGCCAACGACCTGCGCGATCTGCTGGCGCAGTCCACCGGAGACGTGGACGGCAAGGAACTCGCCGTCACCACCGTGCTCACGGTGCTCGCCCGACTGGAGAAGAAGCAGCTCGTCACCCGCGAGCGCGACACCCGGCCGCACCGCTACCGCGCCGTGACCAGCCGCGAGGAACACACGGTCGAGCTCATGAACGAGGCGCTCGGCAACGTGATGGACCGCGAGGCGGTCCTGACCCGCTTCATCGGGGGCATTTCCGGGGAAGAGGCGGCGGCCCTCCGCCGCATCCTCAACGAGAACCAGTCCGCCTAGCGCCGCGGCGGAATCGTCGCGGCCCCCGTGCTGATCGCCTCCTACCTCCTCGCCGGGCTAGCCATCGTGCTGGCCTGGCCGGCCCCCGTGGTCCTTTCGCGGATGGGCTGGACGGCGCGGTCGCCGTTCACCGCGCTCGTGCTCTGGCAGGCGATCGCCCTGGCCGGCGGCCTGTCGATGATCGGGGCGCTGCTGGTGTGGGGGCTGGAACCCCTGGGCGGCAACCTGATCGCCGCGCTCGGCGGTCTGGCCCGGGTCGCGGCGGGCGAGCCCGGCGCGCCCCCCATCGGACCCTTGCACGTCTTCGCACTCAGCGCGGCCCTGCTGCTGGGCGCCCACCTGGTGTTCACCCTCCTGCTCACGACCTACCGGGTCAGCCGCCAGCGCGCCCGGCACCGCGGCCTGCTGGCACTGCTGGGCGATCCCTCGCCGGCGGACCCGGGAACCGTCGTGCTGCAGCACCACGCGCCGGTGGCGTACTGCCTCCCCGGCTTCAACGGGTCGCTGACCGTGCTCTCGCGCGGCCTGCTCGACGTCCTCGACGACGAGGGGCTCCGCGCCGTCATCGCGCACGAGCGCGCACACCTGGAACAGCGGCACGACCTGCTGGTCCTGGCGTTCGAGTCCTGGCACCAGGCGCTGCCCTGGCTGCCCACCTCGCGGCTGGCCCGGCGCGCCGTCCAGGAGCTGATCGAGATGATGGCGGACGACACGGCGCTGCACCAGGTCTCCGCGCCGACGCTCCTCCGGGCCCTCGTCGCCGTCGCCACGGGCGACGCGACGTCCCCCGCCGCGGAGTCCGGGATTCCCGGCGAGGAGCTGTCCTCGCGGCGGCTCCGTCGGCTGCTCTCCCCCGCCGGCCCGCTGCCCGTCGGGGCCCGCGGCTGCGTGCTGGCCGTGGCGATCCTGCTGATCGGCGCCCCGACGACGCTGTTGATCGCCCCCGGCCTGCTCGGCTGAGCGCGCCACCACCGCCCCCGCGGGCCTCGCCTGGGGCCGGCGGGCAGGTGCCTAGGCGTCGATCTGTTCGCGGTCCAGCCGCTCGGCCCCCGACACGATGAACTCCTTGCGCGGGGCGACGTCGCTGCCCATGAGCAGCTCGAACACCCGCTCAGCGGCCTCGGCGTGGGCGATGTTGACGCGTCGCAGTGTCCGGTGCCGCGGGTCCATGGTCGTCTCCGCGAGCTGCTCGGCGTCCATCTCGCCGAGGCCCTTGTAGCGCTGGATGGGTTCCCGGTATTTTTTGCCGCTCGCCTCGAGCGACTTGAGCACCCGGTGCAGCTCGGCCTCGGAGTACGTGTAGACCATCTCGTTGGCCTTGGCGCCGTGGTTGACCACCTCGACCCGGTGCAGCGGCGGCACGGCCGCGTAGACACGCCCGTTCTCCACCATGGGCCGCATGTACCGGAAGAAGAGTGTCAGCAGGAGCGTGCGGATGTGCGCGCCGTCGACGTCGGCGTCGGTCATGAGCACGATCTTGCCGTAGCGGGCGGCGGAAAGGTCGAAGCTGCGCCCGGACCCCGCCCCGACCACCTGGATGAGCGCGGCGCACTCCGCATTGGAGAGCATGTCGCCGACGGAGGCCTTCTGGACGTTGAGGATCTTGCCGCGGATCGGCAGCAGGGCCTGGAAGTCGGAGGAGCGCGCCAGCTTCGCCGTGCCGAGCGCGCTGTCGCCCTCGACGATGAACAGCTCGGAGCGCTCGACGTCGTCGCTGCGGCAGTCGGCGAGTTTGGTCGGCAGCGAGGAGGTCTCCAGCGCGCTCTTGCGGCGCTGGGTCTCCTTGTGGACGCGCGCGGAGATCCGCGACTTCATCTCGCTGACGACCTTCTCCAGCAACTGCGCGGCCTGCGCCTTGTCCCCGCGGGCCGTCGAGGAGAGGCGGGCGCCGAGCTCCTTCTCGACCACGCGGGCCACGATCTGGCGGACGGCGGACGTCCCCAGGATCTCCTTGGTCTGGCCCTCGAACTGCGGCTCGGCCAGGCGGACGGTCAGGACCGCGGTGAGCCCGGCGGTGACGTCGTCCTTCTCGATCTTGTCGTTTCCCGCCTTCAGCTTGCGCGCGTTGGCCTCCACGGACTTCCGGAAGGTCTTCAGCAGCGCCTGCTCGAAGCCGGTCTGGTGCGTGCCGCCCTTGGGTGTGGCGATGATGTTGACGAAGCTGCGCAGGGTGGTGTCGTACCCGATCCCCCACCGCAGGGCGATGTCGACCTCGCAGACGCGCTCCACGTCCGTGATGTGGCTGCGCCCGGAGGCGTCGAACACGGGCACGGATTCCTTGAACGTGCCCTGCCCCTGGATCCGCCAGATGTCGGTGACGGCGGGGTCGTTGGCCAGGTAGTCCGCGAACTCCGAAATGCCGCCGTCGTGGTGGAACACCTCCTCGACCGGCCCGGACTCCCCCGCGGTGCCGGGGAGCCGGCGCTCGTCGCGGACGTCGATCTTCAGCCCCGGGACCAGGAAGGACGTCTGGCGGGCGCGCGCCTGCAGCTCCTCGTAGGAGAACTTCGCGTCGGGCGTGAAGATCTGACGGTCCGCCCAGTAGCGGATCCGCGTCCCGGTGACGCCGCGCTTGGCCTTGCCGACGACGTCGAGCACCGAGTTCTCCACGAACGGCGCGAACGGCGCGTCCGGCTTCGCCCGGCCGGTGTCCGTGAAGCGGCCGGGCTCGCCCCGCCGGAACTGCATGCGGTAGGTCTTGCCGCCGCGGTCGACCTCGACGTCCAGCCGCGCCGACAGGGCGTTGACGACGCTGGCGCCGACGCCGTGCAGGCCGCCGGAGGCGGTGTACGACCCTCCGCCGAACTTGCCGCCGGCGTGGAGCTTGGTGAAGACGACCTCGACGCCGGAGAGGCCGGTCTTGGGTTCGGCGTCGACCGGGATGCCGCGGCCGTCGTCGTGGATCTCCACCGAACCGTCCGGGTGCAGGATGACCTTGATGCTCTGCCCGTGTCCGGCGAGGGCCTCGTCGACCGAGTTGTCGATGATCTCCCACAGGCAGTGCATCAGGCCGCGCGAGTCGGTGGAACCGATGTACATGCCGGGACGCTTGCGCACGGCCTCGAGTCCCTCGAGCACGGACAGGTGCCGGGCGTTGTATTCAGAACTCGGTGCCACGGGCGGGGCGCTCCTTGTCGTCGAGGGAATCGGACCACCTCCACGGTAGTCCGTGGCTGCGTCATCTCGGGGTTCCCCCGCCGCCGGACCGCGACGGACGCACGGACCCCTGACGTGGGACGCCGCCGCGCCGTGACCCCCACGCGACCGTGCCGTTACCCGTTCGAGGCTACGCGGTGAGCGAAAGTGCGCCGGAAAGCGAAGAAATACACCCCGCGGCTGGTTGTATTGATCATACGAGAACTAAGGAGGTCGTCATGACGGCAACATCAGTGGCAACTCGCGGACTCACCGCTCTGGACCGTTGCGATCGCTGCGGCGCACAGGCCTACGTCCGCGCGGTATTGGGATCATCGAACGGCGAGCTCCTCTTCTGCGGACACCATGCCCGCGCGGTCGAACCGAAGCTTCGCCCCCTCACCACGGAATGGCACGACGAGACGGGCCGGCTCCACGAGAAGCCCGTCTACAGCGAAGACGACTAGCCTCGATACGGCTTTGAGCAGGGCCCCGGCGGACCACCGCCGGGGCCCTCGTCGTCCGCTGGGCGGTCGCCCCGTCACCCGATACGGCGGTCGCCCGGGGCGACAACCCCCGGATCCAATGGCCCCCGGACGCACGAAAGGAGGGCCGCTTCCCCGCACGGGAAGCGGCCCTCCGTGGGCGGCGCCGCGGCGCCGCGGCGCCGCGGGGCCTAGTCCAGGTAGTCGCGCAGCACCTGGGAGCGGGAGGGGTGGCGCAGCTTGGACATCGTCTTCGACTCGATCTGACGGATCCGCTCGCGGGTCACGCCGTAGACCTTGCCGATTTCGTCCAGGGTCTTCGGCTGCCCGTCGGTCAGGCCGAAGCGCATGGCCACGACGCCGGCCTCGCGCTCGGACAGGGTGTCCAGCACCGAGTGCAGCTGCTCCTGCAGCAGCGTGAAGCTGACCGCGTCGGCGGGGACGACCGCCTCGGAGTCCTCGATGAGGTCGCCGAACTCGGAATCGCCGTCCTCGCCCAGGGGCGTGTGCAGCGAGATGGGCTCCCGCCCGTACTTCTGGACCTCGACGACCTTCTCGGGAGTCATGTCCAGTTCCTGGGCGAGCTCGTCCGGGGTCGGTTCGCGGCCGAGGTCCTGGAGCATCTGGCGCTGGACGCGGGCCAGCTTGTTGATGACCTCGACCATGTGGACCGGGATGCGGATGGTGCGCGCCTGATCGGCCATGGCACGGGTGATCGCCTGGCGGATCCACCACGTGGCGTAGGTGGAGAACTTGAAGCCCTTGGTGTAGTCGAACTTCTCGACCGCGCGGATGAGCCCGAGGTTTCCCTCCTGGATCAGGTCCAGGAACAGCATGCCGCGGCCCGTGTAGCGCTTGGCCAGCGAGACGACGAGACGGAGGTTCGCCTCGAGCAGGTGGTTCTTGGCGATCTTTCCGTCGTGGACGATCTGCTCCAGATCCCACTTCAGGCGCTTGTCCATGTCCTCGCCCGCGGCGGCGAGCTTCTCGGTGGCGTACAGCCCGGCCTCGATGCGCAGCGCGAGGTCGACTTCCTGCTCGGCGTTGAGCAGCGCGACCTTGCCGATCTGCTTCAGGTAGTCCTTCACGGGGTCGGCGGTGGCGCCGGCGACGAGGACCTGCTGCTGGGGAGCGTCGTCCTCGTCGGGCCTGATGACGAATCCGCGCGCCTCCTCCTCGGGGGCGGGGACGGCGGCCGGGTCGACATCCTCGGCGTCCGGCCCGTCGCCCGGGATGTCCGCGACGGCGTCGCTGCCCTGGGTGGCGAGGTCGGCCTCGGGCTCCTCGGCGGGTTTGGTGGCGCGCTTCTTGGCGGCGGGCGGCTCCACCGGGGTTCCGGCCGCGGTCGCGGCGTCCTTCGCGGCCTTGTTGCGCGCCCGCGTCTTCGCCGCCTTCTGCTGCGGCGTCAGCTCGGCCGCGTCGGCCTCGAGGGTGGTGGTTGCCGCGGCGGCGGGCTTGTTGGCCTGGAGGGAACTGGCCTGTGAGCTCGAATCGGAAGCTGGCACGAAATACCTTTCTGACGGATCGTCCGCGGCGTACCCCTCGGGTAACACCACTATGACCCTGTCAAGTCCGAGTCCCGTCGCACGACGGGTCCGGTAGCAGGGTCCGGTACATGGAACGCCTGCTGCCGACCTTTTGTTCCCGCCCCGCAAAGGGCTGAACGGGTCCGCTGATGCGGCCCAAGGACACGGACCCAACCGGGTCTGCGGGTACCAGTCTCTCACGTTCCGCGGGCCGGGGCATCACGGGGCGCCGAAGCGGTGCCAGGAGGTGGCGGGGTCCCGCGCCCAGCCGGGCAGTACGCCGCGTCCGACGAACGCCAGCAGTCCGCGGGCCAGCGCGTGACCGGGGTCCGCACGCAGGCACGCCTCCAAAAGCACGGCGGCCGGGCTGCTGCGCCCGCGCGCCCACTCGACCCAGGCCAGCACGCACAGCAGCGCGCTGCGGTCCGCACCGTCCGCGGCGCCCAGCAGCTCCCGACCGACTTCCCACAAGAGGTCCAGCCGGCGCCAGTCGGGCGCGGAGCGGGAGTCGCCCAGCAGGAACCGTCCGAGCTGCCGCGCAGCCGGTCCGTCTTGGACCCCGCCCTCGATGTCGGCGACGGCCGCCAGCGCGGCGGCTCCGGACACGCCCGCCGCGAACGGCAGCGCGTCCCGGACCGGCAGGGTGCGCAGTCCGGCCAGTAGCGTCCCCGCCGCCACCGGGTCCGAACGCAGCCGCTCCAACGTCGCCTCCGGGTCCCCGACGAGGGCGGCGCACCACCGCTCCAGCAACTCCGGCGCGCGGGGGCCCCGTCCGGCGAGTGCCGCCGCGACGGCCGCGCGGACCGCGTCCCGCTGTTTCCACACCCGCACGGGGGATCCGTCCCAGTGCCCGCGCCGGGGGCTGCTGCCCCCGAGGACCAGGTCGAGGTTCGCGTCGGAGAGCCAGACGCTCTCCAGCGGATGTCCTCCCGGCGGGCAGCAGTCCCCGTCCGGGCAGAAGTAGCTCCGCCATCCCGTCGGCCCGACGTACCAAGCGTCGGGCACGGAGATTCCGCCCCGGCGGAGCGTCGAGGCGAGCGCGAGAACCAGCCGGAAGTAGGGGGAACGGACGTCCGGTTCCCGCCCGGAGTACGCCACGAGGAACGCCCCGGTCGCCCCCGGGAGCTCGCGGACGTAGCGGGCCACCGTGCCGGCGTGGGCGGAGGCGGCGTCGGAGTCGGGCGGATCCTTCTCCGGCAGGTCCACGCGCAAGGTGGCGGAGAGCACGGTGCCGGCGATGATCAGCACGACGAGGCTCTCGCGCGGATGGAAGCCCAGGGTGTGCGGGACGACGGACAGGACGCCCTCGGCGTCGGCAACGGAAAGCTGTTTCGGTGGGGCTGTCATGTTGCCAGCCTCCGCCGTGGCGCGACCGCCCGCCAGCGCCGCGGCCCCGTTGTGGACAACGTCGCCGTCCGGGCCGCCGGCGCCGCCTGGGGAGCGGCCGTGCGCCGCGGGCCCGGCGCCGGCTAGGACTCCGGGTCGCGGCGGCCCCGCCGCGCCCGGCGGGCCCGGCGGGCGATGGATCCCAGCAGCGGCGGAACGATGATGCCCCGCCGGGCCATGGCGGCGCGGGCGGCGCGCCGCGAGCTGAGCATGCCCCACGCGCCGACGGCGAGCGGGAGGAACTGGAAGGCCAGCGCCCACCGGAACGCATCCAGGGTGTACAGGTCGCCCTCGCCGCCGGCGGCGGCGTGCTGCACGTCCAGGAGGAGGCCGATCGCGGAGACCGAGACCAGCGCCGCGAAGAACCCGCCGACGTTGACGATCCCGGTCGCCGTCCCGGTGATGTTCGGCGGGTTGAAGGTCCGGGCGAAATCGAAGCCGATCATCGATCCCGGCCCGCCGATGGCCACCAGCACGATCAGCACCACCAGCAGCCACAGGGGCGCGCGGCCGGGCCACAGGAGCACCGCCAGCCAGCCGACGACGATGCCGAACACGATCCCGAAGGCCAGCGTGGAACGCCGCAACGGGTACCGCGAGACGGCGCCGCCGAAGAAGGGACCGAACAACAACGCGACCGCGACGAAGATGGTCATCAGCCCGGAGGCCAGCGAGGGCTCCAGCCCCTGGCCGGAGACGAGGAACGGGTAGCCCCAGGCCAGCAGGAAGACGTTGGCGCTGAACTGGGTGGAAAAGTGCGTCCAGAAACCCAGGCGGGTCCCGGGTTCGCGCCACGCGCCGGCCAGCATGGCCAGGGTCTTCGGGCGCGTGCCCGGCGGGGCGGCGGGGCGCGGGCCCGGCTGGTTGCGGATCGCGACGAGGGCGAGCCCCAGCGCGAGCACCCCGAGCGCGGCGAGCGAGAGGAAGGCGTTGGACCAGCCCGCCCAGAGCAGGAGCGCCGCGAACGGCACGAGGCTGAGGAGCTGCCCCAACTGCCCGATCATCCCCGTGAACTGCGTGAGCATCGGAATCCTGTACCCCGAGAACCAGGCCGGGAGCAGGCGGATGACCGACACGAAGGTCATCGCGTCGCCGGCCCCGACGAAGAACCGTCCGACGAGTCCGGCCGGCACCGACGCGGCCAGCGCGAGGAGGGCCTGTCCGACGACCATGAGGACGGCGCCGGAGGCGATCATCTGCCGGGGCCCCCACCGGTCGATCATCAGGCCCACGGGAATCTGGAGACCCGCGTAGACGACGAGCTGTACCACGCTGAACATTGCCAGGACCGAGGCCGTGGCGTCGAACCGCTCGGTGGCCTGCAGTCCGGCCACGCCGAAGCTCGTGCGCTGCGTGACCGCGATGAGGTAGGCGACGACGCTGGCCGCCCACACCCACCATGACCGTGCGGAGTCCAGGCCCAGGGTTCGGGCGCTCACCCGCCGGTCTCGTCGGGGCCGCCTTCGGGCGCCCGCCCCGACAGGAAGGCCTCCGCCGCCGAGGCGATGTCCTCGCCGTCGGGCACGTCGTCGTTCGGGTCCAGGAGCAGCGACCGGCGCTCGGTGTCCGGCACGTGGTCGTCGAACCGCTCCTCGAAGCGGGACACCATGCGCTGGATGTCCTCGGAGCCGGCGACCTGGGCGTCGATCTCGCCCTCGATGCGCCGCGCGGCCTCGCGGAGCCGGTCCGTGGGCAGCCCGAGACCCAGCGCCGCGCCGAGGAACTCGAGGGCCGCGACGGCGGCCTGCGGGTATTCGGCGTCGGCGAGGTAGTGGGGCACGTGCAGCGAGTAGCCGACGGCGTCGCGGCCGGCCTCGATCAGCCGCATCTCGACGAGCTGCGGCGCGGAGGCCGGCACCTCGGCGGTGGGGTTCCACGTCGAGATCCCCTCGCCCAGGTCCGGCCGGTTCCCGTGCACGGTGACGCCGAGCCGGCGCGTGTGCGGCACGGGCATGGGCACCGCGCCGAAGGAGGCGGCCAGACGCACGTTCAGGGACCCGGCGAGGAGGACCACCGAGGACGCGAACCGCTCCCACTGCAGGTCGGGCTCGGGGCCGGTCAGCAGCAGGAAGTCCTTGCCGAGGCCGTCCGTCAGCCGGAAGAGTTCGATGCGGGGGGCCTGGTAGTCGGCGAAGTGGTCGCCGAGGAACGAGACCTGGGGCCTGCGCGAGCGGTAGTCGACGAGCTGGTCGGCGTCGAAGGTGGCGACCAGGACCGGATCCAGGGTATCCAGCAGTTCCGCGCGGACTTGCCGGATGGCGCGCCCGGCGTCGGCGTGCCCGTCCAGCGCGACGACCAGGCCCAGGCCCTGGAGGCCGGCGTCGTCGACCACCCCGTCGTTCAGCCTGACGAGGGACAGCGGATCGAGCATGGCGTCTCCTTCCAGGTCTGCGTGCGTTCCACGGTGTTAACCACCGGGTGCCCCGAATTGCTTCCCGGGCACCCGGACCAGTCTATCCGCGCCGCCCGGGCCCGGCGCCGCGCGGACGACTACGATCGGAGGATCGACACCGTCATCCCGCAGTCAACCGCGGCGGACGCGCATCCCCGCCCGCCGCATTAAGGACAGGTTCCGTGATCAACGCCAGCGAACTGAAGCTGACAGCCGTCTCCGCCGACATCAAGCGCGTCACCGCCGACGCCTTGGTCATCGGCGTCGCCCGCGACACCTCGGGCGACCGGGCGGTTCCCCGCCTGGTCGGCTCCCCGCTCCCGCAGATCGAAACGGACGCCCTGGAGGCCAGCCTGGGGGCCCTGGGGCTGACCGGCGCCGCCGACGAGGTGCGGCGCCTCCCCGCGACGGACAGCATCAAGGCGGGCGTGCTCGTGCTCACCGGCCTCGGCCCGGTGGACGGCGAGCTCGTCGGCACGGAGGCCCTGCGTCGCGCCGCGGGTTCCGCGGCCCGTCAGCTGACCGGCCTGTCCCGCGTCGTGTTCGCCCTGCCCGCGCCGACCGTCGAGGCCGCGGCCGCGGTGGCCGAGGGCGTGGCGCTCGGTGCCTATTCGTTCGGCAGCCACCGGTCGAAGTCCAACGCCGCCGAGAAGGGCCCGCTGACCGAGGCCGTCGTCGCGACCGCCGCGTCCACGGACCGCGCCCTCCCCGCCGCGCTCAAGCGCGCCGCCGTCGTCGGCCGGGCCGTGCGCGGGGTTCGCGACCTCGTCAACACCGCCCCGAACGTGCTGTATCCGGAATCCTTCGCACAGGCGGCCCGCGACGCCGCCAAGCCGCTCCCGGTCAAGGTGACGGTGCTGGACGAGAAGCGGCTCGAGAAGGACGGCTACGGCGGCCTCATGGGCGTCGGCCGCGGCTCGTCCCGCCCGCCGCGCCTGGTCAAGGTCGACTACTCCCCCGCGCGGGCGGAGGCGCACGTGGCCCTCGTCGGCAAGGGCATCACGTTCGACACCGGCGGCATCTCCCTGAAGCCGGCCGCGAACATGCACCAGATGAAGTCGGACATGGCCGGCGCCGCGACGGTCCTGCAGGCCGTGCTCGCGATCGCCGAGCTCGGCCTGCCCGTCCGGGCGACCGCGTGGCTGTGTCTGGCGGAGAACATGCCCTCCGGCTCGGCGTCCCGCCCCGGCGACGTGGTGACCATGTTCGGGGGCAAGACCGTGGAGATCCTGAATACCGACGCGGAGGGCCGCCTGGTGATGGCCGACGGGCTTGTGGCGGCCGCGGAGGACAAGCCGGACGTGGTCATCGATGTCGCCACGCTGACGGGGGCCCAGCTGATCGCACTGGGCAACCGCACTGCCGGCATCATGGGCGACGACGAGGTCCGCGACGCGCTGAAGGCGGCGTCGGACCGCGCGGGCGAGACGGCGTGGCCGATGCCGCTGCCCGAGGAGCTGCGCCCCTCGATCGACTCGCAGGTGGCCGATCTGGCGAACATCGGCGAGCGGCACGGCGGCATGATGACCGCCGCCGTGTTCCTTCGCGAATTCGTGGGAGAGGTGGACGGCCGGAAGATCCCGTGGGCCCACCTGGACATCGCCGGCCCGGCCTTCAATGACGGAGCCGCCTACGGCTACACGCCGAAGAACGCGACGGGCTCGACCCTCAGGACGTTGCTGGCCTACGCCGAAGAGCTGGCCGCCCGGTAGCGGGAGGGCCGGCGCGGGGCCCGCGGTGACGCTGGTCACGGGCCCCTACGGGCTCGGTCACGCCGTGTGGCTCCGCGCCACCCATCGGGCTAAGGTGAACCAGATAGATCACTAGGCAGGACCGGCGCGGGATCATCCGCCGCGGCCGGAGCACCCAAGGAAGGCCCCCGCGCCGGGGGCCACATCATCACACGCGAGGAGCGTTCACGTGGCCGAAGCGGCAACAACGCAAGAATTCGACGTCCTGATCCTCGGCGGCGGAAGCGCCGGCTATTCGGCAGCGCTCCGCTCCGTGCAGCTGGGCCTCACTGTCGGCCTGGTGGAGAAGGCCAAGCTCGGCGGCACCTGCCTCCACACGGGCTGCATCCCGACCAAGGCCTACCTGCACTCCGCCGAGCTCGCCGACAGCGCACGGGAAAGCGCCAAGTATGGCGTCAACACCTCGCTCGAGTCCATCGACATGGCCGCGGTGCGCAGCTACAAGGACGGCATCGTCGCCGGCAAGTTCAAGGGCCTCACCGGGCTGCTGAAGATGAAGAAGATCAACGTCATCGAGGGCAACGGACGCCTCGTCGGCCCGAATGCCATCGACGTCGACGGCACCCGCTACACGGGCAAGAACATCGTGCTCGCCACGGGGTCGACCTCCAAGACCATGGGCCTGGAGATCGGCGGCCGCGTCCTGACGTCCACCGAGGCGCTGAACATGGAGACCATCCCGAAGAGCGCGATCGTGCTCGGCGGCGGCGTCATCGGCGTCGAGTTCGCCTCCGTGTGGAAGTCGTTCGGCGTCGACGTCACGATTGTCGAGGGCCTGCCCAGCCTGGTGCCGAACGAGGACCCGTCGATCATCAAGATCCTCGAGCGCACCTTCAAGAAGCGCGGCATCAACTTCAACACGGGCGTGTTCTTCGAGAAGGTCGAGCAGGACGACAACGGAGCGAAGGTCACCCTGGCCGACGGCAAGGTCCTCGAGGCCGACATCGTCCTCGTGGCGGTCGGCCGCGGCCCGGTCACCGAGGGACTGGGCTTCGAGGAGCAGGGCGTCACCGTGGACCGCGGCTTCGTCATCGCCAACGAGCGCCTGCACACCGGCGTCGGCAACATCTACGCGATCGGCGACATCGTGCCGGGCCTCCAGCTGGCCCACCGCGGATACCAGCAGGGAATCTTCGTGGCCGAGGAGATCGCCGGCAAGAACCCCGTGGTCGTCGAGGACATCAACATCCCGAAGGTCACCTACTGCGAGCCGGAGATCATGTCGGTCGGCTACACCGAGCCGAAGGCCAAGGAGAAGTTCGGCGCCGACCAGGTCGAGATCCAGGAGTACAACCTCGCCGGCAACGGCAAGAGCTCCATCCTGGGCACCGCGGGGATCATCAAGATGGTCCGCGTCAAGGACGGCCCGATCGTCGGCGTGCACGGCATCGGCAGCCGCATCGGCGAGCAGGTCGGCGAGGCGCAGCTGATCGTGAACTGGGAGGCCTACCCCGAGGACGTCGCCCAGCTCGTCCACGCGCACCCGACGCAGAACGAGGCGCTCGGCGAGACCGCGCTCGCCCTCGCGGGCAAGCCGCTCCACGGCTAGCGTCCCCGCGCCGCAACAAAGGTCCGGCCTGCCAAGGGCCGGACCTCGTTGCACTAAGCTCGAACACGAATTCCACAGGCCGCTCCAGCAACGCCGCCGGCCGCCGCAGACCAGATACATAGCTTTAGGAGAACGGGGACGCCATGTCTGAAACCGTGAACTTGCCAGCCCTCGGTGAGAGTGTCACCGAAGGTACCGTGACGCGCTGGCTCAAGCAGGTCGGCGACCGCGTCGAGGTCGACGAGCCGCTGCTCGAGGTGTCCACCGACAAGGTCGACACCGAGATCCCCTCGCCGGTGGCCGGCGTGATCGAGGAGATCCTCGTGGCCGAGGACGAGACCGCCGACGTCGGGGCGCCGCTCGTGCGCATCGGCGACGGCGCGGGCTCCGGCGGCGGCGACGAATCGCCGTCGGCCGACGAGAGCGCGGCCGAGCCCGCTGAGGCCGCCGAGGAGGACGCCGCCGGGGAGAAGCCCGTCGCCGAGCCCTCCACGGAGCAGGAGCCCGGGGAAGAGGCCACCGCCGCGGAGGCCCCGAAGTCCGAGTCGACCGGAGGCGAGGGCGCCGAGGTGACCCTTCCCGCCCTGGGCGAGTCCGTCACGGAGGGAACCGTCACGCGCTGGCTGAAGGCCATCGGCGACGAGGTGGCCGTCGACGAGCCGCTGTTGGAGGTCTCCACCGACAAGGTCGATACCGAGATCCCCTCCCCCGTGGCGGGAACGCTGCTGGAGATCCGCGTCGGCGAGGACGAGACCGCGGAGGTCGGATCCGTCCTGGCGATCGTCGGTTCGGGAGCTCCCGCGGCGAAGGACGAGGCTCCGAAGCAGGAAGCGCCGAAGCAAGAGGCACCGAAGGAAGAAGCCCCGAAGCAAGAGGCACCCAAGGAAGAAGCCCCCAAGCAGGAGGCACCGAAGCAGGAGGCACCAAAGGAAGAAGCCCCGAAGGAAGAGGCACCGAAGGCCGAGTCCGCCCCCGCGAGCGACGGCTACGTCACGCCGCTGGTGCGCCGCTTGGCGGCCCAGAACAACGTCGACCTGTCCACCGTGACGGGCACCGGCGTCGGCGGCCGCATCCGCAAGCAGGACGTCATCGAGGCCGCCGAAAAGGCCTCCGCCCCGGCACCTTCCGCCCCGGCGCCGTCGTCCGCCCCGGCCAAGGCCGCACCGTCGGCGGCACCGGCGTCGAACCTGCGCGGGACGGTGCAAAAGGCCCCGCGGATCCGCCAGGTCATCGCCCGCCGCATGCGCGAGTCGCTGGACATCTCGACCCAGCTGACGCAGGTCCACGAGGTCGACATGACCCGCGTCGCCAAGCTGCGCTCGAAGGCCAAGGATTCCTTCGCGGCCACGAACGGCACCAAGCTGACGTTCCTGCCCTTCATCGCCAAGGCCGTGGCCGAGGCGCTGAAGCAGCACCCGAAGCTGAACGGCGAGTACAACGAGGAAAAGCAGGAGATCACGTACCACAGCGCCGAGCACCTGGCGATCGCCGTGGACACGGACAAGGGCCTGCTGGTGCCGGTCATCTCCGACGCGGGCGACCTCAGCCTCGCCGGCATCGCGGGGAAGATCGCCGACGTCGCCAAGCGCACGCGGGACAACAAGATCTCCCCCGACGAGCTCTCCGGCGGAACGTTCTCGATCACCAACATCGGCTCGGTCGGCGCGCTGTTCGACACGCCGATCATCAACCAGCCCCAGGTGGCGATCCTCGGCACCGGCGCGATCGTGAAGCGCGCCGTCGTGGTCACCAACGACGAGGGCGACGACACGATCGCGATCCGCCACATGATGTACCTGTCGCTGACGTACGACCACCGCCTGGTCGACGGCGCCGACGCCGGCCGCTTCCTGCAGACCCTGCGGGCGCGGCTCGAGGAGGGCGCCTTCGAGTCCGAGCTCGGGCTCTAGGATCCACCGGCGCCCTCAGGGCGCACGACGGCGGCGGCCGGCTTCCCCGGGGAGGCCGGCCGCCGCCGCGCGTTCTCCCCGACGGCGCGCGGGCACGGCCCTATGCTTGAAGCATGGACTTCCTACATCTTCTGCTCGTCTTCCTCCACATCCTCGGGGCGGCCGCCATCGTCGGCGGCTGGTTGGCCACCTTCAAGAACCCCACCGTCACGCAGTGGCAGTGGATCGGCGCGCTCACCCAGCTCGTCACCGGGCTCCTGCTGGTGGGGCTCGCCGAGATGGCGGACGGGGACGGCCCGAACCACGCGAAGATCGCGGTCAAGCTGGTGCTGGCCCTCGGGGTGGCCGTCGCGGCGTTCATCGGCCGCCGCAAGGTGAAGTCGGGACAGGACGTCTCCAAGGGGCTGGCGCACGGCGTCGGCGGGCTCGCGCTGATCAACATCGCGGTGGCCGTCTTCTGGGTCTAGCCTCCCCGGCCCGCGCCCGGCGGGTCCAGGCAACGGCGGAGCCGCCCCACCGCGGGGCGGCTCCGCGCTCTGTTGGCCAGCCCCGGCCGCGCCCCTAGGATGGCAGGTGGGCCGCCGGCACCGGCGGCCGAAGCAACCAGTGGAGGAAACCCCATGGCTACCACCCGTTCCGCCCGCACCGTATGGTCCGGCGACCTGGCCACCGGAAGCGGCCAGACCACCTTCGAGACCTCGGGGATCGGCACGTACGACGTCACCTGGAAGGCCCGCACCGAGGAGTCCGAGGGCAAGACCAGCCCCGAGGAGCTCATCGCGGCCGCGCACGCCTCCTGCTACTCCATGGCCCTGAGCAACATCCTGAAGCAGGCGGGCTTCACCGCCGAGCGCCTCGAGACCTCGGCCGAGGTGGACTTCGACACGAGCGACGGCGCGCAGATCTCCGAGATCCGCCTGGCGCTCGAGGCCTCCGTGCCCGGCATCGACGAGGAGACCTTCCAGAAGAGCGCCCAGGCCGCCAAGGAAGGCTGCCCGGTTTCCAAGGCGCTGGCGTCCGTCCCGAGCATCACGCTGAAGGCCACCCTGGCCGCGTAGGGACCACACCGCGCGACGGCGCCCCCATCGGCCCGGTCGGTGGGGGCGCCGTCGCGTCCGGCGCCACGGCGGGCGTCGGCCGCCTAGCGCGCGGCGAGGTCCACGGCCGGCCCGCGCCGGGCCGGTCCCTCGCCGGACCCCGCGCTCTCCGCCGTCGCGCCCTCCGCCGTCGCGCCCTCCGCCGTCGCGCGCGGGCGCGGCGGCAGCGGATCGGGACGCAGCGTCCGGTACCCCGCCAGCAGCGGCGGCCGCTGGATGGGAACCTCCCGGAGCAGCTCCCGGAGCACCGCGACGGCCCGCTCGAGCTGCGGGTCCTCCCCCGCCGCGTGGGCGTGCGGCGGGAACGGCACGTGGATGTCCGGATCGACGCCGCGGTTCTCCAGGCCCCAGCCGACGCCGCCGGCGAACCACGTCGCGTAGCGCGGCTGCGTGACCTTGGTGCCGTCGGCCAGGTCGAAGAGGTTGTCGATGCCGACGACGCCGCCCCAGGTCCGCACGCCGACCACCGGGCCGATGGCGCGCAGCTTGGCGACCTGGGTGATGATGTCGCCGTCGGATCCGGCCCACTCGTCCGCCAGGATGACGACGGGTCCGCGCGGGGCGCTGGAGGGGTAGGTGCCGGTGCGCGTCTCGCGGGCCATCGTCCAGGCCGTCACCTTGCGGCCCAGCAGCTCGGCCACCAGCTGCGACGTGTGCCCCCCGCGGTTGCGCCGCACATCGACGATCAGCGCGTCGAGCTCGGTCTCGGTGTCCAGGTCGCGGTGGAGCTGCGCCCAACCCTGGGCGGCCATGTCCGGGATGTGCAGGTAGCCGAATCGGTCGGCGGACGCCTCGCGGACCGTCCGCCGGTTGGTGGCGACCCAGTTCTGGTACCGCAGCCGCTGCTCGTCGCGCACGGGCACGACGGCGACGCGCCGGACGGCGCCCGGGCTCCGGCCCGCCGGGCCCTCCAGGATGGCCAGTTCGACGGTCCGGCCCGCCGCGCCCTTGAGCAGCACGTCGGGCCCGCCGTCCCGGGGGACCTTCTGCCCGTCGACGGCCAGGATGGCGTCGCCCGCCCGCACCGAGACGCCCGGGGCCGTCAGCGGCGAGTAGGCCTGCGGGTCGGAGGACTCGCCCTCGAGGACCTGCCGGATCGTCCAGACGCCGTCCACGCGCTCCACGTCGGCGCCCAACAGCCCCTGGCGGCCGGCGCCCGGTTCGACCGCGGCGAACGGCGACACGTAGGCGTGCGACGTGCCGAGCTCACCGTGCAGCTCCAGCAGGATGTCGACGAGGTCGTCGTGGCTGCCCAGCCGGCCGATGAGCGGGCGGTACTTCTCCGCGATCGCGGGCCAGTCCAGGCCGGCCATGTCCGCGGTCCAAAAGAAGTCCCGCTGGAGCCGCCAGGCCTCGTGGAAGGCCTGCTCCCACACCCGGACCGGGTCCAGCTCCACCCGGATCCGGCCCAGGTCCAGCGTCTGCGCGTCCGGGCTGTCCCGGTCCAGGGACCTGTCCACGGGGACGCTGCGCACCTGCTGGCCCTCGATGTAGACGAGCCGCCGCTTGTCCCCGCTCACGCGGTACGCCTTGAGCGACGGGACGAGCGTCGTCGTCCGCCGGTCCGCGTAGTCGAAGCGCTCCAGCCGCAGGGCCGGCGCGTTGGCGTCGGGCACGCGCCCGTCCCCCGTGACACCGGTGGACTCGTCGACCAGCCAGAGCAGCCCCTTCTCGACCGCGACCAGGCGGCTGTAGCGCCCCTGTGCCACGGGAACCGGGAACAACCGCTGGCCGATGCCGTCCTCGTCCACCTCCGTGGGGGCGGGACCGAACGCGGCCGGGGCGGACGGGCGGCCCGCGGATTCGGCGTTCCCCCCGTCGGCGGTGTACACGGAGGGGCCGAACAGGCTGGGCGTCTCGTCGGACAGGGCCACCATAAAGGGCTTGGTGGAGGCCGGAAAGCTGAGGTCGAAGCTGTGGGTGTCGTAGACCGGATCGAAGCTGCGCTCGGAGAGGAACGCCAGGAACCGGCCGTCGTGGCTGAACGAGGGCGAATGGTCGTGGAACCGCCCGTCCGTGACCGTGACCGGCGAGCGCTCCGCGTCGGCCGTCGAGGCCATCATGATCCGGCTCCGGCCCTCGAACGCGGTGACCGGTTCGATCCAGGCGACCCACCCGGAGTCAGGGGAAAAGCTCAGGTGCGTGACCGCCCCGAAATCGGTGTCGCACAAACGCCGCCACGTCCCCGGGCCGACCTCCAGCAGGTGGGCCTCCCCGTACTCGGTGCCCAACGCCAGCCAGCGGCCGTCCGGGCTGGCCTCCAGCGAACGGACGCGCCCCCGGCAGGGCAGCTCGATGCGGCGCAGGCCGTCCTCCGGCCGCAGTCCCGGCTCCGCGGTGTCGGGCGGGCCGACCGCCGCGCCGGTCTCCCCGCCGACTGCCCACACCGCGCCGTCGTCGTCGTCCTCCAGGGCGTTCGGGATGGCGCCATAGGTCCCGAAGACGGCGTCGCTGGCCACGTCGCGGACGAACAGCGCGTCCTCGCCGCCGCGGTCGGCGACATAGGCCACGTGCCGCGGGTCCAGGATCCTTCCGAGCCGGGCGCGGACGCCCGGGGTCGCCTCGATGGTGTGGGACGGCCCGTCGCGGTGCTTCAGGAGGTGCAGGGTGCCGTGGGTCTCCACCAGGCTGGCGCGGCCCACGGCGTCGGGGGCCGCGCCGGCGAGGTGACGCGCCGGCGCCAGCGTCTGGCGCCGCCGCCCGTGTCCCGCGGAACCCAGCGCGATGTCCAACCGCCGCGGGTGCGCGTGGTCCAGGGAGTCCAGGACGAAGAGCCGCCCGCGGTGTTCGTAGACCAGCCGCTCGCCGTCGGTGGAGAGGTGGCGGGCGTAGAACTGGCCGTGGTCCGTGTGCCGCCGCAGGTCGGAGCCGTCGGGCTCCACCGAGTACACGTTGCCGAACCCCTCGTGGTCGGACAGGAACGCGATCCGGCCGCCGATCCAGACGGGATCGCACAGGTTTCCCTCGAGGTGCGCGGCGAGCCGGTCGAAGGACCCGCCGCCGTCGCGGTCGATCCACAGCTTGCCTGCCGCGCCCCCGCGGTAGCGCTTCCAGTACGCCGGCTCGCGGCTCAGCGCGCTGCCGACGACCAGCGGCCGGTTCCCTTCGACGGCCCGTCCCCAAGCCAGCGAGTCCACGGGACCGTGGGGCAGCACCCTCGACGGCCCGCCGTCCAGCGGCAGGGCCCGCGCCCAGGTGTGCCGCGCGTCGGCCTGGCCGTGGGCGCTGATGGCGACGACTTCGCCCGCCGGCGTGAATCCGCGGACGCGGGTGCTGGCGTGCCCCCAGTGGGTGAGCTGGCGGTAGCCCCCGCCGTCCGTTCCCGCGGTGACGACCTCCGGGGCGCTGCCTTGCACGACGCTCCAGACCAGCGCCGATCCGTCCGCGGTGAACCGGGGGCCGCGCGCCGGCAGTCCCATGCCGGAGATGCGCCAGGCCCGGCCGCCGTCGAGCGGCGCCAGCCACACGTCGTTTTCGGCGATGAAGGTGACGAGGTCGGCGGAAAGGTGCGGGTAGCGCAGGTAGCTCGTGGGCTTCATGACCCGATCCTAGCGACCGCGCGACCGTTGCCTTCGCCGCGGACCGGTCCGTGACGTCCCCTCACGGAGCCGGCGTCCGCGCCTCCCGCACCCGGCCGATCAGCCACCCGCCGTCGTCGCGGCGCAACTGGAGAACCACCCGCTGCACCGTTGGCTCGGCCACCGTGTCCACCACCCGCCCGTCGGCGGCGAGGACCCGGTAGGGGCCGATCGTGCTCACGGCGGAGACCTCCACGCTCCCGGGAGACGGGCCAGCCGCGACGGAGATCGACGCGAGGACGGTGCGCAGGCCGTCGTAGCGCAGGCCGCGTTCGCGCATCGACCGCACGGTTTCCTCGTCCGCGGCCAGGGAAGATCCGTCCGGGTGGTGGACGCGGCCCAGCAGCCCGGGTTCCGCGCCGGCCAGCGCGGCGTCTCGCAGGCCGGCCAGCGCGACGGCGGCGCGGCCGGGGTCCGCGGGGACCGCGGGGTCCGCGGGGACCGTCCCGGCGTTTCCGGCGCCGGGCTCCTCCGGGGCGGAGACGGCCGGGCCGGCCGCAACGGCCGTCGGCCGAGGACCCTCCCCGCCCGGCCCCTCCGGACCCGGCGCCCCCTGGTCCTGGACGAAGACGGCCGCGGCCGCGCCAACGACCCCCAGCACCGCAACCCCCGCGGCGATGGCCGCGACACGGGGCACGGCGCCACGGCGCCGTCCCGAGATCCCCGGCCGCGCCCTCCCGGGCACCGGCGCGGACCGCCGCCGGCGCCGCGGCCGCCCGGGCTCCTCGCCCACCTCGCCCACCACGGTGACCATGTGGCCCAGCGCCGCGGGGTGGACGGACGCGGTGAGCGCCACGGGTTCGGGCGGGGCCGCGCGGAAGACCTCGCGCGCGAACTCCGCGGCCGCGGGGCGCAGGGCCGGGTCCTCGGACAGGCACCGCTCCAGCAGCAGGGCGAACTCGTCCGGCGCCGCGGTCACCAGGCTTCCCAGCGGCGGCCGGTGGCTCGTGGCGGCGGGGACGCGGCCCGTGAGCAGGTACCAGGCGACCGCCCCCAGCGCGAAGACGTCGCGCTCCGGACTCAGGCGGCGGTCCCGCGGATCCACGGACTCCGGGGCCGAGAATCCGGGCGTCCCGCCGGTCGGGCCGTGCCGCCCCACGAGCCCGGCCAGCCCGAGGTCCCCGAGCTTGGGCAGACCCGCCGCGGTGAACAGGATGTTGGCCGGCGACACGTCCCCGTGCACCGCCCCGGCGCCGTGCAGGTGGGCCAGCGCCCGCGCGACGGGAGCCAGGATGGTGACCGCCTCGCCCAGGCCCACGGGACCGCGCGCCGCGACGAGGTCCGCGGCCGAGCCGCCGGGGAGGTACTCCATCAGGATCCCGGGTCCCGCGGACGTCGGAGCGGTGCCGACGACGGGGACCAGGTGGGGATGCAGGATCCCCCGCAAAACCTCCACCTCGCGCGCGACCGCGTCGGCCGACGGCGTGCCGCTGGGGCCTGTGTCCAGCGCGATCTTCAGCGCGAGGCGCTCACCCGTCGCCTCATCGAGAACCTCGTGCACGGCCGAGGCCCCGCCGCGGCCGATCTCCCGCAGCAGGACCCAGCCGTCGGCCGTCGGCGCCGTCCCGTTCGCCCGTGTCTCCGGTGTTTCCTCCATGGCTCCGTTATAGCGGAGGAGGGCGTGCCCCGCAGAAGTTGTCCACAGGCTTCGCGGATTCGAACCTGTCGCGGCCGGGGCGTAACCTTGACCGCATGACCATCACCTTTCAACGGGTCGGACTGGCGCCGGCGTTCGTTGACTACGCGACGGGCTGGGAGCTCCAACGGAGGACTCACGAAGGGGTCGCCGCCGGCCGCGGCGGGCCCACGGTCCTGCTGCTGGAGCACGCGGCCGTCTACACGGCGGGCAAGCGCACCGAACCGGAGGACCTTCCCGCGGACGGGACACCCGTGATCGACGTCGATCGCGGCGGCAAGCTCACCTGGCACGGGCCCGGGCAGCTGGTCGGATACCCGATCGTCCAGCTGCGCGACCCCGCCGCGATCCGCGACTACGTGGACCGCCTCGAGGAGGCCCTGATCCGCGTCGTCGCCGGCTACGGCATCGCCGGCACCCGCGTCAAGGGCCGTTCCGGGGTGTGGATCGAGGGGGACGGGGACCGCCGCGACCGAAAGATCGCCGCGATCGGCATCCGGGTGGACCACGGCACCACCATGCACGGCTTCGCGCTGAACTGCTCCAACGACCTGGCGCCCTACCTGCAGATCGTCCCCTGCGGCATCGCGGACGCCGACGTCACCACCATCTCGGCCGAGACCGGACGGACCGTCGACCCGGCCGACGTGATCGGGCGGGTCGAGGCGGAGCTCGCCGCGCTCCTCGCCCCCGCCGTCAGGACCCCCACCGCCGTCCCCGAAGGAGCCACCCCATGAGCCTCGCCCCCGAAGGCCGCCGCCTGCTGCGGATCGAAGCGCGCAACGCATCCACCCCGGTGGAGCGCAAGCCCGAATGGATCAAGGCCAAGGTCAACATCGGGCCGGAGTACGTCGACCTCAAGAAGCTGGTGAAGGCCGAGGGGCTGAACACCGTCTGCGAGGAGGCCGGCTGCCCAAACATCTTCGAGTGCTGGGAGGACCGCGAGGCCACGTTCCTCATCGGCGGATCCGAGTGCACGCGCCGTTGCGACTTCTGCCAGATCGACACCGGCAAGCCGCAGGCCGTGGACCGCGCCGAGCCCTTCAAGGTGGCCCAGTCCGTCAAGAAGATGGGGCTGCGGTACGCCACCGTCACCGGCGTCGCGCGCGACGACCTCGACGACGAGGGAACCTGGCTGTACGCGGAAACCGTCCGCCGCATCCACCAGTTCAACCCGGGCACCGGAGTCGAACTGCTCATCCCGGACTTCTCCGGCAAGAAGGCGTTCCTCGACGAGATCTGCGCCTCCGCCCCGGAGGTCTACGCCCACAACCTCGAGACGGTGCCGCGGCTGTTCAAGAGCATCCGGCCCGCTTTCCGCTACGAGCGCTCCCTGGACGTTCTCACCCAGGGACGCGCCAACGGCATGATCACCAAATCCAACCTCATCCTCGGCATGGGCGAGACCCGCGAGGAGGTTTCCGAGGCCATGCGGGACCTCCACGAGGCGGGCTGCGACCTGCTGACCATCACGCAATACCTGCGCCCGACCGAACGCCACCACCCGGTGGAGCGCTGGGTCAAGCCGCAGGAGTTCGTCGACCTGCAGCACGAGGCCGAGGAGATCGGGTTCCTCGGCGTCATGAGTGGGCCGCTGGTCCGCTCGTCCTACCGCGCGGGCCGCCTCTGGGCCGGCGCCATGCGCAAGAAGGGCCTGCCCATCCCGGAGGCCCTCGCGCACATCGAAAGCTCGGGCAGCACCCGCCAGGAAGCGTCCAGCCTCCTCCCGGCCAACTAACGGCACGGCATCCCCTAGAATTGGATCACTATGGCCAAGACCCCCGATAGCACTCCGACGGACGCAGCGCAGCCCAAACGCAGGCTGTTCTCGCGCAAGCCCAAGGCCGAGAAGGCCGCCAAGGAACCAGGCCGGCTGAAGCAGCTCGGCCAGGTGTTCCAGATGACCCGCAGGAACGACCCGATGGTCGTCTGGCTGATGCTGCTGGCGTTCCTCGGCACCGTCGCCGTCGGTCTGCTGATCGGCCTGCTGATCAACAACTGGGTGACCCTGCTGCTGATCTCCATCCCGCTGGGCCTGCTGGCCGCGACCCTCATCCTCTCGCGCCGGGCGGAACGCGCCGCCTTCGCGCAGCTCGAGGGGCGCCCCGGGGCCGTGGGCGCGGCGATGAGCGTGTTGCGCCGCGGCTGGATCCTCAAGGACCAGCCCGTCGCGATCAGCCCGAAGACGCAGGACCTTGTGTTCATGGCGATCGGCCGGGCCGGCGTCGTGCTGGTGACCGAGGGGCCGACCGCCCGGGTGCGCCCGCTGGCCGAGGCCGAGCGGCGCCGCATGTCCCGCGTCCTGCCCAACGTGCCCATCAAGGTGCTCAACGCCGGCAGCGGTGAAGGCCAGATCGCGCTGGGCGACGTGGCCAAGACGATGAAGAAGCTCCCCAAGACGCTGAACAAGCAGGAGGTCCACGCCGTGGACCTGCGGCTGGCCACCCTCGGCACCGCGAAGCTGCCGATTCCCAAGGGCATCGACCCGATGCGCGCGCGGCCGGACCGCCGCTCCATGCGCGGACGCTGACCCACGGACCTCCCCCGGACACGATGTCCGGCGCACGACGTCGTCGACCACGAGCAACGCCCGGCCGGGTGACCACGGCCGGGCGTTGTTGGCTTCAGCGGCCCGCGTGGACGCGGGAACGCCGCCGGCGGCCGGGATCCGCGCTTTAGATCCGCACGAGGATCGTCTTGGCGGCGCGGTCGTGGAGACCGCGCTGGTCGGCGTCCGCGACGAGCGGCGGGACGACCAGGCAGAGCAGGAGGGTGCGTACGAGGCCGTCGAGTGGCCGGGCCGCCGTTCCGTCCATCCGCTGCACCTGCATGCCCAGCGTGCGGTGGCCGATCGAGTGGCCGGTGACGCCGACGAACACCGCCTGCGTCGCGGCGAACACGGCGAGGTTGGCGATTGGGTCCCCCCCGAAGAAGAGGAACGACACGAGCATCGAGAGGGCCCAGTCGATGCACAGCGCCGCGACGCGGCGGCCGAAGCGGGCCACGCTCCCGGGCCCGTCGACGGGCCGGCCGAGGCGCTTGCCGGGCCAGGCCTCGGAATGGTGCTGCGGCGGCCCGCCCAGCCAGGAACCCAGGTCTTTTCTATCCACCCATCCAGCCTACCTCCGCGCCGGCTGCGGGCGCGTCCGGTGGGGTCGCGCGCGCGGGCGCCCGACGCGCCCGCGTAACGTCACGGAAACAATCACGTGACGGCGGGGAAACCGCGATTAGTTATGGTTGATACAACTTCGGGTACCGATCCCCGAGCCAAGTGGCCCCCGTGGCCCGGTCGATTGCGACGATATAGGAGCAATTCCAGATGTTTAAGACTACGGACGAAGTCCTCCAGTTCATTGCCGACGAAGACGTCAAGTTCGTCGACATTCGCTTCACCGACCTTCCCGGCGTGCAGCAGCACTTCAACGTGCCGGCCAAGACCGTGGACGCGGACTTCTTCGTCAACGGACAGCTGTTCGACGGCTCGTCCATCCGCGGTTTCCAGGGCATCGCCGAGTCGGACATGCAGCTCATCCCGGACGTGACCACCGGTTTCCTCGACCCGTTCCGCATCGAGAAGACCCTGGCGTTCAACTTCTCCATCGTCAACCCGCGCACGGGCGAGCCGTACCACCGCGACCCGCGCGGCGTCGCCGAGCGCGCCGAGGCCTACCTGGCCTCCACCGGCATCGCCGACACGGCGTTCTTCGCCCCCGAGGCCGAGTTCTTCATCTTCGAGAACGTGCAGTACGAGTCCAAGCCCCAGGGCGCCTTCTACAAGGTCGACTCGGACGAGGCTCCCTGGAACACGGGCCGCAAGGAAGAGGGCGGCAACCAAGGCTACAAGACGCCGTTCAAGGGCGGGTACTTCCCCGTGGCCCCGACCGACAAGCAGGCCGACCTGCGCGACGCCATCTGCGTCGAACTGGACGCCGCCGGCCTCGAGGTCGAGCGCTCGCACCACGAGGTCGGCGCCGCGGGCCAGGCGGAGATCAACTACAGGTTCAATACGCTGGTGCACTCCGCCGACGACATCCTGAAGTTCAAGTACATCGTGAAGAACGTGGCCGACGCCTGGGGCAAGTCCGCCACCTTCATGCCGAAGCCGGTCTTCGGCGACAACGGCTCGGGCATGCACGTGCACCAGTCGCTGTGGTCCAACGGCGACCCGCTGTTCTACGACGAGAAGGGCTACGCCGGTCTGTCCGACATGGCGCGCTGGTACATCGGCGGCCTCCTCAAGCACGCCTCGGCGGTGCTGGCCTTCACCAACCCGACGGTCAACTCCTACAAGCGCCTGGTCAAGGGCTTCGAGGCCCCGGTCAACATGGTCTACTCGCAGGGCAACCGCTCCGCCGGCATCCGCATCCCGATCACGGGCTCCAACCCGAAGGCCAAGCGCATCGAGTTCCGCGCGCCGGACGCGTCGTCCAACCCGTACCTGGCCTTCGCCGCGCAGCTCATGGCCGGCCTGGACGGCATCAAGAACCGCATCGAGCCCTCGGACCCGATCGACAAGGACCTCTACGAGCTCCCGGCCGACGAGGCCAAGGACATCCAGAAGGCCCCGGGATCCCTCGAGGAGGCCCTGCTGGCCCTCGAGGCCGACCACGAGTTCCTGCTCGCGGGCGACGTCTTCACCGACGACCTGATCCGCACCTGGATCGACTACAAGCGCGAGAACGAGATCAAGCCGCTCTCGCTGCGGCCGAACCCGTACGAGTTCGAGCTGTACTACGGCTGCTAGCGGCCCGCGCGGCTGAGCCGCGGACAAAGGGCCCGCACGGACGGCCTCCACCTCGGTGGGGCGGCCCGTGCGGGCCCTTCGTCGTCGCGGCGCGGTGGTGGCATGGGAAGAGCGCCCCGCCGGTACCGGACGGAGCGCCCTCTGGCGTCGGCCCCAAGCCGGACGCCATTCGGCTCACTTCCCCAAGTTCTTGCCGAATTGTTGTCAGCCTACGAGGCCAGAGTGGCCCGTGGTAGGCCCCCGCCGAGTCTTGCGCCAATCTTGTGCGGATCTTGAGCTTCGGCCCCCGCTAGCCGGCGATCGTCGTCAGCAGGAACGCGGCCGGCTGCTCCGCGGTGACGCGGTGCACCGCGTCGGGCAGCACGAACAGGCCGCCGTGCAGCACCGTCTGCTCCCCCGCGTCCCACCGCACCGTCACCGCGCCCTCCAACACCAGCAGGGTGGCCGCCTCCGGCTTCGTGTGGTCGTTCAGGACGGCACCGGCGGTCAGCGCCAGCAGCGTGTGGCGCAGCCGCCCGTCGTTCAGGACCGCGTGGGCGCTGCGCCCGTGCGGCGCGTGCCGCGCCTTCTCCAGGTGCTCGCGGGCCAGCTCGTCCAGTTGCGCCTTCGTGATGTGCATGGCTCTGCCCTTCCCTCGTCCGCGGCCCGGTGCCGCTACGTCTCGAATCCGTAGAAGTGGCGCTCGAAGACGTGCCGCGCGCGCCGCGCCGCCTTCCGGTAGTCGTCCTCCAGCCGCGAGGCCGCGCCGTGGGGGTAGCCGCACCAGCGGGCCACGGCCTCCAGGTCGCGGTACGTGCGCGGCAGGACATCGGAGGGGCGCCCGGTGCACACGTAGGTCGCGCTGCGGATCCGCGTGGCCAGCGACCACGCCCGGTCCAGCAGCTCCACGTCCTCCGCGGGAAGCAGTCCCTCGGCGGCGATCGCGCGCAACGCCTCGCGCGTCGAGGTCGTGCGCAGCGACGGGTACCGCGCGGCGTGCTGCAGCTGCAGGAGCTGCGCCATCCACTCGACGTCGCTCAGCCCCCCGCGGCCCAGCTTCAGGTGCCGCGCGGGATCGGCGCCGCGCGGCAGCCGCTCCGCCTCCATGCGCGCCTTGACCCGCCGGATCTCCGTCACCTCGTGCGGCGTCGCGTCGCCGGCGTAGCGCACCGAGTCCACGAGCCCCATGAAGTCGGCCGCCAGCTCGTCGTCGCCGGCGATCGGGCGCGCGCGCAGCAGGGCCTGCTTCTCCCAGGTGAGGACCCACCGCTCGTAGTACTCGCGGTAGGACTCCAGGGACCGCACCAGCGGGCCCTGCTTGCCCTCCGGACGCAACGCGGCATCGACCACGAGCTTGGGTTCGGCCTGGACGGCGGGCTTGAGCGGCTGCGTCAGCAGCTGCCCGAGCCGCGCCACCACGCGCTGGGCCTGCTGCTGCGCCTCCTGCGGGTCGGCCCCCTCGAGCGGGCGGTGCACGAACATCACGTCCGCGTCGGACCCGTAGCCGATCTCCCGGCCGCCCTGCCGCCCCATGGCCACGACCAGCAGCGCGGTCGCCCGCGGCGTCGTCCGGAACTCCTCGGTCTCGGCCACACGGAGCGCGCCGAGCACCGCGGCGCGGTCGGCATCCGACAGCGCGCGTCCGATCTGGTCCACGTCCACCAGCCCCGCCGAGTCGGCGAGCGCGACCCGCAGCATCTCGCGCCGGCGGTTCAGCCGGACCAGCCGCATCGCGGAATCGGGCCGGGGGTGCCGGCGCATCTTCGACGCGTTCTCCTGCCACAGCTGCTCGAACGGCATCGGGGTAAGCTCCTTGTCGTCCCCGAGCCACGCCGCGGATTCCGGCGAGACCTCCAACAGGTCCGTGATGAAGCGGCTGTTGGCGAGCACGTGGCACAGCCGTTCGGCCCCGGCGCGCGAGTCGCGCAGCATGCCGAGATACCAGTGGGATTCCCCCAGCGCCTCGCTGAGCCGGCGGAAGCCGAGCAGCCCGGCGTCCGGGTCGACGCCCTGGGCGATCCACCCCAGCAGCACGGGGAGGAGCTGTCGCTGCAGCGCGGCGCGGCGGCGGACGCCGGCGGTCAGCGCCTCGATGTGGCGCATCGCGCCGCGCGGGTCGACGTAGCCGAGCGCCTTCAACCGGGCCTCGGCGGCGTCGGAGGTCAGCCGGACCTCGTCGGTGCTCAGGTTCGCCGCCGTCGCCAGCAGGGGCCGGTAGAAGATCCGCTCGTGCAGCTGGCGCACCGCCTTCTTGGTCTGCTGCCACTGCTCGGCGAGCTCGGCCGCCGTCGGGCGGGCGGCGGCCGTCCCGCCCTGTGCAGCGCGCGCCAGGGCCCGCAGCGCCGGCTCCTTCACGGGCATCAGGTGGGTCCGGCGGAGCTGCACCATCTGGATCCGGTGCTCGAGCACGCGCAGGTAGCGGTAGGCCGCGTCGAAGTCCGCCGCGTCCGATCGGCCGATGTAGCCGGCCTCGCTCAGCGCGTCGATGGCGCCCGTCGTGTCCCGCAGGCGCACGGACTCGTCGACGCGCCCGTGCACCAGCTGCAGGAGCTGGACGGTGAACTCGACGTCGCGCAGGCCGCCGGGACCGAGCTTCAGCTGGCGGTCGGCCTCGTGCGCCGGGATGTTGTCGGTGACGCGGCGCCGCATGGCCTGCACGGACTCCACGAAGCCGTCCCGCTCGGAGGAGGCCCAGATCATCGGCGCAACGGCGTCCTCGTACGCGCGGCCCAGCTCCGCGTCGCCCGCGATGAACCTGGCCTTCAGCAGTGCCTGGAACTCCCAGCTGTGGGCCCAGCGGCGGTAGTAGGCCACGTGCGAGTCCAGGGTGCGGGACAGGGGCCCGTCCTTGCCCTCGGGGCGGAGGTTCGCATCGACCTCCCACAGGCCCGGTTCGATGCCGGGGGTGCCGAGGGCACGCGCGATGCCCGAAGCCAGTGAGGCGGCGATGGCGCCCGCCCGCTCGTCCCCGACGCCCTCGGCCTCGTGGACGTAGACCACGTCGACGTCGGAGATGTAGTTCAGTTCGCCGGCGCCGCACTTGCCCATCCCGATGACGGCCAGGCGCACCGCCGCGACGTCCCCCGCCGGGAAGCGCTCCGCCGCCTCGGCGCGGGCCACGGCCAGCCCGGCCTCCACCGCGGCGGCCGCCAGGTCGGCCAGTTCGCGCCCCACGAGCGGCATCGCCTCGAGCGGGTCGGCGGCGCACAGGTCCCGCACCGCCAGGTCCGTGAGCCAGCAGCGGTAGGCGACCCGCAGGTCGCGGTAGGCCTCCTTGCCTCCGGCCGCGGCCACGGGCGCGCGGTCGACCGGATCCGCGCCGACCGCGCGCAGGAGCTCCTCGCGCAGGCGCTTCGGCGGGACGGCGGTGGGCACGGCGTCGGGCTCGCGGTCCAGCAGGCCGACGTGCTCCGGATGGCGGATGAGGAACTCGGCCAGCGCCTCCGACGCCCCGAGCAGGCGGAAGAGCGGCATCGACCGGTCCCCGCGTCCGACGAGCCGGAGAACCCCGGGCTCGCGCTCGGCCAGCCGGACGAGGGCCAGCACCGCCTGGTCCGGGTCGGCGGACAGCGCGAAGCCGGACAGGAGCTCCTCCTCGCTGAGGGAGGCCAGCTCCGGGGCGCCCATGAACCGCTTCGCGCGGTCCACGTCCACGAACCCGGCGGCGATCAGCCGGCGATTGAGGCTCACGGCCTGTCCCTAGAGGATGCCGAGGTAGCGGTTGATCTCGAACGGGCTGACGTTCTGGCGGTAGGCGTTCCACTCGTCCTGCTTGTTGCGCAGGAAGCTCTCGAAGACCTGCTCGCCGAGGATGTCCGCGACGAGCTCGGAGTCCTCCATGCTGCGGATCGCGTCGTGCAGCGAGCCGGGCAGGGGGTCGTGGCCCATGGCCCGCCGCTCGGCGGAGGACAGGCTCCACACGTCGTCCTCGGCGCCCGCCGGCAGCTCGTAGCCCTCCTGGATGCCCTTGAGTCCGGCGCCGAGCAGCACGGCGTAGGCCAGGTACGGGTTGGCCGCGGAGTCGATGCCGCGGTACTCGACGCGGGCGGACTGTCCCTTGTTGGGCTTGTACAGCGGCACGCGCACCAGCGCGGAGCGGTTGTTGTGGCCCCACGAGAGGTGGCTGGGCGCCTCTCCCCCGCCCCAGAGGCGCTTGTAGGAGTTGACGAACTGGTTGGTCACGGCCGTGAACTCGGGGGCGTGGCGCAGCAGGCCCGCGATGAACTGGCGGGCCGTCGTGGACAGCTGGTACTCCTGCCCGGCCTCGAAGAACGCGTTGGTGTCGCCCTCGAACAGGGAGAAGTGGGTGTGCATGCCGGAGCCCGGGTTGTCCGAGAACGGCTTGGGCATGAACGTCGCGTAGATCCCCTGCTGGAGCGCCACCTCCTTGATCACGGTGCGGAACGTCATGACGTTGTCCGCGGTCTGCAGCGCGTCCGCGTAGCGCAGGTCGATCTCGTTCTGGCCCGGCCCGTTCTCGTGGTGGCTGAACTCCACGGAAATGCCCACCGCCTCGAGCATGGTGACCGCGCGGCGGCGGAAGTCCTGGCCGACGCCCCCGGTGACGTGGTCGAAGTAGCCGCCGTAGTCGACCGGCACGGGGGCGCCGTCGGGGCCGATGTCCGGGGACTTGAGCAGGTAGAACTCGATTTCCGGGTGCGTGTAGCAGGTGAAGCCCATGTCGGCCGCCGCCGCCAGCTGCCGCTTGAGGACGTTGCGCGGGTCGGCCGCGGACGGCGCGCCGTCGGGCGTGAGGATGTCGCAGAACATGCGCGACGTCGGCTCGGTCTCGCCGCGCCACGGGAGGATCTGGAACGTCGACGGGTCCGGCTGGGCCAGCATGTCCGACTCGTAGATCCGCGAGAGCCCCTCGATGGACGACCCGTCGAACCCGAGCCCCTCCTCGAAGGCGCCCTCGACCTCGGCGGGGGCCAGCGCCACGGACTTCAGCGAGCCCACGACGTCGGTGAACCAGAGGCGGACGAAACGCACGTCGCGCTCTTCGATGGTCCTGAGGACGAACTCCTGCTGACGGTCCACGTGCGGGACTCCTTCCACGTCTCACTGCTGCGGCGGCGTAGGCAATCGCCGCCGGTTGCCACTCTACTCGGAAGCCCGCCGGTTCCTCCGCGGCGGGGGCCCGCGGCCGCTTCATGTGGGGCGCGGTGAAGTAGGCTGTCGGGCATGAATGCCGAAGAGAACGCCCCCTACGGCCAGGGGGCCGGGACGCCGGCGCGCCCGGCCGCGCCGCAGCCCGCCTCGCGCATCAGGACGCACCACCTCGCGCGGTTCAAGGCCGAGGGCCGGAAGTTCGCCATGTTGACCGCCTACGACCAGTACATGGCCCAGATCTTCGACGAGGCGGGCATCGAGGTCCTGCTCGTGGGCGATTCGGCCGCCAACAACGTCATGGGCTACGAGACGACGCTGCCGATCACGCTGGACGAGATGATCGTGTTCGCGAAGTCGGTGACCGCCGGCGCCAAGCGGCCGCTCGTGGTCGTGGACCTGCCGTTCGGGTCCTACGAGGTGTCCCCTGCCCAGGCCGTCGAGTCCTCGGTCCGGCTCCTGAAGGAGGCGGGCGTCCACGCGGTGAAGATGGAGGGAGGCGCCCACTTCGCCGGCCACGTCCGCGCCCTCGTGGCCGCCGGCATCCCGGTGATGGCGCACATCGGCTTCACCCCGCAGAGCGAGCACACGCTCGGTGGCTACAGGGTGCAGGGGCGGGGCGAGGGCGCCGCCGCGCTCCTGGCCGACGCGCTGGCCCTCGAGGAGGCCGGCGCCTTCTGCGTGCTCATGGAGATGGTCCCCGCCGACGTCGCCGCCGACGTCGAGCGCCGGCTGGCCGTCCCCACGATCGGGATCGGGGCGGGTCCGGCGACCACGGGGCAGGTCCTGGTGTGGCAGGACATGCTCGGGCTGCGCACCGGCAGGATCGCGAAGTTCGTCAAGCAGTATGCGGACCTGCGCACCGTCGTCTCGGGGGCGGCCCGCGCCTACCACGACGACGTCGCGGCCGGCACGTTCCCGGCGCCGGAACACGGCTTCTAGCCGGGAGCGGCCGCGCGCCCGGGGCTACGCGTCGTCCTGGGCGTCCCACGCCTCGTTGCGCTGGGCCACCTTGGCCGGGGCGTTCTCGGCCTCGGCGCGCGTGGCGTACGGCCCGATCAGCTGGGACCAGTCCGACTGCGCGCCGACCTCGACCTGCTTGGTCACCACGTTGTACCAGAAGTCGCCCCGACCTGCTCCGGTGCCCTCGCTCATGCTGCCTCCTCGTGTCCTGGGTGCCCGGGGTCGGGTTGGCCCCGGGTTCCGCCCCACCAGCCAACCACGCCCGCGGGTCCCCGCCAAGTGTCGGCCTACTCCCCCGCGCGGCCGGGGCGATAGGATCGGGTACATGCCCAGCGCCACCACAGCACCCGTAGGAAACCTCGTCCCCGGAACGCCGACCCCGGGGCGCCACGTCCCCTCGTCGATCGCGCGGCCCGAGTACGTCGGCCGCCCCGCACCGGCGAAATTCGAGGGCTCCGAGGTCAAGGACGCCGAGACGATCGAGCGCATCCGCGTCGCCTCGCGGATCGCCGCGCGCGCGCTGCGGGAGGTCGGCCGCGCCGTCCGGCCGGGCGTGACGACGGACGAGCTGGACCGGATCGGCCACGAATACCTCGTCTCCCACGGCGCCTACCCGTCCACCCTCGGGTACCGCGGCTTCCCCAAGTCGCTGTGCGCCTCCATCAACGAGGTCATCTGCCACGGCATCCCGGACAGCACCGTCGTCCGGGACGGAGACATCGTCAACATCGACATCACCGCCTACATCGGCGGGGTGCACGGGGACACGAACGCGACGTTCCTCGCCGGCGACGTGGACGAGGAGTCCCGCCTCCTCGTGGAGCGCACCGAGGAGTCGCTGCGGCGCGCCATCAGGGCGGTCATGCCGGGCCGGCAGATCAACGTCATCGGCCGGACGATCTCCGCCTACGCCAAGCGCTTCGGCTACGGCGTCGTCCGCGACTTCACGGGCCACGGCGTCGGCGAGGCCTTCCACACCGGCCTCATCATCCCGCACTACGACGCGGCGCCCGCCTACAGCCGCGTGATCGAGCCCGGCATGGTGTTCACGATCGAGCCGATGCTGACACTGGGCACCGTGGACTGGGACATGTGGGACGACGAGTGGACCGCCGTCACCCGGGACCGCCGGCGCACGGCCCAGTTCGAGCACACCCTGCTCGTGACCGACGACGGCGCCGAGGTCCTGACGCTCCCGTAGCCGCGCGACCGCGCCCGGCAGTCCGGAACCCCGCGGCACCGCCGGCCGCCGGACCACCGGCGCCCCCCCGAAAACCCGGACCACCCACCCTTCCCACCCCCTACCGCACGCCAAGGAGCCAGATGTCGAAGGACGACAAGAAGAAGCGCAAGAACGCCACCGCGATCGGCATCGACATCGGCGGCACCGGCATCAAGGGGGGAATCGTCGACCTGAAGAAGGGCAAGCTCGTCGGCGACCGCTTCCGCATCGACACGCCCCAGCCCTCCACCCCGGAGGCGGTGGCCGCCGTCGTGGCGCGCATCGTCGCCGAGCTGTCCACCCGCGAGGACGCCCCGAGCCCCGACGCGCCCGTCGGGGTCACCTTCCCGGCCATCATCCACCGCGGCGTCGCGCTGTCGGCGGCGAACGTGGACAAGTCCTGGATCAACACGGACGCCGACGCGCTGTTCACCGCCGCGCTCGGCCGCCCCGTCCAGGTGATGAACGACGCCGACGCCGCCGGCCTGGCCGAGGCGCGCTACGGCGCGGGCAAGGGCGTCGACGGCACGGTTATGGTCATCACGCTGGGCACGGGCATCGGCTGCGCGCTGATCCACGACGGGGTGCTGGTGCCCAACGTCGAGCTCGGGCACCTGGAGATCGACGGGCACGACGCCGAGTCCCGCGCCTCGGCGTCGGCGCGCGAGCGCGCCGGGCTCTCCTGGGACGAGTACGGCGTCGTCCTGCAGCGCTACTTCTCCCACGTGGAGTTCCTGTTTTCGCCGAGCCTCTTCATCGTCGGCGGCGGCATCTCCAAGCGCAGCGAGGACTTCCTGCCCCTGCTCGACCTGCGCACCCCGATCATCCCGGCGTCGCTGAAGAACAACGCGGGAATCGTCGGCGGCGCCCTGCAGGCGGCGGTGCACTTCGGCTTCGCTTCCTAGCGGAACCCCGGCGTGGTGCCGGTGGCGGCAGCGGCTTCCCCTCCGCGGCCGCCACCGGAGCTTGTCCGGCGGCCGGCGTCAGTGCGCGGCGAGCGGCCGCTGCCGCCCGCCGGGCGGCCCGACGGCCTCGCGCCGCAGCTTGGCGATCGCCGCCTCGAAGTCCTCGAGGGAGTCGAAGTCCTGGTAGACGCTCGCGAAGCGCAGGTACGCGACCTGGTCCAGCTTCTGCAGCGGGCCGAGGATCGCGAGGCCGACCTCGTGGGCGTCGATCTCGGCGGTGCCCGAGGCGCGGACGGCCTCCTCGACCTCCTGCGCCAGCAGCGCCAGGTCGTCGTCGGTGACGGGGCGGCCCTGGCAGGCCTTGCGGACTCCGGTGATGACCTTGCTGCGGCTGAACGGCTCCGCGACGCCCGAGCGCTTGATCACGCTCAGGCTGGTGGTTTCCACCGTGGTGAAGCGGCGGCCGCAGGCGCCGCACTGGCGGCGGCGCCGGATGGACGATCCGTCCTCGGTGAGCCGCGAATCGACGACCCGGGAATCGGAGTTCCTGCAGAACGGGCAATGCATGCCGTCCACCCTCTCTCCTCGACGCGGTGACGTGGCCCCACCGGAATCATCCTAGGACCACATGTGGGCGAATGACAAGCGTGTCATTACCACATGTAGTGGTTACCGCGGCGCTCCGGCGTCCGGTGCGTCGGGCTCCGGGTCCAACCGCGCCAGCACGGCGTCCCCGTGGGCGGGCAGGTCCTCCGCGCGGGCCAGCGCGACGACGTGGTCCCCGACGTCCCGCAGCGCGGCGCGGCCGTAGTCGACGACCTGGATCGCCTTGAGGAACGTCGCCACGCCCAGGCCGGAGGCGAACGCCGCGGTGCCGCTGGTGGGCAGCACGTGGTTGGAGCCGGCGCAGTAGTCGCCGAGGCTGACCGGGCTGTCCTCGCCCACGAAGATCGCGCCCGCCGCCGTGATGCGCGACGCCACGGCGCGCGCGTCCGCCGTGTGGATCTCCAGGTGCTCGGCCGCATAGGCGTCGCAGACCCGGATGCCGGCGGCCACGTCGTCGACCAGGATGACCGCCGACTGCGGGCCGGACAGGGCCTCGGCGACGCGGGCGGAGTGCCGCGTGGCGCGCACCCGGTTCGCGAGCTCCCCGCGGACGGCGGCGGCGAGCTCCTCCGAGTCCGTGACGAGGACCGCGGCCGCGTTCGGGTCGTGCTCGGCCTGGCTCACCATGTCGGCGGCGACGTAGCCGGCGTGTGCCGTGGCGTCGGCGAGGATCGCGATTTCGGTCGGCCCCGCCTCGGCGTCGATGCCCACGGCGCCCTTGACCAGCCGCTTCGCCGTCGCGACGTAGAGGTTGCCGGGACCCGTGACGACGTCGACCGGCTCGATCGCCAGATCCGCGCCGTCCGGCGAGCCGGCGGGCGCGGGGACGCCGTAGGCGAGCGCGGCGATGGCCTGCGCGCCCCCCACCGCGTGGACCTCGCGCACTCCCAGCAGCTCCGCGGCGGCCAGGATGGTCGGGTGCGGCAGGCCGCCGAACTCCTTCTGCGGCGGGGACGCGATGGCCAGCGACGCGACGCCGGCGGCCTGCGCGGGCACGACGTTCATCACGACCGAGCTGGGGTAGACGGCCAGCCCGCCGGGCACGTACAGGCCCACGCGGCGCACGGGCACCCAGCGCTGGGTCACGCGCGCACCGTGCGGGTAGACCACCGACACGTCCTCGGGGACCTGGGCGGCGGCGAACTCGCGGGCCCGTTCGATCGACTCCTCCAGGCCGGCGCGCACGGCGGGGTCCAGGTTCTCCAGCGCCTCGGCCAGCGCGGCCGCGGGCACGCGCGTGTGCGCCTGCTCGACGCCGTCGAACCGCGCGGCCAGCGCGGAGAGCGCGGCGAAGCCGCCGGACCGCACGTCGGCGATGATGGCCGCGACCGCGGCCGACGCGGAGTCGACGTCCAGCTCCGGACGGGGCAGGGCGGCCTTGAGGCCCGCGTGGTCGAGCGCCGCGCCCCGGAGATCGATGGTGCGCAGGGCGAACCCGGCGCGGACGTCGGCGGGGTCCTCGGTGCCGGGCAGGGTCGCGCGGCCTGACGTGTTCTGGGGGGCTGGGGAAGTCACACCACCAGTTTACGCGGCGGGGCGCGCCGGCGGCCCGACCGGCGCCGCGGCCCTAGACGTCGAGGCAGGCGGGACCGAGCAGGACCTTGAGGTCCCCGAAGAGCGCCGGGTTCGGATTGACCCGGAACTCCATGCCCAGCCGCATCAGCTGAACGGTCCGGGTGCCGGAGAGCTTGACCCGGACCTCCGTGTTGCCGGCGTGCGTGCGCAGCACCTCGCCCAGCGCGGTCACGACCTCCTCGGTCGCCTTGTGGCTGGGCAGGCTGATGACGACGGGGCCGGCGAGGCCGTCCTCGCTGATCTCCGGGATGGTGAGCTCCTGCGCGTTCAGGCTCACCGCGCCGTCGTCGCGCCGCTGCAGCCGGCCCCGGACGACGACGATGAGGTCCTCGGCCAGCAGCGTGGCGATCGGGCCGTAGACCTGCCCGAAGAACATCACCTCCATCGAGCCGCCCAGGTCCTCGATCTCGCACTTGGCGTAGGCGTTGCCGCTGTTCTTCGCGATGCGGCGCTGCAGCGAGGTGATCATCCCCGCGATCTTGACCTGGTGCCCGTCGGCGGGACCGTCCTCGGACAGCACCTGCGTGATGGAGAGCTCGGCGTGTTGGTCCAGCAGGCCGCCGAGCCCCTGCAGCGGATGGTCCGAGACGTACAGGCCCAGCATGTCCCGCTCGAACGCGAGCTTATCCTTCTTCTCCCACTCCGGCAGGTCGGGGATCTCCACGGCGAGCCCGGAGCCCACGGAGGGGTCGTCGAACGCGCTGAAGAGGTCGAACTGGTTCGCGGCCTCGTTGCGCTTGAGCACGATGACCGAGTCGACGGCCTCCTCGTGAATCATCGCGAGCGAGCGCCGCGGGTGGCCCATGGAATCGAACGCGCCGGCCTTCACCAGGGACTCGATGGTCCGCTTGTTGCACACGACGGCGGGCACCTTCTGCAGGAAGTCGCCGAAGTTCTCGAACGCGCCCTTCTCCTCCCGGGCGGCGACCATCGCGTGCACGGCGTTGGTGCCGACGTTGCGGATCGCGCCCATCCCGAAGCGGATGTCGTCGCCGACCGGGGTGAAGTTCAGGGCGGACTCGTTGACGTCCGGCGGGAGGACGGTGATGCCCATGTGCCGGCACTCGTTCAGGTACATCGCCGACTTGTCCTTGTCGTCCCCGACCGAGGTCAGCAGCGCCGACATGTACTCGGCCGGGTAGTGCGCCTTGAGGTAGGCGGTCCAGTAGGAGACCAGCCCGTAGGCGGCGGAGTGCGCCTTGTTGAACGCGTAGTCGGAGAACGGCAGGAGGATGTCCCACAGCGCCTTGATCGCGGCCTCCGGGTAGCCGCGGTCGACCATGCCCTGGTGGAAGCCGGCGTACTGCTTGTCCAGCTCGGACTTCTTCTTCTTGCCCATCGCGCGGCGGAGGATGTCCGCCTGGCCGAGCGAGTAGCCGGCCACCTTCTGCGCGATCGCCATGACCTGCTCCTGGTAGACGATCAGGCCGTGGGTCCCGCCGAGGATCTCGGCCAGCGGCTCCTCGAGCGCCGGGTGGATGGGCGTGACGTCCTGCAGCCCGTTCTTGCGCAGGGCGTAGTTGTTGTGCGAGTTCGCGCCCATGGGTCCCGGGCGGTACAGCGCGATGACGGCGGAGATGTCCTCGAAGTTGTCCGGGCGCATCAGCTTCAGCAGCGAGCGCATGGGCCCGCCGTCGAGCTGGAAGACCCCCAGAGTGTCGCCGCGGGCCAGCAGCTTGTAGGACTCGGCGTCGTCGAGCTCGAGCCGCTCGAGGTCCAGGTCGACGCCGCGGTTGGCCTTGATGTTCTCCAGCGCGTCGGAAATGATCGTCAGGTTCCGCAGGCCGAGGAAGTCCATCTTGATCAGCCCCAGGCCCTCGCAGGTCGGGTAGTCGAACTGCGTGATGACCTGGCCGTCCTGGAACCTGCGCATGATCGGGACCACGTCGATGATCGGGTCCGAGCTCATGATCACGCCGGCCGCGTGCACGCCCCACTGCCGCTTCAGGCCCTCGATGCCCTTGGCGGTCTCGAAGACCTTCGCCGCCTCCGGGTTGGTCGCGACGAGCTCGCGGAACTCCCCGGCCTCGCCGTAGCGCTTGGCCTGCGGTTCCTCGATGTCGCTCAGCGGGATGTCCTTGGCCATCACGGCCGGGGGCAGGGCCTTGGTCAGCAGTTCGCCCATGCTGAACGGGTAGCCCAGCACGCGGGAGGAGTCCTTGAGCGCCTGCTTGGTCTTGATGGTGCCGTAGGTGACGATCATCGCCACGCGCTCGTCGCCGTACTTCCGGGTCACGTAGTCGATGACCTCGGGGCGGCGGCGGTCGTCGAAGTCGACGTCGAAGTCGGGCATGGACACGCGCTCGGGGTTCAGGAACCGCTCGAAGATCAGCCCGTGCCGCAGCGGGTCCAGGTCGGTGATGCGCAGGGCGTAGGCCACCATGGAGCCGGCGCCGGAGCCGCGGCCGGGCCCCACGCGGATGCCGTTGTCCTTGGACCAGTTGATGAAGTCGGCGACCACGAGGAAGTAGCCGGGGAACCCCATCGTGTTGATGACGTCCAGCTCGTAGTCGGCCTGCTTGCGGACGTCGTCCGGGATGCCGGCCGGGTAGCGGTAGGCCAGCCCGGCGTCGACCTCCTTGACCAGCCACGAGGTCTCGTCCTCCCCCGGCGGGCAGGGGTAGTTGGGCATGTAGTTGGCGTCGGTGTTGAAGGAGACCTCGCACCGCTCGGCGATGAGCAGGGTGTTGTCGCAGGCCTCGGGGAACTCGGAGAACAGCTGGCGCATCTCGGCCGGCGACTTCAGGTAGTAGCCGCTGCCGGAGAACGCGAAGCGCGACCCGCCCTGGTCGTAGGTCGGCTCGAGGAGCGTGGAACCGGACTGGATGGCCAGCAGCGCCTCGTGGGCCTTGGCGTCGTGCTCGTGGGTGTAGTGCAGGTCGTTCGTCGCGACCAGCGGGATCTCCAGTTCGCGGGCCAGCCGGACCAGGTCCTTCGTGACGCGCCGCTCGATGTCCAGCCCGTGGTCCATCAGCTCGCAGAAGTAGTTCTCCTTGCCGAAGATGTCCTGGTACTCCGAGGCGGCCCGCTTGGCCTCGGAGTACTGGCCCAGGCGCAGCCGCGTCTGGACCTCGCCCGAGGGGCAGCCCGTGGTGGCGATGAGCCCGGGGCTGTAGGTCTCCAGGAGCTCCCGGTCCAGCCGCGGGTACTTGCCGAACGCGGAGTCCAAGGAGCCGATCGAGGAGGCGCGGAAGAGGTTGCGCATGCCCTGGTTGTTGTGGCTGAGCAGTGTCATGTGCGTGTAGCTGCCGCCACCGGAGACGTCGTCCCGGCGCTGGTTCTCCTCGCCCCAGCGCACGCGGGTCTTGTCGTTGCGCGCGGTCCCGGGGGTGACGTAGGCCTCGACGCCGATGATCGGCTTGATGCCGGCGTCGGTCGCCTTCTTCCAGAAGTCGAACGCCCCGAAGAGGTACCCGTGGTCGGTGGTCGCCAGGGCCGTCATGCCCAGCCGGTCGGTCTCCGCGAAGAGGTCCCCGAGCCGGGCCGCCCCGTCGAGCATGGAGTATTCCGTATGGTTGTGAAGGTGGACGAATCCGTCCGAAGTTGAGCTGGCCACCGATCCATTCTAGGCCGTGCGGGGCGTCAGTTCGTGCCGTGCCGCAGCAGCTCGAGCGCGTGGTCCAGATCGGCCGGGTACTCGCTGGTGTACTCGACCCAGTCGCCGGTCACCGGGTGCGGGAAGCCCAGCCGGTACGCGTGGAGCCACTGCCGGGTGAGCCCCAGCGACGCGGCGAGTCGCGGGTCCGCGCCGTACGTCTGGTCCCCGGCACAGGGGTGGCGCAGCGCGGCGAAGTGCACGCGGATCTGGTGCGTCCGCCCGGTCTCCAGCCGGACCTCGACCAGCGAGGCGCGTCCGAAGGCCTCCAGCACCTTGTAGTGCGTCACCGAGTCCCGCCCGTCCTCGATGACGGCGAACTTCCAGTCGTGGCCCGGATGCCGGCCGATCGGGGCGTCGATGGTGCCCTCCAGCGGGTCCGGGAGGCCCTGGACGACGGCGCGGTAGATCTTCGACGGCGTCCGTTCCCTGAACGCGCGCTTCAGCGCGGTGTAGGCCCGCTCCGACGTGGCCACGACCATGGCGCCCGACGTGCCGACGTCGAGGCGGTGCACGATGCCCTGGCGCTCGGCCGCGCCCGAGGTGGAGATGCGGTAGCCGGCGGCCATCAGCGCGCCGACGACCGTGGGTCCCACCCAACCCGGCGAGGGGTGCGCCGCCACGCCGACCGGCTTGTCGATGACCACGTAGTCGTCGTCCTCGGCCAGGATCCTGAGGTCTTCCACGAGCTCGCTTCTCACTTCCAGTGGGTCCGGGCGTTCCGGGACGGTCACGTCGATCCGCTCGCCGGCGGCGGCTCGCCGCGACTTCGCGACGGGGTTGCCGCCGGCCAGGACGTGGCCGTCGGCGATCAGCTGCGCGGCCCGCGTCCGCGAGACCCCCAGCTCGGCGGCCACGACGGCGTCCAGGCGCGCCCCGTCGTGGCGCTCGCCCACCACGAACCCGGTCATCGGGAGGGCTCCGCGTCGGCGGGGCGCCCGTCGATGCCGAGGCCCCTGAAGATCATCAGGCAGATCGCGATCATCGAGCAGACCACGAGGGAGTCGGCGATGTTGAAGATCGCGAAGTTCGGCACCGAGATGAAGTCGACGACGTGGCCCATGCCGAAGGAGGGCTCGCGGAAGAGACGGTCGGTCAGGTTGCCGGCAGCACCCGCGAGCAGGCCGCCGAGCGCCAGCGCCCACGGCCAGGAGCCGAGCTTCCGAAGCAGGAAGAACACGTAGACCACCACGGCCGCCTGGACGATCGTGAAGATCCACGTGACCTCGGTGCCGATGGAGAAGGCCGCCCCGGGATTGAGGATGTAGTGCCAGCGCAGGAACGGCGGCCACACGTCGATGGTCTCCCCGAGCGCCATGTTCGCCTGCACCAGCCACTTGGTGGTCTGGTCCAGCGCGTAGCCCACGGCCGCGACGGACAGCAGCGTCGCGACGAGCGCGCGACGCCGGGGCGCGGGGCGCACCGGCCGCTCGCCCGCGGCCGCGGGTTCGTCCGGGGTGCGGATCGGTTCGTGCTCCATGCTCTCCCTTTAACTAGGCGTCGGCGGCCGGGTATCCCGGCCGCCGACGTTCACTGCGTTGCCGTCCCGCCGCGGCGGGGCTGCGTCCTGCGTGCTAGGCGCTCTCCTGGGTTTCCGGCGTGGCGACGGATCCCTTGGACTCGAGGTCGCGCAGCTGGCCCTCGATGTAGGTCTTCAGGCGGGCGCGGTAGTCGCGCTCGAAGGCCCGGAGCTGCTCGACCTTGTGCTCGAGCACGGACTTCTGCTGCTCGAGGGCGCTGAGCGTCTTGCGGCTCTTCTCCTCGGCGTCGTTGACCAGGGTGTCGGCCTCGACCTTCGCCTCGGCGATGATCTTGTCGCGCTGTTCGACGCCGGCCCCGACGTACTCGTCGTGCAGGCGCTGGGCCATCGCCAGGACGCCCGCGGCGGAGGCCGCGGACTCGCCCGAGGCGGCGGGCGCGGACGGGGCGGCGGCGTTCTGCGACGGCCCGGCCTTCGGGGACGCGGCGGACTGGTCCTTCCCGGCGACGTCGGCGCGCGCCTCGGACCCGGCGGCGGGGGCGGTCTCGGCGGCGGGCGCGGCCGCGACGGGGGCCGGCACCGCGGACTCGCCGTCGCCGGACTGCAGTTCGGCCACGCGGCGGCGCAGCTCGTCGTTCTCCTGGTTCAGGCGGCGCAGTTCGACGACGATCTCGTCGAGGAAGTCGTCGACCTCGTCCTGGTCGTAGCCCTCGCGGAACTTGGTCGGCTGGAAGCGCTTGTTGACTACGTCTTCTGGCGTGAGCGCCATCTGGTCACCTCGATGCTGTGGTTCTTCCCCCGACCGCTGCTGCGGCCGGGGTACGCATAATCCCGTTCATGGAACCCCCGCCGTCCATCGCGGGGCGCCTCGGTGACAAGACTATAGCGTCTGGGTTCGGGAGACGAACCTGCCCGGGCGGCCGGGCGCGGATCCGTCCGCCGCTACGCGAGGCTCCGGACCACGATCTTCGCGATGAACACGGCGAAGTACAGGATGAGGAAGGCGAGGTCCAGCCGCATGCCGCCGAGGTCCAGCGGCTTGACCTTGGAGCGCAGCCAGCGCATGGGCGGGTCGGTGACGCGGTAGACCACGCTGGCGGCGAGCAGGGCCAGACCGCGCGGGCGCCACGAACGGGCGAACATCTGCACGACGTCGAAGACGATCCTGACCATCAGGAACACCTGGACGATCGTCAGGGCGATGTAGATCAGGGCGAGGAGGAGTTCCACGGCTGGTGTTCGGCCCGGCTAGCTCTGGTTGAAGAAGGAGGCCTGGCCCTCGGAGGACTTCTTGTCCTCGCCGAGCACCTCCACGGTCGACGGCGAGAGCAGGAAGACCTTGTTCGTGACCCGCTCGATGCTGCCGTGCAGGCCGAACACGAGTCCGGCGGAAAAGTCCACCAGGCGCTTGGCGTCGCCCTCGCCCATGTCGGTGACGTTCATGATGACCGGAATGCCCTCCCGGAAGCTCTCACCGATGATCTTGGCGTCGTTGTAGGACCGGGGGTGGACCGTGGTGATCTGCCGCAATGAGGAATCCTCGTCCCTTGAAGATGGCGCGCGCTTGATGGGGGTGACGGGGGCCCGGTACTCGGTCTCGGCCTCGGGCGCGGCGGCCACGGCGTGGTGGCCGCGGTCGTCCATGGCCGGCTCGTGGCGCCGCACGTCGTCGCGCTCGTCGAGGTCGTAGTCCTCCGAGCCGTAGCGCTCGTCACCGTCGGCGAGGCCCAGGTAGATCATCGTCTTGCGCAGTGCGCCAGCCATGGTCTTCTCCTTATGATCGTGCGCGGTCCAAGGGTCTGCTCCGCAAGAGTCTCCGCTGCCATCGACGCTACCCCAACGGCGGGCGCGGCCCGAGGACATCGGAACCGACACGCAGGTGTGTCGCCCCGGCCGCGACGGCCGCCTCCAGGTCCTGGCTCATGCCGGCCGACACCATGGCCGCGTCGGGGTGTTCCCTCCGGAGCTCCCGGGCCACGACCATGAGCCGCGCGAAGGCGTCCGCCGGGTCCTCCCCCAGCGGCGCCACGGCCATGAGGCCGGACAGCTCCAGGTTCCCGGCCGCCGCGATCGCGGCGGCGAGGGCGGGGACGTCCGCGGGCGCGGCACCGCCGCGGGCGGCCGGGGAATCGGCCGCCCCGGGGGCCGCGGCGCGGCGGAGGTCGACCTGGACGAGGCACTTGAGGCGCGGGCGGGGAGGAATCCCCTCCGCGCCGCGCCGCTCGTTCTCCCGGGCCACCGCCTTGTCCAGCGCGGCCACCAGCTGGGGACGGTCGATCGAGTGCACGGCCCCGGCGTAGCGGACCACCGACTTCGCCTTGTTCGTCTGCAGCTGCCCGATGAAGTCCCACTCCAGGCCGAGGTCCGCCAGTTCGGCGGCCTTGGCCGCGGCCTCCTGGTCGCGGTTCTCGCCCACGCGCCGGACGCCGAGCTCGGCGAGCAGACGGACGTCGGACGCGGGGAAGAACTTGGTGACGACGATCAGTTCCGGCTCGTCGGCGCGGCCGGCGGCGCGGGCCGCGGCGGCGATGCGCGCGCGCACGGCGTCCAGCCGCGCGGCAAGCTCCCCGCGGCGCGCGGGACCGGCGCCGCCGGCCGTCGCCGCGCTCACCGGGGGTCCCCGGCGCGCCAGACCAGCCCGGCGAAACGGCCCGTGGCCCGGTCGCGCCGGTAGGAGTAGTACGCGGGGTGCTCCAGCGTGCAGACGCCCGCGGAGTGCACGGCCGCCCCGGCGCGGGACAGCAGCCGGGCCGCCGCCCCGGGCAGGTCCAGCCCCGGAGTCCCCCGGGACGTGGTGGTGGCGATGCCGGGCATCGACCGTTCCGCGTCCGACGCCATGTCCGGCGGCACCTCGTAGCAGGCGCCGCAGATCGACGGTCCGATCCACGCCTGCAGTTCGGCGGCACCGGCGCCGCGCAGGGCCCGGACCGCGCCCTCGAGCACACCGCCGAGCAGCCCGGCCCGGCCGGCGTGCGCGACGCCGGTGGCGGCGCCGTCCGCGGTGCGGCCCACCAGCACGACCGGCACGCAGTCCGCGACCATCACGGCCAGCGGGGAGCCGCCGTCGGGACTCACGAGGGCGTCGGCCGTCGGGGCGCGGCCGCCCGGCGGCTCGGGGTCCACGCCCACGGTGTGGGTCGCCGCGGAGTGCACCTGGTCCATGAACCGCAGCCGGCCCGCCCCCAGGCCCAGTCGCTCCTCGAGCCGGACCCGGGCGTCGGCGACCCGCACGGGATCGTCGCCCACGTGCAACGCGAGGTTGCCGTCCGCGCTCGACGTGAAGGCCACGCGGATCTCGGGGAGACCCGCGGGTACGTATCGGAGCATGGTCGGCAACCTCGCGTGGGTGTGGCTTCCTACTTCAGGAAGTCGGGGACGTCCAGGTCGTCGTGCGATCCGCCGCTGAGGTCCTGCTCCACGATCGCGGGCAGCTCCTGGTAGCGCGGTCCGTTGTGCGCGGCCGGCGCCGCCTCGGGAGCGGCGGGCACCGCGGCGGGCGCGGCGGCCGGCGGGGCGGCGTGCTGCGCCGGTGCCAGCGGCATGGTGCCCCGCACCGGGGTGTGCTGCGGCAGGGGCTGCTGCGCCTGCGGCTGCTGGTACTGCTGGGCCGGGGCGGACGTGACGTCCACCTGGTCGAACCCGGCGGCGATCACGGTCACGCGCGCCTCGTCGCCCAAGGCGTCGTCGATGACCGCGCCGAAGATGATGTTGGCCTCCGGGTGGGCGACCTCCTGCACCAGGCGCGCGGCCTCGTTGATCTCGAACAGGCCGAGGTCCGAGCCGCCCTGGATGGAGAGGAGCACGCCGTGGGCGCCGTCGATGGACGCCTCCAGCAGCGGGGAGGCGATCGCGAGCTCGGCGGCCTTGACCGCGCGGTCCTCGCCGCGGGCCGAGCCGATGCCCATGAGCGCCGATCCGGCGCCCTGCATGACCGACTTCACGTCGGCGAAGTCGAGGTTGATCAGGCCGGGCGTGGTGATCAGGTCGGTGATGCCCTGGACGCCGGACAGCAGCACCTGGTCCGCGGAGCGGAACGCGTCCAGCACGGAGACGTTGCGGTCGCTGATGGACAGCAGGCGGTCGTTCGGGATGACGATGAGCGTGTCGACCTCGTCGCGCAGCGCGTCGATGCCGGCCTCCGCCGAGTTCGCGCGGCGGCGCCCCTCGAAGGTGAACGGCCGCGTGACGACGCCGATGGTCAGCGCCCCGAGGGACCGCGCGATGCGGGCCACGACGGGGGCACCGCCGGTGCCCGTGCCGCCGCCCTCGCCGGCGGTCACGAAGACCATGTCGGCGCCGCGCATGACCTCCTCGATCTCCTCGGCGTGGTCCTCCGCCGCCTGGCGGCCCACCTCCGGGTTGGCGCCCGCGCCGAGGCCGCGGGTCAGTTCGCGTCCGACGTCGAGTTTCACGTCGGCGTCGCTCATGAGCAGAGCCTGCGCATCCGTGTTGATCGCGATGAATTCGACGCCGCGGAGGCCGACCTCGATCATGCGGTTGACGGCGTTGACGCCACCGCCGCCGATGCCGACGACCTTGATGACGGCGAGGTAGTTCTGTGGAGCTGCCACGTCCTGGTTCCCTTGTTCGATGTGCTGCTGAGTTCGGTGTGCTGCTGGTCTCGGAAGCTTCAACCGACCAACGTTAACCCTCAGCTTGAGGGTTAGAGTTATGTCAAGTAGCCGCTATGAAGACGCTAGGGGCTGCGTCCCCCGCATGCAACGACCGCCGCCGCGTGTCGCCACATTGGCGGAAAACCGGCGGGGCCGCGGCGGGGCTAGCGCGTCACGGGATGGTCGGGGCTGGTGACGTCGTAGACCTCGATGGCCGCGCCCTCCGGCTCGTCCTCGACACGCAGCAGCGCGGTGACCACGCGCGCCTTGTCCGCGCTGCGCTCGGCGTTGCCCCACAGGACGGTCTTGCCGTTGGTGAGCTTGAGCTCCACGGAGTCGATCGTCTTGCCGCCGGCGTGCTCGAGGCGTTTGAGCACGGACTCCGGCAGCGACGCGAGGACCCGCGTGACGGTCGCGAAAACGGCCGGATCCGACGTCGAGTCACTCGCCGAGATCACCGGCAGGTCCACTCCGTCGCGCTTGGCCAGGGGCGCGAGCGTGCGGCCGTCCGCGGCCACGAGCCGGTACTTGCCCTGGTGCTTGACCACGGCGACGGGCTCGTACTCCACGATCGTCACCTTCAGCGTCGACGGCGCCTCGGCCTGGACCACGACGTCCTTCACGGCGGCCTGGCCCTCCAGGAGGTCCAGGGCGCTGGACGGGCCCACGCGGGGCAGCGGGGTGCCGAGCAGCGGTTCCAGGGCCGTCCGGACCTCCTGGTCCTTCGCGAGCCGGTGGCCCTCCACGTCGATGGTCTTGATGGCGAGGATCGGCGAGTACAGGAGCACCGCGATCATCGCGAGGATGGTCCCGAGCACCGCGCCGGAGGCGATGAGCACGTTCCGGCGCGTGCGCTTGCGGGCCGGCTCGGGAAGCTCGACGATGTTGGTCTCGCCGGGCCCGGGCTCCGGGCTCACGCGCGGCCCGCCAACGCGGCCAGGATCGCCGGTCCCGCCTCCGTCACGTCGCCGGCGCCGACGGTCATCACGAGGTCCCCGGGACGCGCGATGCCGGCCAGACGCTCCGGCGCCCCGGCCGCCGTGGCGAGCCCCCCGGCCGTGTTCAGCGCGTCGGCGACCAGCGCGCTGGTCACCCCGGGCAGGGGCTCCTCGCGCGCCGGGTAGATGTCCAGCACCAGGGCGGTGTCCGCCAGCGAGAGCGCATCGGCGAACGCGCGCCAGAACTCGCGGGTACGCGAGAACAGGTGCGGCTGGAAGAGCACGTGGACACGCCCCTCCCCCGCCACGGCGCGGGCCGCGCGCAGCGCGGCGAGCACCTCGGTGGGGTGGTGGGCGTAGTCGTCGTACACCCGGACGCCGCCCGCCTCGCCGCGGAGCTCGAAGCGCCGCGCGGCGCCGCTGAAGGCCGCCAGGCCCCGCGTCGCCTCCCCGGGTTCGAGCCCGCAGTCCAGCCCCACGGCAAACGCCGCTGCCGCGTTGAGCAGGTTGTGGTCGCCGGGCACGGCGAGGTCCAGCGAGCCTTCCTCGCCGCTGCCCCACTCGAGGTCGCAGCCGTAGCGCAGGCCGTCGGCGGACGCGTCCACCAGGCGCCGGTCCGCGGCGTCGCTGAAGCCGTAGGTCTGGACGCGAAGGTCGGGCCGTTCGCGGCGCATGCGCGTCGCCAGCGCGTGGGACCCCGGATCGTCGGCGCAGCAGACGAGCAGGCCGTCCTCGGGCAGGAGCCCGGCGAAGCGGTGGAAGCTCTCGTGCACGGCCTCGGCCGTGCCGTAGTGGTCCAGGTGGTCGGCCTCGATGTTGGTCACCACGGCAACGTCGGGGCGGTAGTTCAGGAACGACGCGTCGGACTCGTCGGCCTCCGCGACGAAGATGCGACCCTCCCCGAGCTCGGCATTCACGCCGAGCCCGGCCACGTTCGCGCCGATCGCGAACGACGGCGACAGTCCGGCGTGGCGGAGCATCACGGCGATCAGCGAGGTCGTGGTGGTCTTGCCGTGCGTGCCGGCGACCGCGACCACGAGGTCGCCGTCCATCGCCGCGGCGAGGCCCTCGGAGCGGTGGAGGATGCGCAACCCGCGCCGCCGGGCCTCGTCGTACTCCGGGTTGCCGTCCTTCACGACCGAGGAGATCACCACCGTGTCCACGTCGCCCAGGTTCCCAGCGTCGTAGCCCACGTGGACGCGGGCCCCGAGCTGGGCGAGCTCGCGCAGCACCGGCAGGTCCTTGGCGTCCGTCCCGGACACCTGGACGCCGCGGGCCAGCATGATCCGCGCGACGGCGGAGACGCCGACGCCGCCGATGCCGAGGAGGTGGACACGGCCCAGTTCGGGGAGAGAATGCTTTTGCTGCATGCCTCTAGCTTCCCACGCCGCTGGCGGTTGCGCCGCGCCGGACCGCGGTTTCCAGCACGATGTCGGCCATCGTCTCGGCGGCGTCCCGGCGGCCCTGGGCGCGCGCCGCTGCGGACATGGCGTCCAGCCGGGCCGGGTCCCCGAGGAGCGGCAGCACATACTCGGAGAACCACGCGGACGTGAAGTCGGCGTCGTCCACCACGAGTGCTCCGCCGGCCCGCTCGAGCGGACCCGCGTTCAGCCGCTGCTCGCCGTTGCCGATGGGCAGCGGAACCAGCACGGAGGGCAGGCCCACGGCCGCGAGTTCGCAGACCGTTCCCGCGCCCGCCCGCGCCACGATCAGGTCGGCGGCGGCGTAGGCCTTCTCCATCCCGTCCACGAACTCGACCTGCCGGTAGCCGGGCGCCGCCAGCGGCGAGCCGCCGTCGTCGAGCAGCTCCTTGCCACGGCCGGTGATGTGCAGCAGTTGGATCGGGCGTCCGGCAGCCGCGCGCGCCTCCAGTTCGGGGAGGGCGCCCCGGACGGCCCGGTTGATCGACGCGGCCCCCGAGGAGCCGCCGGTGACGACGAGCGTCGGGACGGACCCGTCCAGCCCCAGCGCCTCCCGCGCGCCGGCCCGCTCCGCGGCCCGGTCCAGCCGGGCGACGCCGGAACGCAGCGGCATGCCGACCACCTCGGCCCGGGCCAGCCCGGTGCCGGGGAACGCCGTGGCCACGCGCGCGGCCACCCGGGCGCCGACGCGGTTGGCGATGCCGGCCCGCGCGTTCGCCTCGTGGATCACGACGGGAATCCTCCGGCGGCGCGCCGCGAGGTAGACGGGGGTGCAGACGTAGCCGCCGACCCCCACAACGACGTCGGCACCCGCGCGGTCCAGGATCCCGCCGGCCTGCCGAACCGCCCGCGCGAACCGCGCCGGCAGCCGCAGCAGGTCCATCGAGGGGCGGCGGGGCAGGGGCACCCGCCCGATGGTCTCCAGGTGGTAGCCGGCGTCGGGCACCAGGCGGGCCTCCATGCCGGTCTCCGTCCCGACGGCCACGATCCGCGCGCGGGGCGACCGCGCGCGGACCGCATCGGCGATGGCGAGCAGCGGCGAGACGTGGCCGGCGGTGCCGCCGCCGGCGAGTACGACCGAGGGTCCTGCGTTCATGTGTTCCTGCTTTCGGGTCCGGTGCGGCGCGTGGGCCGCGGGCTACGCGGCATCGGAGGGGTCGGGCCGCTGCCGGGCGAAGCTGAGCACCACGCCGACGGCCATCAGTGCGAACGTCAGGGCCGAGCCGCCGTAGGAGATGAAGGGCAGCGGCACGCCGATGACGGGCAGCAGGCCGGTGACCATGCCGATGTTCACAAACGACTGGCCGATCAGCCACGCCATGATGCCGCCGGTGGCCACCCGCACGAAGCGGTCGTCGTGGCGCGCCGCGACGCGGTACATGGCCACGGCCATGATCCCGAAGAGCGAGATGATGACGAAGGTGCCGATGAGCCCGAGCTCCTCGCCGATGATGGCGAAGATGAAGTCGTTCTCCGCCTCGGGGATGTAGTTCCACTTCTGGCGGGACTGGCCCAGGCCCAGACCCCACCAGCCGCCGGAGGCCAGCGCGTACAGGCCCTGCTGGGACTGGTAGCACGCCCCGGGCTCCGTGTCGCAGTTCAGCCCCAGCCAGGCGTTGATGCGGGACATGCGGTTGCCGGACACGGCGACCATGATGAGGGCGCCGGCCGCGGCCGCGGCCGCGGCCACCCCGAAGAGCCGGAGGCGTGCACCTCCGAGGAAGAGCGCCGCGACGAGGATGAGGACGAGGATGAGCGCGGTGCCGAGGTCCCGCCCCAGCAGGACCAGTCCGATGATCACCAGCCCGCCGGGGACGAGCACGGGGATCAGCGCGTGCAACGTCTGCTTCACCAGATGCCCCTTGGTGGCCAGCACCTGGGCGGCCCAGACGGCCAGGGCGAGCTTGGCCGCCTCCGACGGCTGGGCGGTGAACCCGCCGATCCCGATCCAGTTCCTGTTGCCGTAGACGGAGATGCCCAGCGGGGTGAAGACCAGGATCAGCAGGAACGCGGCCAGGCCGATGGCGGGCCACGCCAGGCGCTTGAGCCGATCGATGGACAGGCGCGACATGAGGAACATGGCGACGCAGCCGGCGACCGCCCAGCCGCCCTGCTTCAGGAACAGCGCGTACGAGGACGTCTCCCGGGAAATGGCCTCGACGGCGGAGGACGAGAGCACCATCATCAGGCCGATCAGGGTCAGCGCCAGCGCGCTGCCGAGGATCATGTAGTAGCCGGTCGTGCCGTCGCTCCCGGGCTCGCCCTCCAGCCGGCGCCACAACCTGGCCAGCGGCCCCGCGGGTGCGCCCGCGTCCGCCACCGCGCCGGCGCCGACGGCGTCCGCGGCCGGGCGGTGGCCGGTCGTCCGGCCGTGCGGGTCGGCGCGGCGCGACCCGCCGTGCGGGCCCGCCGTGGCCCCGGGTGCCGTCCGCGGCCCCCGCGGGGCGGGTCGACGCAGGGTCGGCTTGCGCCCGGCGCTTCCGCGCTGGTGGGAGGAGGGGGCAGGCACGGGTGCTCCTTAGGTCGTGTGGTCCCCCATGAGCCCCCGGACGGCCTCGATGAAGGCGTTTCCCCGGTGGGCGTAGGAGGCGAACTGGTCCATCGAGGCCGCCGCGGGAGCCATGAGGACGGTGTCGCCGGCCCGGGCCATCCCGGCGGCCGCAGCGACGGCGTCCACCATGACGGCCCGGCCGCGGGTCGGGCCCGATTCCGGCGTGGTCTCCCGTCCAGTTTCGCGCACCCCGGCCTCGATCACCGGCACGTCCGGCGCGTGTCGCCGCAATGCCTCGCGCAGGCCGGAGCTGTCGGCTCCGATGAGGACCACGCCGCGCAGGCGTGCGGCGTGCGCCGCCACCAGTTCGGCGTACTCGACGCCTTTGGACAGCCCGCCGGCGATCCATACGACGCTGGAGAACGCCCCCAGCGACGCGGCGGCGGCGTGCGGATTGGTGGCCTTGGAGTCGTTGATCCAGAGGATGTCACCGCGCCGGGCGACGGCCTGGATCCGGTGCTCGCCGGGATCGAACGCGCGCAGGCCGTCGCGGACGGCGCGCGGCTCGACGCCGTAGGCGCGCACGAGCGCCGCCGCCGCGAGCGCGTTCGCCGCGGTGTGGCGTGGCACCGCCTCGCCGAGGTCCTCGAGGGAAGCGAGCTCGGCGGCGGAGGTCCGGCGGTCCTCGATGAACGCCCGGTCCACCAGCAGACCCTCGACGACGCCGAGCATGCTGGGCGCGGGAACGCCGGTGGTGAAGCCGATGGCCCGGCACCCCTCGACGACGTCCGCCTCCTCGACCATGCGCTCGGTCTCGCGCTGCTCCGCGTTGTAGATCGCGGCGACGCGGGTCCTCGCGTAGATCTTGGCCTTCGCGGCCAGGTAGGACTCCGGCGACCCGTGCCAGTCCACGTGGTCCTCCGCCACGTTCAGGACGACCGAGGCCAGCGGGGACAGCGTGTGCGTGAAGTGGAGCTGGAAGCTGGAGAGTTCGACGGCGAGGACGTCGTACCCCTCGGGGTCGCGGATCGCGTCCAGGATGGGCGTGCCCACGTTGCCGACGGCCACGGCGCGCAGCCCGGCCGCGCGCAGCATGGACTCGACCATGCCGACCGTCGTCGTCTTGCCGTTAGTGCCCGTGATGACGAGCCATTCGGCGCTCTTGCGCCCGGCGCGTCCGCGCACGCGCCATGCCAGTTCGACGTCGCCCCACACCGGGATGCCGGCGTCGTCCGCCGCGGCGAGGACGGGGTGGCGGGGATTCCACCCGGGCGAGGCGATGACGAGCTCGGGCTCGCCGCCGTCGACCGTGGCGAGGTGCTCGGCCCCGTCCGGCCCCAGCAGGACGTCCGCGGCGCCGACGATCCGCAGGGTGTCCGCCCGGGCGCGGTTCTCCGCCGAGTCGGTGCCGTCGACCACAACGACCCGAGCGCCGAGCTCGATCAGCGTGTCCGCGGCCGAGAAACCGGTGAGGCCCAGCCCGGCGACGACGACGCGCAGTCCGGACCAATCGGCGTCCCAGCTGGTCAGTTCCTCCAGCGGCGCGTGGCTCACAGCCCGACCACCCACTCGGCGTAGAAGATGCCCAGGCCGGCGGCCACGAACAGCCCGCCGACGATCCAGAAGCGGACGGTGACGGTCACCTCGGCCCACCCCTTGAGCTCGAAGTGGTGCTGCAGCGGGGCCATGAGGAAGACGCGTTTGCCGCCGCTGAGCTTGAAGAAGCCCACCTGGATGATGACGGAGAGGGTGATGACGACGAACAGGCCGGCCAGCACGACGAGCAGCAGCTCGGTGCGCGACAGGATCGCGAACGCCGCCATCGCGCCGCCGATGGCCAGGGAGCCGGTGTCGCCCATGAAGATCGCCGCCGGAGACGTGTTCCACCAGAGGAACCCGATGAGGGCGCCGCAGAGGATCGCACCCAGGAGCGCCAGGTCCATGGGGTCGCGGACCGCGTAGCAGACGGAACCGATGGACCGCGACGAGCCGCAGGCCTGGTTGTACTGCCAGATGCCGATCAGCGTGTACGCGCCGAACACCATGATGGACGCGCCCGTGGCCAGGCCGTCCAGGCCGTCGGTGACGTTCACGCCGTTCGTGGTGCCCGTGACGATGAGGTTGGACCAGAGGATGAAGAGCAGGGTGCCGATGAGCGGCCCGGCGAAGGCCAGGTCGATCCCGGTGTCGCGGATAAAGGAGATCTTGGTGGAGGCGGGCGCCAGGCCCTTCTCGTTCTCGAACTGCAGCGCCAGCAGCGCGAAGACGACGCCGACGGTCGCCTGCAGCACGATCTTCTGCCAGGCGCGCAGGCCGAGGCTGCGCTGTTTGGAGATCTTGATGAAGTCGTCCAGGAACCCGACGAGCCCCATCCCGGCCATGAGGAACAGCAGGACGAGCCCGCTGGCGGTGGGGCCGACGGCGTGTTCGCTGAACAGCTCGAGCAGCCCATGGGTGGCGAAGTACGCCGCGATCACCGCTCCGACGATCATGGCGCCGCCCATGGTCGGCGTGCCGCGCTTGGTGTGGTGCGAGGTCGGTCCGTCGTCGCGGACGAACTGCCCGTAGCTGCGGCGCACCAGCAGCTTGATGAACAGCGGGGTCCCGACGAGGGTGAGGATCAGCGCGATCGACGCGCCCGTGATCAAGGCGATCATCGGACCGGCTCCTCCCCGGCGCGGGGCGCGCCAGTTCCCGCCAATGCTATCCGATCGCCCAGGAAGCGAAGCCCCGCGCCGTTGGAGGATTTGAACAACACGATATCTCCCGGTTCCAGCTGCCCGTTGAGCAACTCTTCCGCCTCGTCGACGGTTTCCACGAACATGGCCTCGTCGCCCCAGCTGCCCTCGAGGACGGCGGAGGTGTGCACGGCCTTGGCCCCGCGTCCGACGACCAACAGCTTCTTGATGTTCAGCCGCACGGCGACGCGGCCGAGCAGGTCGTGTTCGGTGAGGGACTCGTCGCCGAGCTCGAGCATCTCCCCCAGCACGGCCCAGGTCCTGCGGGCGCGGCCCTGCGCGTCGGGCAGGCCGAGCTCGGCCAGCGCGCGCAGCGCGGCCCGCATCGACTCCGGGTTGGCGTTGTAGGCGTCGTTGATGACCCGGACCCCGTCCGGGCGGTCGGTGCGCTCCATGCGCCACCGGCTGGCCGGTCCGAGCCCGGTGAGCGTGCGGGCGATGGTCGCGCCGTCCACGCCCAGCGCGTGTGCCGCCGCGGCCGCGGCGAGGAGGTTGGCGACGTGGTGCCGTCCGATCAGCCCGCTGCGCACGCGGTGCTCCTCGCCGCCGGGGAGGACCAGGGTGAACCCGGGGTGTCCGTCCCGGTCGACCTCGATGCCCCGCGCGGCGACCGCGCCGGCGTCGTCGGCTTCTTCCCCGAAGCCCAGCAGGCGGGCGCGCGTGCGGGAGGACATGGCCGCCACCTGCGGATCGTCGAGGTTCAGGACCGCCGTGCCGGACTCCTCGAGTGCCTCCACGAGCTCGCCCTTGGCCCGCGCGATGTTGTGGACGCCGCCGAACTCGCCGGCGTGGGCGCTGCCGACGCACAGGACCACGCCGACCTCCGGGCGGACCATGCGCGCCAGGTAGTCGATGTGCCCGATCCCGGTCGCGCCCATTTCAACGACGAGGAAGCGCGTGGCCTCGGTGGCCCGGAACACCGTCAGCGGGACGCCGACCTCCCCGTTGTAGGAACCGACCGGGGCGACGGTCTCCCCCGCGGTCCCCAGGATGGCCGCGAGGAGGTCCTTGGTGGTCGTCTTGCCGGCGGAGCCGGTGATGCCGACGACCCGCAGGCCGCCGGCGCGCAGCCGTCCCACGATGTGTTCGGCGAGCCGCCCCATGGCCAGGACGGCGTCCGGGACGATGACCGCCGGATGGACGGTGCCGTCCTCCGCGGTGGTCTCGCGCTCGGCCAGCGCCAGCACGGCCCCGGCGGCCAGCGCCTGGGCCACGAAGCGGTGTCCGTCGGACTCCTCGCCGGGCTTGGCGACGAAGAGCCAGCCCTCGCGGCACTCCCGCGAGTCCGTGGCGACGCCGCGCACGCCGAGGCCCAGTGGGGCGGTGGCCGTGGGCCGACCGCCGGTGATCGCCGCAATTTCGGCAGTGTTAAGTTCAATCATGGCGTAGAGGACTTTACTCCCTGGCCCCGCCCGCGGCTGAATCCGAGGGGTCGGCGATGGTCGCGAAGCCGCGCGCCGCCAGCGCGTCGCGCAGCTCCACGCGGTCGTCCAGCGGCAGGTTCACGCCGCGGACCTCCTGCCACACCTCGTGGCCGCGCCCGGCGACCAGGACGGTGTCCTCCGGGCGCGCGATCGCCGCCGCGGCGGCGATCGCGCGGGCCCGCGGGTGCTCCTCGACGACGGTGCTGGACAGGCCCTCCGCGGCGATCGCGTCGGCAGCCCCGCGCAGCACGGCGGCGCGGATGCCCGCCGGCTCCTCGTCGTGGGGGTCGTCGTCGGTGACGATGACGACATCCGCCCGCCGGGCCGCGACGGCGCCCATGACGGGGCGCTTGGTGGCGTCGCGCTGGCCCGTTGCGCCGAAGACCACGATGACCCGGGCGTCCGGGTGCGCGCCGCGCACGGCGTCGATGGCCCGCTCCAGGGCGTCCGGGTTGTGGGCGAAGTCGACGATTCCCGCGGGACGCTCGCAGACCACCTGCATGCGCCCGGGGACGGAGACGGTCAGCGGGTCGGCGGCGTCCAGGGCAGCCTGGAGGTCGCCGAGGCCGGCGCCGCCGGCATGGACCATCAGCACGGCCAGGGCGGCGTTGGAGACGTTGAACAGCCCGGGCAGGCCCGTGCGGGCGCGCAGGATGGCGCCGTCCGGGCCGTGGAGCTCGAACCGGTGCCCGAGCCCGTCGGCCCCGATGCCCCGCACGCGCCAGTCCGCGGACCCTTCGTCGGGCGCGTCGGCGGTGGCCAGGGTCCAGGTCTCGGCGCCACTCGCGGCCGCCATGCGTCGCCCCCAGGCGTCGTCCACCGTGACGACGGCGCGGCGGCTCCTCCCGGCCTCGAACAGCCGGGCCTTGGCGTGGAAGTACTCGTCCATGCCGCCGTGCAGGTCCAGGTGGTCCTGCGTGAGGTTCGTGAAACCCGACACGGCGAAGCGCAGCCCCGCGACGCGGCGGTAGTCGATGGAGTGCGAGGACACCTCCATGGCCGCCGCGCCGACGCCGGACTCGCGCATGCGGGCCAGCAGCGCGTGCAGCTGGGGCGCCTCCGGGGTCGTGAGGACGCTGGGGATGCGGGTGTCGCCGGCCACGATCTCGATCGTGCCGATCAGTCCCGTCGTCTCGCCGAGGGCGCGGAGCAGGGACCTGATGAAGTACGTCGTGGTGGTCTTCCCGTTCGTCCCGGTGACGCCGAAGAGCCGGGGCGCGGCGTCGTCGGTCCCGTAGACCAGCGCGGCCAGCTCGCCCACGGCATCGCGCACCGAATCGACCACGAGCACGGGCAGGCCCGCGGACCGGGCCCGGTCGAGGCCGCCCGCGTCGGTGAGGATGGCCGTGGCACCCGCAGCGGCGGCCTGCGCGGAGAAGTCCGCGCCGTGCCGGTTGGCGCCGGGCACGGCCGCGTAGAGGTCGCCGGGGAGCGCGGCCCGCGAATCCATGCACACTCCTGTGACGCGAGCGGAGGCCGTGCCCGCCACGTCGCAGCGCACGCCGCGCTCCGCCGCTGCGGCGGCGAGGTCCCCGACGCTCGTGGCGCGGGCCGCGCGCGGCCTGAAGGCGCGTTCGGCCTCGCGGGCGTCGGGGGCGGGGGAAGCCGTCACCAGCCGTACTCCTGGCGCTCGCCGACGAAGACCTTGTAGCCGTCGGGTTTGCTGGTCGTGGGAGGGATGTTGTAGGTGTTCAGTGTCTGGCTCATGATGCGCTTGAACGTATCAGCGACCGTCCAGCTCCTCCAATTGCCCTGCGGGCGGTGCATCGTCACGACCACCAGATACCGCGGATCGTCGATGGGGACCATGCCCGCAAAGGAGCTGGTGTGCCCGTCGTACCCGCCGTTGGGCCCGGCGGCCTGCCCGGTGCCGGTCTTCCCGCCGACGCGGTAGCCCTCGATGGCCGCGCCGTAGCCCGTGCCGTCCTCGACCACGGTCTCCATCATGCGGCGCATCTGCTGGGACGTCTTCGACGAGACGACGCGGCGCGGCGCGTTCGCCTCGACGGGGTGCTCGGTCCCGTCCGGGTCGATGTACGACTCGATCAGCGACGGCTCGATCTGCAGGCCGTGGTTGCCCACGCTCTGGAAGATCTTGGCCGTGTGCAGCGCGGTCTGCGTGTAGGACTGGCCGAACATGGTGGTGAACTGCTGGCGGCGCTCCCAGTGCTCCGGCGTGATGAAGATGCCCTTGTTGAACGGGAGCCCGATGTCGATGGTGCTGCCGATGCCGAGCTTCTTGAACCAGGCGTAGCGCTGCTCGTTGGTCAGCCGCTCGCCGATCATGACCGTGCCGGTGTTGTACGAGCGGGCGAAGATGCCGGCCGCCGTCATGGGGTAGGTCGCGTGCTTGAGCGAGTCGTTGATGGTCTCGTTCTGCACCTCGTACGAGTTCGAGATCCTGAAGTGCTCCTCGGGATCCACCACGCCCTCCTCGAGCGCGGCCGTGAACGTCGCGAGCTTGCCCGTGGAGCCGGGCTCAAAGGCCTGCGTCACGGTGGTCGAGGTGCGGAAGCGCGGATCGGTCGCGCCGGGGTCCGAGGGGTCGACCGACGTGGAGTCCGCGAGCGCACGGATCTTGCCGGTCTTGACCTCGAGGACGACGGCGTTGACCCACTCCGCCTTGAATTGCTTCTGCTTGGCCATGACCGCCTCCTGGGCGGCCCACTGGATGTCGTTGTTGATGGTGAGCCGGACGTCCTGGCCGTCGACGGCGGGCACCTCCTGCATCGTGGCCATCGGGATGCGCACGCCGTCGGCCCCGACCTCGTACGTCCGCTTGCCGGAGGTTCCGCGCAGGTGCTCCTCCTGGCTGAGCTCCAGTCCCTCCGCGCCGGTCTCGACGCCCGTGGTCGCCTTGTCCGCGGCGTTGAGGAACCCGAGAATCGTGCCCGCGACGGAGCCGTTGGGGTAGTTCCGCTCGATGTTCTGCTCGCTGCTCATCGCCGGGATGCCGACCTCGATGGCCTCGTTCCGGACCTCGGGGGTAACGCTCTTGGCCACGACCGAGTAGCCGCGCTTCGCGGCACCCTCCTTGCCGACGACCGAGTCGCGCAGGGTCGCCGCGTCCAGTCCGAGGATCGGGCCGAGCTCGGCGATGGCCGCCTCGAGGGTGACCAATTCGCGGTCGCCGGTTTCCCGGTTCTTGCGCGCGAACTCGTCCTTGACGAGCCGCTGGTTCACCACCAGGTCGAAGCGCTCCACGCTGGTGGCCAGCACGCGGTCCTGCGAGTCCAGGATGTCCCCGCGCTGCGGCGCGATGTTCTGCGTGCGGATCCGGTTGTCCACGGCCGCCTGCGCGATCCCCTCCGGGTCCAGGCCCTGGACGAAGAAGAGGCGACCGCCGAGGAGGACCAGCATGACCAACGCGATCGCGAGCCCGGTGCGCAGCCGGGACGGCAGGCCGGCCGGCGTCTTGCGGAGGTTGCCGGGTCCCCGGGTGCGTGGGTTCGCCATCGTCAGTCCTTGCGTCGCGGGTGGTGTTCTCTCTTCCATGGTGCCGGGTCGACGCGCAGGCGCCGCCTAGCGACCCGCGCCCTGTTGCGCCGGGGCGGGAATGGTTCCGCCGTTGAGATCGCTTGCCGAGAACTCCGGCCGTTCCGCGCCGGCCTCGACCGGGACGGTCGGCGCCGCCACGGGGGCCGCGGCCTCGGGCGCCGGTGTCGCGGCCTCGGTATCGGCGCTGGAAGCCGCAGGCGTCTCCGCCTCGGCGGCGGGGGCCGCGGCATTGGCCGCCGGCCCCGACTGCGGAGCCTGCGGGCGGGCGACCAGCGACGTCGGAGCCTTCTCCTCCTGGGCCGGCGTGGACACGCCGGAAACCTTGAGCGTCCCCAGGTCGATGGAGGCGACCGCACCCGGGACGACCATGCCCAGCTTCGCGGCCTTCGCCGCGACGTTCTGCGGCGCCTCCAGGTGCTGCGCCTGCTGTGTCAGCGCCTCGTTCTCCTGGGTGAGCGCCCGCTCGGCGTTGCGCAGCCCGACGAGTTCGTACTGGCCGCTGGTGACCTGGATGTTCAGGACCAGGACGGATGCCAGGGCCGCAAGCATCACGCCGAAGCAGAACACGGCGAAGTGCGTCTTGCGGTGCCGGACGGCCGCGGGGACGACCGACAGCGGGGTGCGGCGGCGCTCCGGGGCGGCCTCCAGCCCGTAGTCGGGTTCCAGCTGACGCGCGGCGGCGCCGTGGTCGAAGGCCGGCGCCGGAATCCGTCGTGCCTGAACACGCGTCTGAGTCAGTGTGCTCATGGTCATCTCCTCTGGAGGATTCGTTCGACGGCCCTCAGTTTTGCCGAGGCCGCGCGGGGGTTTTCGTGGATTTCCTGCTCCGTGGGCTTTTCCGTCCCCTTGGTCAGGGTGCGGAACTGCGCCTTGTGCTCTTCCAGCTCCACCGGGAAGCCGACGGGGGCGGAGGACTTGGAACCCGCGGCGAAATGCCGCTTGGTGATCTTGTCTTCGAGGGAGTGGTAGCTCATGACGACCACCCGGCCGCCGACGGCCAGCGACCGCATGGCCGCCGGAATCGCCCGGTCCAGGACGTCGAGCTCCTCGTTCACCTCGATGCGCAGGGCCTGGAAGGTGCGCTTGGCGGGGTGTCCACCGGTCCGCGCGGCGGCAGCGGGGACGACGGAGCGGATGGCCTCGACCAGCTGGCCGGTCGTGGAGAACGGCGCCGCCTCACGCTCCCGCACGATCGCGGCGGCGATCCGGCCGGCGAACTTCTCCTCGCCCCAGGCGCGGATGATGCGCACCAGGTCCTGCTCGGTGTAGTTGTTCACGACGTCGGCCGCCGTCTGCCCGGCGCTGGTGTCCATCCGCATGTCCAGGGGCGCGTCGTAGGAGTAGGCGAAGCCGCGGTCGCGCTCGTCGAGCTGCAGGGAGGAGACGCCGAGGTCGAACAGGACGGCGTCGACGCCCCCGATGCCCAACTCCTCGACCACGTCGCCGATCTCGTCGTAGACGGCGTGCACCAGGTCGGTCCGGTCGGCGAACGGCGCCAGCCGCTCCCCCGCCAGGGCGAGCGCCTGCAGGTCGCGGTCCAGGCCCACCAGGTGGATCTCGGGGAAGCGCCGCAACAGGGCCTCGGAATGTCCGCCCATGCCGAGCGTGCAGTCGACGACGACGGCGGTACCGCGGGCATCGATTCCCGCCCGGATCGCCGGCTCCATCAGCGCGAGGCAACGCTCGAGCAGGACGGGTACGTGGCGTTCGGAGGTGGGGCGCGGCGTCGAGTCGTCTGCCGTCACCGTTCCCCCTTTCCGCGTCCTGCTGTTGTCGTGCATGGTGGCCGGGATGGAACCAGGTCCCCCTCCGCGCCGACGGGCCCCGCCTGGCTCAGGGGAAGTTGAGCCAGGTGATGCCTGTCGGGCGGCTGGAGACCAAGTCCCAGCCCACCGGCGATCTAGAGGATCCCCGGCATGATTTCTTCGTCGGTCGAGGAGAAGGACGCTTCCTTCTCCTCCAGGTACTCGTTCCAAGCCCCGGTGTCCCAGATCTCGGCCCGTTTGCCCGCGCCGATGACCGTGACCTCGCGGTCGAGCCCGGCGTAGGAACGCAGCGAGGACGGAATCGTGACCCGCCCCTGCTTGTCCGGCATCTCGTCCGAGGCGCCGGAGAGGAACACGCGGATGTAGTCCCTGGCCTGTCGCGAGGACAGGGGTGCCTGGGCCATCTGCTCATGGACCCGTTCGAACTCGCGCTGGCTGAAGACGTAGATGCAGCGTTCCTGCCCCCGCGTCAACACCAGCCCGTTGCCCAGCTCTTCCCGGTATTTGGCAGGGAGAATGAGGCGGCCCTTCTCGTCGAGACGCGGCGTGTATGTCCCTAGGAACACATGCACCGCCTTCTCGATGTTGAGGAGCTACCTCCAGCCCTACGATCCCACTGCCCTCTTCTGTCCCCCACATTACTCCACTTTCCTCCACTGTCAACGACATGCGGGGCTATTTCGCGCCGCGTCGCCGCGCAAAATCCGCGCAAACACAGGGCTGCGCGGGAGTGGCGCGAGGTGGAGGGTTTTTGTCGGCACAGGGCCCCGGAAGACGCCTTAAACGACGAATGAACCCGCGAAAAACGCGGATTCAGGGTCGTGAACCTCCGAAGTGGAGGGAAGTGGTGGGCCGGGCTACTCGTCGTCCCTGCGCCGGGCGTCCCACTTGGATTCGAGGTCCGACATGAACGAGCTCTTCTGGCGCGAGCCCTTCGACGCGGACTTGCCGCCGAACCGTCCGAGCGAACTGCGGGACAGCGCCACATACACGCCCGCGCACATCATGGCGAAACCAATGACTCCCACGGGAATCCACTGGCTCGAGATGCCCAGGATCAACACCACGATGCCGGCCACGCCGATCAGGGCGCCGATGGCGATGTTACGGGTCGAGAAGCCGCCCGGGGACGTGCTGTTCTTCATGGACGACGCGAATCGGTGGTCCTCGTGGAGTTGTTTCTCCAGCTGTTCGAGCAGCCGCTGCTCGTGTTCGGAAAGCGGCATTGTCCCTTCCCCGATCCTTCGTTCCAGACTGGCCTGGATGGCCCTGACAACTAATCACTACAACGACTGCGTCCCCGGAGTGGTTCCGGCTGTTCTTCCGTGCCGCGTCGCCGGATTCCGGCGACGCGGTGTCCCTCAAGGATAGTCCCGCGCGAGCCCCGGACGGTAGTCGTCCGCTATCCGTCGCGGGGCTGGGGCGCGGCGCGGTCGGACCCCGGGGGAAGCAGGGACGCGGGACGCACGGCCCCGGCCGGGAACCGGGCGCGGATCTTGTCCATCGTCTCCTCGGCCTGCCGCCAGTTCCCGTCGCTGCGGTCGAAGGTGAGCTGGTATCCCGCCCCCTCGGGCACGAGCTGTTCGGCCCGGATCCCGATCAGCCGGACGGCCTGCTGCCGCACGCCGAGCGCATCCAGCAGGCCTTCCGCCGCGCGCGCGATCTCGACGGCGGAGTTGGAGGGCTGCGGGAGGCGCCGGCTCCTGCTGATCGTCGTGAAATCCGCGTAGCGCAGCTTCAGCGCCACGGTCTGCGTCTCCTTGCCCGCGGCCCTAAGGCGCTCGGCCACGCGGTGCGCCAGGCGCAGGAGTTCGCGGCGGAGGTGCCCGGTGTCCGCGGAGTCCCGGGCGAACGTCTCCTCGGCCCCGATCGACTTCTCCTCGCGGATCGGTTCGACGGGCCTCTCGTCCATTCCCCAGGCCAGGGCCCGCAGATGGGTGCCCTGCGTGCCAAGCATCCGTTCGAGCGAGGACGCCGGCGTCCGGGCCAGGTCGGCCACGGTGGAGATCCCCGCGCGCGCGAGGACCTCGCCGGTCTTGGCGCCGACGCCCCACAGCGCCGCCACGGGAAGCGTGTGCAGGAACGCGACCGTGTCCTCGGGGGCGATCCGCAGGAGCCCGTCCGGCTTGGCGCGGGTGGAGGCGACCTTCGCGACGAACTTGTTGCGGGCGATCCCGACGCTGGCCGGCAGCCCGAGCTCGTCGCGGATCCGCCGCCGGATCAGCGCGCCGATCTCCAGCGGACCGCCGAGCCTTCGCACGCTGCCGGTGACGTCGAGGAACGCCTCGTCCACGCTCACCTGCTCCACCACCGGGGTGATGTCCCTGAAGATCGCCATCATCCGCGCCGAGTAGTGCCGGTAGGCGGGCATGGTCGGCTCCAGGACGACCGCCCGCGGGGCCAGCCGCACCGCCGTGGTCATGGGCATGGCCGAGCGGACCCCGGCGCGCCGGCACTCGTAGGACGCGGAGAGCACCACGGACCGCCCGCCACGGTGTCCGACGATGACCTCGCGCCCGGCGAGCTCCGGCCGCCGGAGCAGCTCGACGGACACGAAGAAGGCGTCCATGTCCACGTGGAGCACGGTGCGCGGGGCTGCGGCGTCGCTCATGGAACCATCGTAGGCGGCGCCGGCGACGCGTTGGCCGGGCGTGTCCGGCGTGGGGCGCGGATAGAGTGGAACCCGAACCCGACACGACGCAACGGATGGACGCCATGAACGACTCCCCCACGGCTTCACCCACCCCCTCCGCCCCGCCGGTTCACGCCGTCCCGTCCGCTCCGCCCGCGCCGCGGGCGGACGTCGACGCGTACACGGCCCGGGTCAACGCCGACATCGCGCGCTTCCTGCGGGCGCAGGAGGACGTGGTCGGCGCGATCTCCGGGCGGGCCACGGAACTGGTCCTCAGCATCCAGGGGCTCGTCCGGGGCGGCAAACGGCTACGCCCCCAATTCGCGTATTGGGGCTTCGTCGGCGCCGGGGGCGACCCCGACGCCGACGTGATCGTCCGTGCGGGCGCCGCGCTGGAGCTCTTCCAGGCCGCTGCCCTGATCCACGACGACGTGATCGACCGCTCGGACACGCGTCGCGGGCAGCCCAGCGTGCACCGCCGCTTCGAGGCGATCCACGCCGCCCGCGGCTGGCACCGCGACGGGCGCCACTTCGGGGAGGCCGCGGCGATCCTCGCGGGGGATTTATGCCTCTCTTATAGCGAGCAGCTTTTCGGGTCGATCCAGCCGGTGCCTCCGGCCGCGCGCGCGGTGTTCGACGCCATGCGGACGCAGGTGATGGCGGGACAGTTCCTCGATGTCCTGGAGGAGGCGGCGGGGCCGTCCGACGGTCCCTCGGGCGCCGTGGAGCGGGCGCGCACGGTCTTGCGGTACAAGTCGGCGAAGTACTCCACGGAGAACCCGATGCTGCTCGGCGGGGCACTCGCGGGCGCCGCGCCGGACCTCTTGGGGGCCTACTCCCGGTTCGCCCTGCCCTTGGGCGAGGCGTTCCAGCTCCGCGACGACGTCTTGGGGGTCTTCGGCGATCCCGTGGAGACGGGCAAGCCGTCTGGCGACGACCTGCGCGAGGGGAAACGGACGGAGCTCGTGGCCCACGCGCTGCGCCTGGCGGCTCCGGACGACCGCGGATTCATCGAACGCAGGCTGGGCGCGGACGACCTGACGGACGCGGAGGTCGAGCGCATGTGCGAGGCCATGCGCGGCTGCGGGGCGCTCGAGGAGACCGAGGCCTCCATCCGCGACCTCTCGGACCGCGCCTTCTCGGCGCTGGCGGAGCTGCCGGTGGACGGCGACGTGCGCCGGGCCGTCAGGGCCCTGGGCGTCGCCGCCGTCACGCGCCGCGCCTGAGGTCGACGAGGCCGGGGCTACCAGGCGAGGGCCTGGGCCCTCCGTCGGATCTCGGTCTTCCGGCCTTCGCGCAATGCCTGCATGGGCGTGCCCGGAAGCGAGTCGTCCGCGGTGAACAGCCACGTCAGCAACTCCTCGTCGCTGAAGCCGGCGTCAACCAAGACGGAGATGGTCCCCTTCAGGCTGTCGACGATATGCCCGTCCATGATGAACGCGGCCGGCACTGCCCGGACCTTGCGATCACCGATCCGCGCCTCAACGAGGGCGCGTTCGTCCAAGAGGCTGTGGACCTTCTTGATGGAAACTTCCAGCTGCGACGCCACATCGGGCAGGGGCAGCCATTCGGCTACGAGGTTTTCGAGGTTGCTCACCGTCTAAGGGTGCCACAATCCGCCGAATGAACACGCCGGGAACCGCGCCTGAACACTCAACGGGGGCTGTTGTGATGCGGACGACATGGTGTAAATTCACTTGAGTCACACTCGCACCATAGGTAACACGGGCATCGAGGGGCCCCGCCCGGCCCCTCGATCGCGCGTGTTCAGGCGCCTGCCGCCGACTCGAACAGAGGATCCACTCAATGCCAGAGCCCCGCACCGCCAGTGTCCGATCCCCAGGCGGCGCGAACCGCACCGCACGCGGCCGTGGCCGCGCCCTCAGCGGCGTCGTCGCGGCGGCAGCGCTTCCCGCCGTCGTTCTCGGCGGTCTCGGATCCGCGGCTCCCGCCTCCGCCGCCGAGCTTCCCGCCCTGCGTTCCTCGCTGACGCCGCTGCCGGCGAGCGGGGCCCAGGTGGCGGCGGCCCCCCACCGCGTCGGCGCGCACCGCGTGGCATCGCACCGCGTCGCCTCGCATATCCCGGCCCGCGTGGCCGTCCCGGCGGCCCGCCCGGCCGCCGCCGTGGTGCGCGACGGCGACACGCTGTCGCACATCGCCGCCCGACACGGCGTCGCGCTGGCGTCGGTGCTGAGGGCCAACGGCCTGTCGGCGGAAGCGGTGATCCAGCCGGGGCAGAGGATCCGGCTCACGGCGGCCGCCGGGGTGCCCACGGCCTCCTCCGCCCCGCGGGCCGCGACCCACACGGTGGCCTCCGGCGACACGCTCTCCGGCATCGCGCACCGCCACGGCATGGGACTCACGGTCCTGCTCCGGGCCAACGGCCTGACGATGTCCTCGACCATCCACCCCGGCACGAAGCTCCGCCTCACCGGCGCGGGCGCGTCGTCGTCCTCGACAACGGCCGGCTCCGTCCGCGCCGCCGCCTCCACCCACACCGTGGCGGCCGGCGACACCCTCTCGGGCATCGCCCAGCGCCACGGCATCGGACTCCCGTCGCTGCTGAAGGCCAACGGGCTGTCCGGCGCCTCGACCATCCACCCCGGCCAGCGGCTGACGATCGGCGGCTCGGCGGTGGCCCCGACGGCCTCGGGCGCCACCCGGCGACAGCTCGTCCCCAGCACGTTCCTGCACTACCGCTACCCCACGGCCACCGTGCGCTCCGCGAACGACAACAAGCACGAACTGCTCTCCCGGACGCTGCCGAGCCGCTCGCAGATGAAGGGCATCATCGCGGGCACGGCGCGCAAAATGGGCGTGGATCCGTCGCTGGCACTCGCCCATGCCTACCAGGAATCCGGCTTCGACATGGCGGCGGTCTCGCCCGCGAACGCGATCGGCGCGATGCAGGTCATCCCGACGTCGGGCGAGTGGGCCTCGCAGCTCGTCGGGCGCAAGCTGGACCTGCTGGACCCCTACGACAACGCGACCGCCGGCATCGCGATCATCCGCAGCCTGCAGCGCACCAGCACCAGTGTCGAAACCGGGATCGCTTCCTACTACCAGGGCCAGGGCTCGGTGAAGCGCTACGGCATGTACGCCGACACCAAGCGCTACGTCAGGAGCATCCAGGCGCTCCGGAAGGACTTCTAAGGCGCCCGGCGGGGTGCGGGGCTGCTCTAGGCCGCCGCGACGGGCAGGTCCAGCACCACCCGCGTCCCGCCACCGACCGCCTTCTCCCAGGCGATGGTCCCGGCAAGCTCGCTGGTGACCAGGGTCCTGACGATCTGCAGGCCCAGCCCCTCGCTGCGCGGCTCCGGCGGCAGGCCGACACCGTCGTCCGAGACGGTCACGCGCAGCCACACCGAGCCGTCGGGGTCGGTGCGGCGCTCCGCGCCGAGGGCGACGGTCCCGTTGCGCTCACCCAGGCCGTGTTCGACGGCGTTGGCGACCAACTCGTTGATGACCAGCGACAGCGGGGTCGCCAGCTCGTTCGGCAGTCCCCCGAAGCTCCCGGTCCGCTCCGTGCGCACGACCTGGCCCGGGGAGGCCACCTCGGCCGCCAGCCTGAACTGCCGGTCGATCAGCTCGTCGAAATCGACGTTCTGGGTCAAGCCCTGGGACAGCGTGTCGTGCACCAAGGCGATGGTCGCGACGCGACGCATCGCCTGCTCCAGGCCCAGCTTGCCCTCCTCGCTGCCCATCCGCCGCGACTGCATGCGCAACAGGGCCGCGACCGTCTGGAGGTTGTTCTTGACCCGGTGGTGGATCTCGCGGATCGTGGCGTCCTTGGACACCAACTCCATCTCCCGGCGCCGCAGCTCGGTCACGTCGCGGCAGAGCACCAGCGCGCCGTAGCGGCGGCTCCCGTCGCGCAGGGGAATCGCGCGCAGCGACAGGGTGACCCCCCGGGACTCGACCTCTGTCCGCCACGGCATCCGACCGGTGACCACCAGCGGCAGCGACTCGTCGACCATGCGCCGGTCCTTGAGCAGCCCGGTCGTGACCTCGGCGAGCGACTTTCCCTCGAGGTCGCTCACGCCGCCAAGCCGCCGGTAGGCCGACACGCCGTTGGGGCTCGCGTACTGCACGATCCCCTCGGCGTCCAGCCGGATCAGGCCGTCGCCGACGCGCGGCGCGCCGCGGCGCGAACCCGTGGGCGTGGCGAAATCCGGCCACAGCCCCTGTGTGCCCATCTTCAGCAGGTCCTGCGCGCACTGCCGGTAGGTCATCTCCAGGCGCGAGGGCAGGCGGGAACTGGAGAGGTCCATGTGGCTCGTGACGACGGCCAGCGTCCGCCCGTTGCGGACCATCGGCACGGCCTCGATCCGCATGGCGGCGTCCCGGGTCCAATGGTCCTCGTCGGCGCGCTGGATCTGTCCCGTCGTCCACGCCTCCTCCACCAGGGGCTTGAGGTCCCGGCGGATCCTCTCCCCCACGAAGTCGGTGTGGAACACCGTGTGGCTCGTCGAGGGACGCACGTGCGCCAGCGCCACGTACGTCCCGCCGGGCGCCGGGTGCCACAGCACCAGGTCGGCGAACGCCAGGTCCGCAACGAGTTGCCAGTCGCCGACCAGCAGGTGCAGCCATTCCTCGTCCCCGGGGCCGAAGTCCGCGAACTCGCGGACCGGATCCGTGAAGATCGCCAAGCGCTACCTCCGGACGATCGAGCGCAGGAGGCGCAGGGCCACGGAGAGCGACGCCATGTCGTCCCGCTCCAGGCTGTTGACCTCGTCGAACATGTTGCGGGCTCGGTCCAGGCTGTCCGCGTTCTGCCGCTCCCACTCCAGGACGCGCGCCGCGGGGTCCGCCTCGTCGGGCGCGGCCGCCAGCGCGGCCTCCGTGATGTCCACGACGGTGGAGTAGAGGTCGTCGCGCAGCGCCGCCCGGGCCAGCGCCTGCCAGCGGTCCTCGCGCGGCAGCTTCGTGATGCGTTCGAGGAGGGAGTCGACGTCGAAACGGTCGAAGACCACGTAGTAGACCTTGGCGACCTCCTCGGCAGGCAGCCCGACCTCCCGCGCGGTCAGCGCGACGTCCAGCAGCGCGAAGCTTTCGAACTGCTCCGACCAGCGTCCCGCCAACGCGTCGGGCAGGCCCCAGGACAGGCCCTCGGCCTTCCACTCGGCGACACGGTCGGCGTCCTGCCCGCGCAGCAGCGACCCGAGGCGCGACCGGAGCCCCAGCACGGTGTCCCGGAAGGCGTCGATGTCCTCCTGCACCGGCGTGCCGCGGCCGACGTGCGTGATGAACCACCGCGTCGCCCGGTCCAGGAGCCGGCGCATGTCGAGCTGGATGTGGCACCAGCGTTCGGTGGGGAAGTCCGCCGGCAGCTCCATGGCGCTGTCGACGAAATCGTCGAAGGCGAAGATCTCCCGCAGGGCGACGAAGGCCCTGGCCACGACGGTCTCCGGGGCGCTGGTCTCCTCCATCACGCGGAAGGCGTAGGTGATGCCGCCCATGTTGACGATGTCGTTCGCGACGACGGTCGAGACGATCTCCCGGCGCAGGGGGTGGCCCAGGATCTCCTCGGGGAAGCGCTCCCCCAGCTGCTTCGGGAAGTATTCGCGCAGGGTCCGGTCGAAGTACGGGTCGTCCGCCAAGTCGGTCGCGGCGAGCGCGGTGGCCAACTGGATCTTCGCGTACGCCGCCAGCACGGAGAGCTCGGGCGAAGTCAGGGTCTGTCCGCGCTCCAGGCGCGCCTCGAGCTCCCTGTTGCCGGGGAGGAACTCGATCTCCCGGTCAAGGTCCGCGTGGGCCTCCAGCCAGTCCATCAGCCGCTCGAAGCTCGGGCTCCATTCGGCCAGCCGCTGCCGGTCGTTGAGGAGCAGGACGTTCTGGTCGACATTGGTGCGCAGCACCAGGCTGGAGACCTCGTCGGTCATCGAGTGCAGGAACTCGGTGCGCTCGGACGGGTCCAGTTTGCCCGCGGCCACCATGCGGTCCACGAGTATCTTGATGTTCACCTCGTGGTCGGAGCAGTCGACGCCGGCGGAGTTGTCGATCGCGTCGGTGTTGAGGATGACCCCGTTGAGGGCGGCCTCGATCCGACCCAGCTGCGTCATGCCCAGGTTGCCGCCTTCGCCGACGACCTTGACGCGCAGGTCCTTGCCGTCGACGCGGATGGAGTCGTTGGCGCGGTCGCCGACCTCCGTGTGCGTCTCGGCGGAGGACTTGACGTAGGTGCCGATGCCGCCGTTGTAGAGCAGGTCCGCCGGCGCGCTGAGGATCGCGCGCAGGAGCTCCGGCGGCGACAGCACGTCGACGCCGGCCGGCAGGCCGAGGGCCTCGGCCACCTGCGGGGTGATCTCCACGGTCTTCGCGCCGCGGGGATACACGCCGCCGCCCTCGCTGATGAGCGACGTGTCGTAGTCGGCCCAGCTCGAGCGCGGAAGGTCGAACAGGCGCTGCCGTTCGGCGAAGGACGCCTCGGCGTCCGGGTGCGGGTCCAGGAAGATGTGGCGGTGGTCGAACGCGGCCACCAGCTGGATGTGGCGCGAGCGCAGCATGCCGTTGCCGAAGACGTCGCCGCTCATGTCGCCGACGCCGACCACCGTGAAGTCCTGCGTCTGCGTGTCGAGGTCCAACTCGAAGAAGTGCCGTCTGACGGACTCCCACGCGCCGCGCGCCGTGATGCCCATGACCTTGTGGTCATAGCCCACCGAGCCCCCGGAGGCGAACGCGTCGCCGAGCCAGTGGCCCAGCTCGAGGGAGATCTCGTTGGCGACGTCGGAGAAGCTCGCGGTGCCCTTGTCCGCGGCCACCACCAGGTAGGTGTCGTCGCCGTCGAGGCGGACCACGTCCCTCGGGGGCACCACCTTCTGGCCGCCCGGCTCGGCGACCAGGTTGTCCGTGATGTCCAGCAGGGACCTGATGAAGATCCGGTAGGCCGACTTGCCCTCCTCCATCCAGGCGTTGCGGTCCACGGAGGGGTCGGGGAGCTTCTTCGCGAAGAACCCGCCCTTCGCCCCGGTGGGCACGATCACGGCGTTCTTGACCATCTGGGCCTTGACCAGGCCGAGGATCTCGGTGCGGAAGTCCTCGCGTCGGTCGGACCAGCGCAGTCCGCCGCGGGCGACCTCGCCGAAGCGCAGGTGCACGCCCTCGACGCGCGGGGAGTAGACCCAGATCTCGTACTTGGGGCGCGGGAAGGGCGCACCCTCGATGCGGCCCGGCGCGAGCTTGAACGCGAGGGCGTCCGTCCCCTGGAAGTAGTTGGTGCGCAGGGTGGATTCGATGACGTTGACGAACCGCCGCAGGAGGCGGTCGGCGTCGAGCGTCGGCACCTTCTCCAGGCCGGCGGCCAGCCCGGCCCGCGCCAGCTCGAGGCCCTCCGCGCGCGCGGACTCCGGGACCTCCGGGTCGAAGGTCCGCTCGAAGAGGGCGATCAGTGCCTGGGCGACGTCGGGGTTGGCGAGCAGCGTGTCGCTGATGAACCCGTACGAGTTCGGGATCCCCAGCTGCCTCAGGTACTTGGCGTAGCTGCGCAGGATCGCGACCTGGCGCCAGTGGAAGCCTTCGGCCAGCACGAGCCGGTCGAACGAGTCGGACTCGGAGCGGCCCAGCGAGACGGCGGAGTACGCGCCGGCGAGCAGTTCCTGCGTCCCGAGCGGATCGGCGCCGGCCGGGTACTTCAGCCCCAGGTCGTAGAGGAAGAACCCCTGGCCGTCGGCGCGCGAGATGGCGAAGGGCTTCTCGTCCACGACCTCGAGCCCGAGGTTGGCGAGCACCGGGAGGATGCGGCTGAGCGTGAGGGGCTCCGTGAGGTAGAGCTTGATGCGCGCGTCGACGCCGTGCTCCTCGCCCCGTTTGCCGGGGACGTAGACGTTGACGACCGGGCCCTCGTGCGCGGGGTCGTCGTGCAGCGAGAAGCGGGCGATGTCCTCCAGCGCGTCCTCGATCTCGAAGTCGACGCGGTAGGACGGCGGGAACGCCTCGGCCCACATCTGCGACAGCCGGGTGGCCTCCTCGCCGGAGAACTGCCCGCGCACGGCCTGGTCGATCCCCTCGGACCAGGAGCGGATGGCGCGGACGAGCTTCTGCTCGAGATCCAGCCGGTCGACCTGGGGGACCTCGCCCCCGCGCGGCAGGCGGATCCGGTAGAAGAGGCGGACGAGCGAGGATTCGCTCATGCGCACCTCGAAGTCCATGGACTCCGCGTCGAAGGCCTTCTTCAGCTCGCCCTCGATGCGCAGCCGGACCGCCGTCGTGTAGCGGTCGCGCGGCAGAAACACCAGGGCCGACATGAAGCGCCCGTAGATGTCCGGCCGCAGGAAGAGGCTGGTGCGGCGGCGCTCCTGCAGGCGCAGGATGCCGAGGACCGTTTCCAGGAGGTCGGCGACCTCGATTTGGAACAGCTCGTCCCGGGGGTAGGACTCCAGAATGGTGAGGAGGTCCTTGCCGGAGTGCGAGTCCGGGGCGAAGCCCGACTCGCGCAGCACCGCGTCGACCTTCTCGCGGATCAACGGGACGCTGCGGACCGACCGGGTGTAGGCGCTGGACGCGAACAGGCCGATGAAGCGGCGCTCGCCATTGACGTTGCCCTGCGGGTCGAAGCTCTTGACGCCGATGTAGTCCAGATAGACGCCGCGGTGCACGGTGGACCGCGAGTTCGCCTTCGTGATCACCAGCGCGCGCTTTTCCCGCGCCTTGGCCCGGCCGAACGAGGTCAGGTGCTGGATGGTGCCCGGCGCGACCGGCCGGCGCATGAGCCCGAGTCCGCTCTCGGAGCGCACGCGCAACACGTCCTGGCCGTCCTCGACCGCGAGATCGTACTCGCGGTAGCCCAGGAAGGTGAAGTTGCCGTCGTCGAGCCAGCGCAGCAGTTCGCTGGCGCTGTGCAGGTCGGGCACCTCGTGGCCATTGGTGACGGAGGCGAGCGAATCCGCGATCTCGTGGGCCTTGTCGCGCATGTGCCGCCAGTCGTCCACGGCGAAGCGGACGTCGTCCAGGACATGCTCCAGCCCCTCGACAAGGGACGCCACCGCGTCGGTGCCGGGCTCTCCGCCGATCTCGATGGCGATCCACGACTCGATCTGCGAGCGGCCGTCGCCGCGCTGCAGGAAGCGCGCGAGGTTCGGCAGGGCTGCCGTGTCGCCGCTGGCGATGGGGGTGTTTGTCGACACCGGCTCGAGGTCGGTGAGCTCGCCCTCGCCATCGTCGCGGCGCGCGATGAGCGTGGGGTGCACCACGAGGTTGATGGCCTGGTGCTGGCGGCTGATCTCGGCGGTGATCGAGTCCACGAGGAACGGCATGTCGTCGGTGACGACGTAGACGACAGATGTCCCCGCGTGCGTCCCGACCGCGATCTTGGCCTCGCCGGGCCGCCGGGCGAAACCGACCGCGAGGTGGGCCCCGACGCGGGACTCCAACTCCTCGGGCGGATACCCCGCGGCGTCCTCCGGGGCGATGTGCCCGTAGTAGGTCTCAACAAATGCTGGTGTGAGCGTGTCAGCGATAAACCCTGCGGGCATGCTGGACCCCGACGACATCAAAGAACGCCTCCGTGTAAGGATGTGGGCCGCGCCATTGCGGCCTTGGTATGCCTCCCAGCCTAGCCTCCCGCCGGGGGGAAGGTCACATTGGCGGGAGGTCGCCTGCCGAGGAGTCGGCGGCGCCGCGGGACACCGGTTCCGGCGAGCCCGGCGACCGCGGTCCGCAGCGCGCTCGCGGGCGCCGATTCCGCCAATGCGCTGCCGGCCAGCAGGGCGCGGTCGGCCGCCTCGCCGTCCCACGGGAGGAAGCCCGCCACGGCCCCGGAGGGCCCGAAGCGCTCCCACGTCTCGCGCAGTTGGCGTTCCGGCGCATGCCCGACGGACGAGGCCCTGACCTTATTGAAGACCACGCGGGCCGCGGCGTCGGGAAGGATCTCGCGCAGCTCCTCCAGCGCCTTGACGAGTCGCGGAACGCCCACGCTGTCGCCCTGCCCGACCGCGAGGACCTCGTCGGCGTCCTCGAGCACGGCGAGCGTGGCCGCGTTGCGCTGCGGGGCCGCGGTGTCGAACGAGAGGTCCTCGTCGCGTTCCACGTACGGGGCGATGTCCACGACGACGAGGTCGGCCCTCCGGCGCGCGTACGCCAGGACACGCGCGAGGCTCGCGGACCGCAGCTCCGGCCAGCGGCTTGCGCGCGGCAGCCCGGTCGCGACGCGCATCCTGGCGCCGGCCACGGCAACCTCGGGGCACGCCCGCTCGAAGCCCGGCCGGTCCAGGACCCCCTGGTCGGCCAGGCGGCAGAGCTGGGCGACACCCGCGGACTCGTCGAGCAGGCCCAGGTGCACGGCGACGCTCGCCGCATAGGTGTCGCAGTCGAGCACCAACACCCGTTGCCCGGCCAGGGCGGCCTCCACGGCGAGGTTCACGGCGAGCGTGGTGCGCCCCGGCGAGCCCCCGGACCCCCAGACGGCCACGATCCTTCCCGGCGCGGTGGACTCGGCGGGTCCCGCCGCGAGGTCGCCACCCGGGCGGTCCCGCGGTCCGCCCGGCGCCGGGGGCGCTCCGCAGAGCAACTCCAGCAGGTCCGCAATCGACTGCGCCCCGGCGGAGGTGGACTCGAGACCGGCCCCGAGCGAGGACAGGCGCCGCCGCTCGTCGAGGTCGTCCGTCAGCACCAGGGCCGGGACGCCGAGCCGGTGCAGGGCGTCGAGCGACGCGGCGTCGATCACTGCGGTGTCCCCGGCCAGCAGGGCGGCGTGGGCCAGACCCGTCTCGGCCAGCGCCACGACCTCCGTCAGCTCGTCGCACCGGCGGACCACCGTGACGGTTCCCCGGAGCCGTTCCAACCGGTCGGTGAGCCCGTGCCGGTCGTCCCAGACGACGACGGACACGCTCACGGCGCGCCCCCCGGGTTGTGGACGACCGTGATGCTGGCCTCGTTGGCCAGCGCGTCGAGCAGTGCGGCGAGTTGCGCGTCCTCGACGAGCACCTCCAGGACCGTTCCTCCGGTGCCGCCGAAGCCGGAGTCCAGCGGCCGGAGCGCGGAGACCTCCGCCGCGGGCAGCAGCAGCGCGGGCTGGCCGTAGGAGTTCGAGGACCGGTCGCGCTCCCCGGCCCAGACGTCGACGCGGCTGCCGACGGCGACCGCCTGCGGCAGGGACCGCTCCAGCTCGATGGTCACCGGCTTGCGCAGCGAGGCGTCGGGGACGCCCAGCGCCCTCAGCGGCACCAGCTCGCCGGCGCGGATCAGCGTGTTGGCCTGGGCGCCGGCGTCGAGGTCCGCCTGGGCGGAGAGGTAGTTGCGTGCCGCCGCGTCGAGCCGGACGTCCACGACGGACAGCCGCGAGGCATCCACCCTCTCGCCGAGCGAGATGTCGTCCCGGGCCACGTACATCGGGACTGTCCGGTCCAGTGCCGCCACCAGGGCGACCACCCCGGCCACCGAGGCCAGGACCAGCAGCACCCCGACCACCAGCCGGGTGTCCCTCCAGCCGGGCTTCCGCAGCCTCCGCGCGCCATCGGTCGGCGCGGCTTCCTTCTCCATGTGTCCCCCGTCCCCCCGGGCCGCCCCCCAATGACACGGCATCCGGATGCCACCCTAGGGGTTTATTTTTCGTCGAGAAAGGGGTTCCGTACACCAGCCTGCACGGGCCCGCGGCGTCAGGCCTCGCGCCGCACGGCCGCCAGCGCGGCGAGGGGCACCACGACGAGCGAGCGGACCTCCCGCCCGCGGCGGTGGTCCTCCAGCGGGTGGGCGGCAAGCTGCAGGTGGTCCGCGCCCGCGTGGTCGAGCGTCCCCGTGCCGGCCTCCGCTCCGTCCACGCAGTAGAGCGTGACCTTGGCGCGGTCCCGCACCAGGGCCCGCAGCACCGCGCCCAGGCCGGGGCGCACGCGCGGCACGGCCTCGGCCGCGCGCAGCACGCGGACGCCCAGCCCCTCGATGGTCCGCAGCCCGGCCGACGGCAGCAGGTACTCCCGGGGACCGTCGGCGACGGCGACCCAGCCGGAGCCGACCCGCAGCAGTCGCCCGCGCAGGCGAAGCCCGCCCAGCGCCGTCACCGTGACCTCGGCCCCCACGTGCCCGGCCATACGCTCGGCGACGGCGATCCGCGATCTCTCGATGCGGACCATCTCCTGGATCTCGACCTCGCGCCCGCGCGCCGCCTCGCCGTTCAGCTGCGCCTCCAGATCGGCGAAGAGGGCTTCCCATCTCATGCGGGACAGCCTAGGGAGATCTTTGCGTCAATGGCTAGACGCGAGGTGGTCATGGATGCCATGATACAACTTCAAATAGCATCAAATGACATCAAAGAACCAGTTGAGTGGGGAGACGATTCGACATGACCACCCTTTTCCGCGATGCGGCGGCGTGCGGCGCCACGGGCGCCCTCGGGGTCGTGCTGGCCGCCTCGGGCGCGGTCTTGCTCGCCGATGCCCCGGCTCGGGCCCTGTGGGGCGTCGCCGTCTCGCCGGCGTCCGCCGAACGATGGGCCGCGTTGGCGCTGTCCGCCTGCGGGATCGCGGTCCTGCTCTGGTGGGCGCTCGCGTGGTGCGCGGCCTTCGCGGCCGCGTTGCTGGCGCGCTCCGGCAGGCCCGCGCGGGCCCGGCGGTTGGCCATCCTGAGCCCGGCGTCCATGCGCCGCGTGGCGGCGGCCGTTGTCGGGGCCCAGCTGGCGCTGGCTCCTGCCGCGCAGGCCCAGGCGACGAGCGCGCACCAACCGTCGGCGTCGATTGCGGCGCCGATTGCGGTGTCGGCGTCTTCCGCGCCCCACCCTTCCGCGCCCCACCCTTCCGCGTCGGACGACGACGGCGCCGCGCCGCCGGACCCGGGTTGGCGCCCCGAACGCCCCGCGGCCACCTTGGACCGCATCCTCGGGGGCGGCCGGGCCGACCGCGCTTCCGGCCCGGCCGGTCGCGAGCTGGTCGTCCTGGCCGGCGACTCCCTCTGGTCGATCGCGGACCGCACCCTGGGCGGGCTCGCCACGGACGCGGAGATCGCGCGCGAATGGCCGCGTTGGTACCACGCCAACCGCGAGGCCATCGGCGCGGACCCGGATCTGCTGGCGGTGGGCACGGTGCTTTACGCTCCGGCCGCCTGATCAACCACACGCACCACTTCCGGAGGACACCATGACCGACAGCAACGAATCCCGGCCCCTCACCGTCCGCAAGCTCCCGCCAGCCGGGCCCGCCGGCGCGGCTCCGCCCGCGCCCGGGGTGCGCCGCTTCGCGGACGTGCTTCCGCTCGCCCGGACGCGGCCCCCGCAGACCCCCGACCGCCCGGGTCCGGGTCCCGCGGCGGGCCCACCGACCGGGCCGGGTGTCGGGGAGCTGCGGGAAGAGCGCCGCCACATCGAGAGGATCGCGCGCGTGGTGGGCCAGGCGGCGTTCGAGTCGATGGCCGGGCTCCGTCCGGTGCATCAGCTGGCCCGCTGGCTGGACCCGGCCAGTTTCGAGAAGCTACAGGAGAGAGTCGAGCTGACGACGGCGGCCCATCCGGCCGGCACGTCGCGGTTGTACCGGAACACCGCCATTCGCCGGACCCGCGTCTGCCGCGTCGCGGCCTCGACCTACGAGGTCTCGCTCGTCGTCGCCGACCAGACGCGCGTCCGCGCCGCGGCTCTGAGGATCGAGCGGCGGCGCGGACAGTGGAAGGTGTGCGCTGTGGAGATCGGCTAGGAGCGCTTGCCCTTCTTGGACCGGCGCTCCGCGCGGTTGGCCGCCTCGGCCTCGGCGCGGGTGCGCTCGACCCGGGTGCTCGCTCCGCCGTCCTCGGACGGGGCGGTGTACTGCAGGCTCGCCGGCTTGGCCGGCGCCTCCAGTCCCGGCGTGGACAGGGTCGGCGCGAGCGTTGCGCCACGGCCGTCGGTCACCCCGGGCAGGGACACCGGCGCCGGCGCCTTCACCTCGACCTCGACGTTGAAGAGGAAGCCGATGCTCTCCTCGCGGATCGCCTCCATCATGGCCTGGAACATGACGTAGCCCTCGCGCTGGTACTCGACCAGCGGGTCGCGCTGGGCCATCGCGCGCAGCCCGATGCCCTCCTTGAGGTAGTCCATCTCGTAGAGGTGTTCCTGCCACTTTCGCCCGATGACGCTGAGCACCACGCGCCGCTCGAGTTCGCGCATGTTCTCCTCGCCGACGGCCTGTTCCCGCGCCTGGTACTGGACGCGGGCGTCGGACAGGATCTCCTCGTGCAGGAACTCCGCGGTGACCCGCCCGCGGCCGCCCGCCTCCTCGACAACCTCGTCGATGGTCAGGGCGACGGGGTAGAGCTGCCGGAGGTTGGTCCAGAGCTGCTCCAGGTCCCAGTCGTCGCCGTGGCCCTCGGCGGTCGCCTCGTTGACCATCGCCGTCACGACGTCCTCGAGGAAATGGCCGACCTTTTCGTGGAGGTCCCCGCCCTCGAGGATCCGCCGGCGGTCGCCGTAGATGGCCTCGCGCTGGCGGTTCATGACGTCGTCGTACTTGAGGACGTTCTTGCGCTGTTCGGCGTTGGTCGACTCGACCTGGCCCTGCGCCGTCTCGATCGCCTTGGAGACGATCTTGGATTCCAGCGCCATGTCGTCCGGCATCGACGGGTTGTTCATGATCCGTTGCGCCGCGTTGGCGTTGAACCGGCGCATCAGCTCGTCCGTCATCGACAGGTAGAAGCGGGACTCGCCGGGGTCACCCTGGCGCCCGGAGCGGCCGCGCAGCTGGTTGTCGATGCGGCGCGACTCGTGCCGCTCCGTGCCGAGCACGTACAGGCCGCCCAGGGAGCGGACTTCCGCGGACTCCTCCACGACCCGCGCCGAGGCGGACTCGAAGACCCCGTCCCAGACGCGCTCGTACTCCTCCGAGTCGTCCTGCGGATCCAGGCCGCGGCGGTCCATCTCGGCCACGGCGAGGAACTCCGCGTTGCCGCCGAGCATGATGTCGGTGCCGCGGCCGGCCATGTTGGTGGCCACGGTGACGGCGCCCTTCTTGCCGGCCTGCGCCACGATGGCGGCCTCGCGCGCGTGCTGCTTGGCGTTCAGGACCTCGTGGCGGACGCCTTCCTTCGCCAGTTTGCGCGAGAGGTATTCGCTCTTCTCCACGCTGGTGGTTCCGACCAGGACGGGCTGTCCCGCCGCGTGGCGCTCGACGATGTCCTTGACGACGGCGTCGAATTTCGCGATCTCGTTCTTGTAGATCAGGTCCGACTGGTCCTTGCGCTGCATCGACTTGTTGGTCGGGATCTCCACGACGCCGAGCTTGTACGTCCCCATGAACTCGGCGGCCTCCGTCTGCGCCGTGCCCGTCATGCCGGAGAGCTTCGAGTACAGGCGGAAGTAGTTCTGCAGCGTGACCGTGGCCATCGTCTGGTTCTCGGCCTTGATCTCGACGCCCTCCTTGGCCTCGATCGCCTGGTGCATGCCCTCGTTGTAGCGCCGCCCGGAGAGCGTGCGCCCGGTGTGCTCGTCGACGATCATGACCTCGCCGTTCATCACGACGTAGTCCTTGTCCTTCTTGAACAGCTCCTTGGCCTTGATCGCGTTGTTCAGGAAGCCGATCAGGGGGGTGTTGGCCGCCTCGTAGAGGTTGTTGATGCCGAGGTAGTCCTCGACCTTCTCGATCCCTGACTCCAGGACGCCGATGGTGCGCTTCTTCTCGTCGACCTCGTAGTCCTCGTCGATCGTCAGCCGCTGGACGAGCCGGGCGAACTCCCCGAACCAGCGGTTGACGTCGCCCGTGGCCTGGCCCGAGATGATCAGCGGCGTACGGGCCTCGTCGATGAGGATCGAGTCGACCTCGTCGACGATCGCGAAGTGGTGTCCCCGCTGGACGAGCTCGTCCTTGGACCACGCCATGTTGTCGCGGAGGTAGTCGAAGCCGAACTCGTTGTTCGTGCCGTAGGTGATGTCCGCGTTGTACTGCTCGCGCCGGACCGCCGGATCCTGGTTGGACAGGATGCACCCGGTCGTCAGCCCCAGGAACCGGAAGACCCGGCCCATGAGATCGGACTGATACTGGGCCAGGTAGTCGTTGGTGGTCACGATGTGGACACCGTTGCCGGTCAGCGCGTTGAGGTATGCGGGCGCCGTGGCGACCAGCGTCTTTCCCTCGCCGGTCTTCATCTCGGCGATGTTGCCCAGGTGCAGCGCCGCGCCGCCCATGAGCTGCACGTCGAAGTGCCGCATCCCGAGGGTGCGGCCGGCCGCCTCGCGGACGGCGGCGAAGGCCTCCGGCAGCAACTCGTCCAGCGAGGCCCCGTCCTGGTGGCGCTGCCTGAGCTTGTCGGTCTCGGCGCGCAGCTCGGCGTCGCTCAGGCCGCTGAATTCCTCGTCGAGGAGGTTGATCGCATCGGCGTAGCCGCGCAACCGCTTCAGGGTCTTCTTATCGCCGGTTCGCAGTACGCGTTCAAGCAGTGATGCCACGTGGCAGCTCCCAAATCTCAGGCACAGGATTTCTGGCTTGGCCAGTCTACGTGAGACACGATCCCCAGCCCGGGAAGGTTCCGGCAGGCCGCGCCCCAAGGGACCTGGCGAGCGGGCCGGCGAGGTCGCCGACCGGGCGGACGACGACGTCGCCCAGCCCGAGCCAGGCGGCCATGAGCCGGAGTTCCTCGCCGAGCTCCGCGGCCGTGTCCGCCGGAGCGTCCGCCTCGGCATGGGCGCCCTGCACCAGCAGCGCGCCCGCCGCGCGGTCGGCCTTGAGGTCGACGCGGGCGACGATCCGCTCCCGCAACAGGAACGGCAGCACGTAGTAGCCGTACTGGCGTTGCGCCTCGGGGGTGTAGATCTCGATCCGGTAGCGGAAGCCGAAAAGCCGTTCCAAGCGGCGGCGCTCGAAGACCAGCGAGTCGAAGGGGCTCAGCAGCGCGCGCCCCCGCGCCGCGCGGGGCCGCGCGGCGTCGCGCGGCGTCGCGGTGCAGGTACTGTTCCCCCGCCCACCCGTCGACGTCGACGGGTTCGAGGATCCCGCGCTCCACCAGCCGCCCGACGGCGGCGGCCGCCGGGCGCGCCGGGACGCGGAAGTAGTCCGCGAAGCAGCGAACCGTGCCGACGCCGTGGGCGCGCGCGGCCGCCTCGATCAGCCGCAGCATCGCCTCGCCCGGGTCCGGCCGCGCGTCGGGATCCAGCCCGGGCGGCAGGACACGGCGCGTCGGGGCGTAGCGGCGCTCGAACTGCGCCGTCCGGCCGGCCGATCCGACCTCGCCGTCCGCGAAAAGGATCTCCAGGGCGCGCTTGGCCCCCGACCAGTTACAGCCCCAGCTCTCCCGATCGACCGGCTCCACGTGGCCCAGCCGGTCCCGCACCTCGCGCGCCGTGAGCGGTCGCGACGACTCCAGGGCCTCGAGGATGCGGTCGCCGACCTCGCGGACGGGGCCGGTCTCGCCGGACCACTCCCCCATCCACGTCCGCCGTTGCCAGACCCGCAGGTCGGCGAAGTGCTCCGGCCGCACGAAGCTCGCCTCGTGCGCCCAGTATTCGACCATGCGACGCGGCCCGCGGGAACCCAGGCGGTCCAGGACCCCGCGGTCGTAGGGCCCGAGCCGCGAGAAGAGCGGAAGGTAGTGGGCCCGGCAGAGCACGTTGACCGAGTCGATCTGCAACAGCTCGAGCCGGTCGAAGGTGCGGCCCACCTGCCGGGCTGTCGCCGGGCCGGTGGGCCGTTCCTTCGCGAGACCCTGGGCGGCCAGCGCGATGCGTCGCGCCTGCGCCGGTGTCATGCGTGCGGTCATGCCGCCGGTCCGGGGCGGCGCGCCACTAGGCGGTGGCCGCCGCGGCCTGCCGCTGGGCCTCGCGGTAGTGGCGGGTTTCGACGGTCTCCTCGTCGCTGCAGTTGCTGTCCAGGGAGATGATGCCGTAGGACCAGCCCTTGCGCCGGTACACGACGGCGGGCTCGCCCGTCACGTCGTCCATGAAGAGGTAGAAGGGGTGGCCGACCATTTCCATGCGGTCCACGGCGTCGTCGACACTCATCGGTGTGGCCGGGAAGACCTTGCGGCGGATCTCCACCGGGCTCTCGGGGGCCTTCTCCTCCGCGGCCGCCTCGGCCGCCTGTTCCCGCACGGTCTCCACGTGGAGCGGAACCGTGGTGCTGGCGGGCTCCAGCGACGACGTCGCCTCCGAAACCCCCGTGGGCGTCTGCCGCCCGTGGTGGACCTTCTTGCGGTCGCGCGCCCGGCGCAATCGTTCCAGCAACTTGGAGAAGGCGATGTCAAACGCCGCGAACTTGTCGGGGGCCTTGGCCTCCGCACGAATCGCCGGTCCCCGGCCGACCACGCTGATCTCGACGGTCAGCTGCGTGTCCGACTGGCGGGCCTTGGTCTCCTTGGTGACCTTGATGTCGAGGCGCTGCGCCTTGGTGGCCAGCTGCTCGATCTTGGCGACTTTCTCGTCCGCGTACTCCCGGAACCTGTCCGAAACGACCAGGTTGCGTCCGGTGATCATCATCTCCATGGTGTCCTCCTACTGAACTCGGGTGACACATCAGCGGCCGAAGAATGACTCCTTCCGGCCGCTGAAGATGGGTGCTTACCCTCGAGCGAGGTGCCCATACCTCACCTTATTTCACCCCCGCCCGGAATCAAGTGTCCCCTGCCACATTTCTCGTTCACCGTCCGCTGAACCGGCCGAAAAACGTCTAGTCGGATCGGCGTGTCGCGGCGGACGGGTGGCGGCCAAGACGACGATCCCCTCGACGCGCGCCCCCGCCTCGACCAGACACCGGTAGGCCTCGGCGGCCGTCGCGCCCGTCGTCAGGACGTCGTCGACGACCACGCAGCTCATGCCCGCGACGCGCGCCCCGCGCCGCACGGCCATGGTGCCGCGCGTGCGGCCGCGCGCCCGGCGCCCCTTGCCCTTCTGCGGCCCGCCGGCGGCCCCCGGCGGCCCGGGGTGCCAGCCGGGACGGTGGCGCAGGACGCGGGCGATCCGATACCCGGGCGGCATCAGCCCGCGCGTGTCCACCCAGTCCAGCAGGACCTCCACGGGTGCGTACCCGCGGCGGACGCGCGCGGAGAAGCGGGAGGGGACCGGCACCACCGCGATCCCCCCGTCGGGGACGTCCGTGGGGCCGAGGGCCTCCGACCCGCCGGCGGCGCCGCGCAGGGCGCCGGCGAGGGCCGGCGCGAGGACGGACGCCAGCGACACGCGCTGCCGGTTCTTGAACGCGAGCAGGGCCGCCGCGAGCTCGCCGCGGTACACGCCCGCCGCGAGGGCCGGCACCGGTTCCAGGCCCGTCAGCAGCGGCAGTGATTCGGCCGCCTCGTGGGCCGGGAAGGGGCGCACGGTCGCCGCGCGCACGGCGCCCCGGCAGCGGGGACAGAGGACCGCGTCGTCCGCGCCGCAGGCGACGCACTCGGTCGGCGCCACGACGGACAGGAAGTCCCGTGCGGCGTCCAACGCGCCGCGGACCCGCGGGCGCGAGAGTAGCGCGTCGAGTCGGCGCGCCGGCGACCCGGCGCCTGCGGTGGGCGGCATGGTCCCAGCATGGACCCGCCCCCGCGGCGGCGTCCGGGCCGACGCCGCCGCGGTGGACACGGCGGCCCGTCGCCGTGCTGTGGGGGGATCTGGCCTACCCCGGGTAGGCCAGATCCTGGGCCTCGCCGGCCTGCTGCTTCCAGACGTTGCTCACCCGGGAGAACACCCCCTCGGGAGTCTCCGCGTACACGGTCCGCTTCTCGCCGGGGCCCGCGGAGATTCCCGTCATGCCCAGCAGCGGCTGGAACAGCTCGCTGCCGCCGGCGAGCGTGATGCGCTCCGCCTGCACGGGCTCGGCGTCGTTCGCGCCCATGACGATGACCGAGGTGGCGGAGTCCCAGACCGCCTCGGTGACCGGCACGCTGGCGGGAAGACGCAGCGGGTCGGTGAATCCCCGAGGCACGCCCTCGCCGTCCCTGATCACGCCGCTGACGTAGACGCCGGCCTCGCCGTCCACGCGGGCCACGACGACGGCGCGCGCCCCGTCGCGGGAGATCCTCAGCGAGGTGACGGTGGCGTCGTCCATCCACGCCGCGGCGACCTCGCGGGGCTGGCCGTCGCGCTCCTGGTCCGCGGGCACGGCGTGCACGTGCGTCCCGTCGGTCGGGTCGACCGTCCAGGTCCATCCGTGGATGTCGATGCTCGGGGCCAGCAGGGTGCTGCCCCGCAACGCGGAACGCGCGTCCCCGGTCTCGTCCACGGTGAACAGCCGGGTACGGTCGCGGTTGAGGAACGCGTAGCGGTTCCCGCCGGGGGCCATCGCCGGATCCCGCGGCCCCTGCGCCGCGATGTCCTCGACGCCGGCCACGCGCACGACGCCGTTGCCTTGGTAGTAGACGAGCACGTCGTCCGCGACGGCGATCTGGGTGTTCGGAACGGACGGGTCGACGACGGCCTCGACGAAGTCCGGCGAGGTGTTGCCGAGGCTCACGGGACGCTGCTCCACGGTCATCGTCACCGTGGCGATGTTGCTGACCCCCGAGAGGGTGAGCTCCAGCTGCTGCTGCATCTGCTGGCGCACCAGCTCGCCGGTGTCGACGAACACGGAGTCCACCAGATCCACGGTGGCGTGCCGCGACTCGACGGGCACCGATGCGCGGGACAGGGCGCTGCCCTCGGGGAACGCGCTCAGCACGGCGTTGCTCAGGTACGGCGCCGGCCCGGCCAGGAGGGAGTCGACGAGGGTCGCGGCGAGCGACTGCCGGTTGGCGTACCACCGGTAGTCCGGTACCGCGTAGTGGAAGGTGGCGTCGTAGAAGTACAGCGCGTAGGGCGAGAAGATCACGGCGAAGTTCCCCTGCTCCACCAGGGTCCCGTCCGGCGCGCCGGCGATGCGCCACTGGTCCTCGACCCGCACCAGCTGCACCTCGAAGGACTCGGTGGCGTTGGCCGGCATGCGGGTCATGATCCCGTGCTCGTCGATCGACGCCGTGACGGCGAGTTCGATCGTGTAGCTGCCCTCCGTCACGTTCGCGACGACGTTGGGCTCGGATTCGTAGACCAGGGTCCGCGTGGTGCTCCGCCAGTCGCGGGCGAGCTCCGGCGCGAGGAACTCGCGCGCGACGTTGTAGTCGTCCTGGGGGGCAATGCCGGCGCGGTAGAAACCGTCGATGATCTGCTCGGGCGTGGCGTCGTCCTCCGGCCCCGGTGGGCTGAAGGCGTAGCGGAAGTCCGAGCCGTTGGGGTCGTTGGGTTCGATCGTGCCCACGGAGCCCTGGACGGGGATGGCCGCGCAGCCGGTGAGGAACAGGACGAAGGCGGCGCACGCCGCGAGCAACCTACGCATCGTGTCCTCCTGTCGTCCGCGGGCCTGGTCCGCCGGGATCCGCATGTCCCGCGGACCCGCCAGCCTCTTCATTCTCCGCCGTGTGGCCGGCGGCCGCCAGCCCGTCCAGCGCCCAGGCGTCCGTCGGCGCGGCGGCGCCCCGGCGCTCGGGAGCCAGCGGCAGCGGCGACGCGCCGAGCGGATCGCCGAGGCGGCGGGGCAGCGTGAGCCGGAAACACGCGCCCTCGCCGGGCTCGCCCCAGGCCTGCAGCCAGCCACCGTGCAGCCGGGTGTCCTCGGTCGCGATGGACAGTCCCAGCCCGCTGCCGCCGGTGGTCCGGGCCCTCGCCGGATCGGCGCGCCAGAAGCGGTCGAAGACCCGCGCGGCGTCCAGCGGGGACATGCCGATTCCGTGGTCGCGCACGGTGACGGCGACCGCGTGGTCGTCGCCCGCGACCGTGATGTCGATCGGGTTCCCCTCGCCGTGTTCGACGGCGTTCATCACGAGGTTGCGCACGACGCGCTCGATCCGGCGCGGGTCAAGCTCCGCGACGCAGCCGCCCTCGGGGGCGTGGATCCGCAGCGGCGAGCCGACGTGGTCGGCGTGCAGCTCGGCGGAGTCGACGACGCGGCGCACGATCGGGACCACGTCCAGCGTGTCGGCGTCGAGCGCCGCGACGCCGGCGTCGAACCGCGAGATCTCCAACAGGTCGTTGAGCAGGTTCTGGAACCGCTCCACCTGCGTGTAGAGCAGCTCCGCGGAGCGGCGGTTGACGGGGTCGAAGTCGCCCCGCGCGTCGTGCAGCACCTCCGCGGCCATCCGGACGGTGGTCAGCGGGGTCCGCAACTCGTGGGAGACGTCGGAGACGAACCGCTGCTGCATCTGGGACAGCGTCGCCAGCTGGGTGATCTGGTCCTGCAGGCTGGCCGCCATGCGGTTGAACGACGTCCCGAGCCGGGCGACCTCGTCCTCGCCGCGGACCTCCATGCGCTCCTGCAGCTCGCCGTCGGCGAGCTTCTCCGAGACGAGCGCGGCGTGCGACACCGGACGTACCACCAGGCGGGTCGTGTACCAGGCGATGCCGCCGGTCACGATCAGCAGGAGCATCCCGCCGATGCCCATCACCCGGTTGATGAAGTCCAGCGTCTCCTGCACGGAGGACAGGTCGTAGACCAGGTAGAGCGCGTATTCGCGACCCGGCGGGAGGGAGACCTTCGTGCCGAACGCCAGGCCGGGAACGTCGGCGTTGTCGCGCGGGAACTCGAGGGACTGCCAGTAGACGCCCGGGTTGTCGCGAACGGTGGCGGCCAGCTCGGCGGGGATGACACCCGTGGTCAGGCCCCCGCTGGCCGTGTTGGTGACGTAGATGTTCTCGGAGCTCGGCAGCGGCGTGAGCACGAAGTCGCGCTGCACGCTGGCGCCGTCGCCCTGCACGAGCTTCAGGGTGTCGTTGACGAACGCGACGGTGCTCGAACGGTCCGTGGTCGCCGCGGACTCGAAGTTGGACTTGACCTCGTTGAGTCCCCGGACGGACTCGCCCTGCATCTGGCGGAACCGCTCCTCGAAGAGCCCGGCTGCGATCTGGTTGGAGAGGAACGCGCCCGTGCCCGCCAAGGCCAGCGCCGAGAGCGCCACGGTCGCCGCGACGGCACGGAACTGGAGGGAGCGCCGCCACGAGGTCGTGAGGCGGCTCCACCACCGGCCCGCGTGCGCCGCGACGCTCCAGCGGGGCGCGGCGGGGGCGGCCGGTGTTTCCCCGGACGTCGACAAGGTCAGCCTTGGCCAGCCTTGTAGCCGACGCCGCGGACCGTGAGGACGACCTCCGGGTTTTCCGGGTCGCGCTCGACCTTGGAGCGCAGGCGCTGCACGTGGACGTTGACGAGCCGCGTGTCGGCGGCGTGCCGGTAGCCCCAGACCTGCTCGAGGAGCAGCTCGCGGGTGAAGACCTGCCATGGCTTGCGGGCCAGCGCCACCAACAGGTCGAACTCGAGCGGTGTCAGCGAGATCGTCTCGGCGCCACGGGTCACCGCGTGGCCCGCCACGTCGATCGTCAGGTCGGCGATCTTCAGCGTCTCGGGGGCGTGCTTCTCTCCCGGACGCAGGCGGGCCCTGACGCGGGCGATCAGTTCCGCGGGCTTGAAGGGCTTGGGCACGTAGTCGTCGGCGCCCGACTCCAGGCCGCGCACGACGTCGGCGGTGTCGGACTTGGCCGTCAGCATCACGATCGGGACGTCGGCCTCGGCACGAATGAGGCGGCACACCTCGATGCCGTCCATCCCGGGAAGCATCAGGTCCAGCAGCACCAGGTCCGGCTTCGCCGCGCGGAACGCCTCCAGCGCCTGCGCACCGTCGTGGCAGAACACGGGATCGAAATCGTCGTTGCGCAGGACGATCCCGATCATCTCCGCCAACGCCTCGTCGTCGTCGACGACCAGAACTCGAGCCTTCATGGCACCCCTTTCCGACGTCCGCCGCCAACGGCGGCGGATGTCCTGCCTCCACACTATAGGAACCGCCGGTGCGCCCAGCGGACACGCCGCACCGGCGGGGGCTAGGCTGAGGAAAATACGACTCACGACAAGGGGCGATGCCACCATGACCGACCAGCCTCCGAACCCCTACGCGGCGCCGGGACCGCGCGACGGCGACGCGCCGGCACCCGCGGCGGCTCCGCCCGGGGAGGCCGCGCCGCAGGGCTGGTCGGCCCCGCCCCAACAGGGCTGGTCCGCGCCTCCCCAACAGGGCTGGTCCGCGCCTCCCCAACAGGGCTGGGCGGCGCCCGCGCAGAATTCCTGGGGCCAGCCGGGGGCAGCCCCGCCGCAGTTCGGCCACGGCTACGCCCCGCCGCGCAAGCCCGGAGTCGTTCCCCTGCGCCCCTTGGGCATCGGCGACCTGCTCGACGGCTCGTTCCAGGCCATCCGGCGCAACCCGGGGGCCACCCTGGGGCTGTCCGTCCTGGTGCAGCTGGTCTCCGGCGTGGTCATCGCGCTGCTGAGCGCGCCCCTGTACTCCGTGGTCCTGTCCCCCGACGTCCTGGCGGGCGCCGAACCCGATCCCGAGGCGCTGACCGGCTCGCTGCTGCTCTTCGGCGGCGGCGTGCTGCTCGCCGGCGTCCTGTCGGCGGCGTTCCTGGTCTTCGTGCAGGGCCTCGTCACCGTCCCCGTGCTGCGCGCGGTGCTGGACCGGCGCACGGCATTCGGCGCCGCCCTCGCGCTCGCCCGCCCCAGCATGGGCGGCCTGATCGGCCTGGGGCTGCTGTGGGCCGCCGCCGGCATCGTCCTGACCGGCCTCCTCATCGGGGCGGTCGTCGTGGCGATCGCCCTGGGCGAGCCGCAGGTCGGCGTGCCTGTGGTCGCCGCGCTGTTCCTGGGCGTGCTGGGCACCCTGGTCTGGGTCGGCATCAAGCTCTCGATGTCGCCGCACGCGCTCGTCGCCGAGGGACTCGGTCCGTTCGCGGCGATGGGCCGCTCCTGGAGGCTCACCCGGTCCAGCTGGTGGCGCTGCCTGGGCATCATCCTGCTCACCGGCCTGATCGTCGGCATCGTGACCAGCCTGATCACCACGCCCATCAGTTTCGCCACCGGGCTCGGCGGGGGCATGATCGCCCCGGAGGACCCCAACGGGTTCGCGGAATACATCATGAACCTGACCATCGTGATGACGATCCTCAGCGCGCTCGCCGCCGGCCTCGGCTTCGCCTACCAGTGCGGGGTCACCTCCCTGCTGTACACCGACCTGCGGATCCGGCGCGAGGGCTTCGACCTGGCGCTGCTGCGCGAGTTCGACGCCGGAGCGGACGCCGGCATCCCCGGGCGGACCACGTCCGGGGGCCGCTGACCGCATGCCCTTCCCCCGCCTCGAGCCCGCACCCGATCCCGCCTTCCCGCCCGCCGGGGACGGCTTCCGCCCCTCCGGGGACGAGGCACGCAGCGAGCTGGCCCGGGAACTGGCCCGCCCGGAATACGCCCAGGCGGTCCCCAACCCCCTGCTGCAGTTCCTGCGCGACGCCTGGACCGCACTCATGGACTGGCTGGCCGGCCTGGACTCCCTGCAGCCCAACCTCGGCTCGCTGGTGGTCCTGCTGTTCCTGGCGGCGCTCGCGGCCGCGGCCGTCCTGCTGGTCCGGCCCCGGGTGCTTCGGCGCGCGGCCCCGGCCGCGGCGGACGTGGGGCTGGTCGAGGGCATGACGTCGGACTCCTACCGCCGTCTCGCCGCCGACGCGGCGGACGCCGGCGACTGGTCCGCGGGATGCGTCCACCGTTTCCGGGCTCTGGTCCGGCAGGCCGAGGAACGCACGCTGCTCGACGCGCAGCCCGGGCGCACCGCGTTCGAGGTCGCCGGCCGGCTGGAGGCCGCGTTCCCCGGGGAGGCCGGGGAACTGCGCCGTGCCGCCACGCTCTTCAACGAGGTCCTCTACGGGCACCACTCCGCCTCCGCCGACGACTGCGTCCGGGTCGGGGAGCTCGACGCCCGGCTCGCGACGGCGACGCCGGGCGACGGCGCGGCCTCCCCGGCGCGGGCCCTGGCGGTTCCCCGGTGAGCGCCGAAGCCCGCACCCCGCTCGACGGGACCCGCACGGTGCGGGCCCAGGCGCCCGACAGCGCCCGGAGCGTGGGCCTGAGGCGCTGGCGCGGGGCCCGGTTGTGGCTCGCGCTGGTGGCCCTCGCCGTCGCCGCGGGGCTGTTCTACGCACTCACGGGCACCGGCGCGGACCGCGTGCCGCTGAGTCCCCGGAATCCGGCGCCAGACGGCGCCATGGCCGTGGCCGAGGTCCTCGGCCGCCACGGCGTGGGCGTCGTCGTCCCCGGCTCCCTCGACGCCGCCGTGGACGCGGCGCGGGATCCCGCCGGGGCCACCGTGCTCCTCCACGACCCCGGGGCCATCCTCAACGACGCGCAGCTCGAACGCCTGGCCGCCGCCTCCCGGCGGGCGGTGCTGATCGGCCCCGGCTTCGACCAGCTCCGGCCCTTCAGCGACGACATCCGGCCGGCCGGCGTCGTGCCCGAGGACGCCGCGTCGCCCTCCGCCGCGTCCTGCGGCGCGCCCGTCGCCGCGGAGGCCCCGGCGGTCTCCGCCGGGGGCACGATGTACACCGGCGGGGCCGGGTGCTTCGCCCACGCGCGCGCCGGCGCGCCGGCCCACTCCCTCGCCGTCGACGGCACGACCACGGTGCTCGGGAACCCCGCGTTCCTGGAGAACGGGCGCGTCCTCGACCACGGGCACGCAGCGCTGGCCCTCTGGACGCTCGGAGCCGAGCCGACCCTCGTCTGGTACCAGCCGACCGTCGCCGACCTCGTCTCCGAGGGACCGCCGGCGTCGCCGTTCGAACTGCTTCCCTCCTGGTTCGGACCGGCGGCGGCGTGGCTGATGTTCGTCGGCCTCGTCGCGATCCTGTGGCGCGCCCGACGCGACGGGCCGCTGGTCGCCGAGCCGCTGCCCGTCGTCGTGCCCTCCGCGGAGACCGCCGAAGGCCGCGCGCGGCTGTATCAGGACGCCCGCGCGGTCGAGGCCGCCGCCGCGAGCCTGCGCTCGGCGTCGCTGACGCGGATCGCCGCGCACCTGCGCCTGGGCCAGCACGTCACGGCCGACGGTGTCATCGCGACGCTGGCGAAATCCGGGCACCGGCCCGAGTCCGAGCTACGCCGGCTCCTCCATCCCGCCGACGTCACCACGGAGAAACGCCTGGTGGCCTGGGCCAACGAATTGCACACCCTCGAACAGGAGATCGGTATCCCGTGAGCCAGCAAGTCCAAGACCCCGTCCGTTCCCGGCAGGCCCTCCTCGACGTGCGCCGGGAGGTCGCCAAGGCCGTCGTCGGACAGGACTCCACCGTGACGGGACTGCTGATCGCCCTCCTGGCGCAGGGGCACGTGCTCCTGGAGGGAGTGCCCGGCGTCGCCAAGACCCTGATGGTGCGCACCCTCTCGGCGGCCTTGAGCCTGGACACGAAGCGCGTGCAGTTCACGCCAGACCTGATGCCCGGCGACATCACGGGCTCGCTGGTCTACGACCAGAACACCGCGGCCTTCAGCTTCAGGGAGGGGCCGGTGTTCACCAACATCCTGCTCGCCGACGAGATCAACCGCACTCCCCCGAAGACCCAGGCCTCGCTGCTGGAGGCCATGGAGGAGCGGCAGATCAGTGTCGACGGCATCACGCGGCCGTTGCCGGAGCCGTTCATCGTCGCGGCCACGCAAAACCCCGTGGAGTACGAGGGCACCTACCCCCTTCCCGAGGCGCAGCTGGACCGCTTCCTCCTGAAGCTGACCATGGAACTGCCCGCGCGCGAGGACGAGATCGAGATCGTCCGCCGGCACAGCGGCGGCTTCGACCCGAGGAACCTGCGCGCCGCCGGCGTCACCGCCGTCGCGTCCGCGGACGACCTGGCGGACGCGCGCGCGGCCGTGGCCGAGGTCACGGTTTCCCCCGAGGTCATCGGCTACATCGTGGACATCGTCCGCGCGACGCGCAGCGCTCCGAGCTTCCAGCTGGGTGTCTCTCCCCGCGGGGCGACCGCCCTGCTCAACACCTCGCGGGCGTGGGCCTGGCTGAGCGGCCGGGACTTCGTCTCGCCGGACGACGTGAAGGTCCTGACCCTGCCGTGCCTGCGCCACCGCGTCGGCCTGCGGCCGGAGGCGCAGATGGACGGTGTCGGCGCCGACGACGTGCTGCAGTCCATCCTGGCCACCGTGCCCGTCCCGCGCTAGGAACCCGACCCCGTGTCCCTGACCCAGCGCTTCGTCTGGCTGACCCTGGCCGGACTCGTTCCCGTGGTGTTGTTCCCGTCGTGGTGGACGCCCGCGCTGGTTGCCGCGGCCCTCGCCGCCGCGGCCGCCGCCGACGTGGCGCTGGCGCCGTCGCCCCGGGCCGTGGTCGTCGAACGGACGCTGCCGCGCAGCGTCCGGCTCGGCGAACCCGCGACCGCGCGGCTCCTGCTGACCAACGCCGGTCGGCGCCGGCTGCGGGGCCAGTTGCACGACGGATGGCAGCCGGCCGCCGGCGCCGCCCGGACGGTGTTCGCCGTCGACCTCCCCCCCGGGGAACGCCGCGCGTTCGACGTCCCGCTGCTGCCGCGCCGCAGGGGGGATCTCGCCGCGCACCACGCGACCGTCCGCAGCCGCGGACCGCTGGGCCTGGCGTGCCGGCAACTGACGCATGCGGCGCCGGGCACTTTGCGCGTGCTGCCGCCGTTCCATGCGAAGCGGCACCTCCCCTCGAAGCTGCAGCGCCTGCGCGAGCTGGACGGCCGCGCCGCGATCCAGGTCCGCGGGGCCGGCACCGAGTTCGATTCCCTGCGCGACTACGTGCGCGGGGACGACGTCCGATCCATCGACTGGCGCGCGACGGCGCGACGGCAGAACGTGGTCGTGCGCACCTGGCGCCCGGAACGCGACCGGCGCGTCGTGATCGTCCTGGACACCTCGCGCACCTCCGCCGCCCGCGTCGGCGACGAGCCGCGGCTCGACACCGGCATCGAAGCGTCGCTGCTGCTGGCCGTCCTGGCGGAGCGGGGCGGGGACCGCGTCGATTTCCTGGCCTACGACCGGCGGCCGCGGGCCCGCGTGGACTCCGCCTCCCGCGGCGCCCTGCTCACCCGGCTCGTCGAGGCCATGGCACCGCTGGAGCCGGAGCTGATCGAGGCCGATTGGACTGACATCCCGTCCCGCATCCACGCCATCTCCAGCCACCGATCGCTGGTGGTCCTGCTGACCTCGCTGGACTCGGGCGCCGTCGAAGAGGGGCTCCTTCCGGTGCTGCCCGGGCTCGTGGCCAAGCATGTGCTCGTGGTGGCCGCCGTGCGGGACCCCGAGCTGGCGGCCCGGCGCGGAGACCTCCGGACCGTCGGCGGGGTCTACCGCTCCGCCGCCGCGGAACGCTCGCTGCAGCAGCGCGAGGCGCTGAAGAACCAACTGCGTTCCATGGGGGCCGAGGTGGTCGACGAGGAGCCCCTCGATCTCCCGCCCGCGCTGGCGGACACCTACATCCGCCTCAAGGCGACGGGCAGGCTCTAGGCCCGTGGGCGACACCCCCGAGGCGCTTGCGCCCGCGCCGGACTACGCCGCGACCGCGCGACGGCACGCGTGGGCGGACCTGCCCGACGCCGTGCGACTGCGGCTCGCGGCCTTGGCGGGCGGGCGCGTGGACCGCGTCCGTCTGGCCGGCGGCGGGTTCACGCACGGTTTCGCCGGCCTCGTCGACGGGCCCCGCACGGTGTTCGCCAAGGCCACTCCCGTGGACGACGAGCACGTCTACCCTGGCTACGCGCGCGAGGCCCGGGTACTCTCCGCGCTGCCGTCCGGCCTGCCTGTCCCCCGGTTGCTGGCGGTCGAGGAGATCCCGGTGGCCCCGCAAGCCGCCAACTGGATCCTGCTGGTCTTCGAACCCGTCGAGGGAGCCATGCCGGGGCGTCCGTGGACGATCGCCGATGCGCGGGCCATCCACGACAGCTGTCTCGAGACGAATGCGGCCCTGCGCGGCGATGCGCGGATTCTCAGCGAGCTGGGGCCCGCGCGGCTCGCGGACGAGTGGACGCGGGACCGTCCGCACCTCGCCCTCGCGCGTGGCTGGGCGGCGGAACCCGCAACACGGCCCCCATTCCTGCCCCGCTGTTTCGCGCGGCACGTATCCGCGAACGGTTCGCCGGAAGCCGCCGCGGATCTCGTCCGGCTGGCCGCTCGGGGTCCGAGCGCACTGGTCGGCGACACGCCGCTGAACAACGACCTGCGCGCGGACAACGTCGTCATCGCGTCCTCGCCGGTGGCCGGGCGCGCGGCCGGCACCGCCTGGATCTGCGACTGGAACTGGCTCGCGGTGGGCCCAGCCTGGGCCGATTGGGCGGCCATGTTCCCCTATTTGTACGACGCCGGGCTGCCCCTGGGGGCGCTGTTGGGCTGGGAGCTGACGCGCGACGCCGATCCGGACGACATCGACAGCTGGCTCGCGCTGTTGGGCCTCTACATGGCCGACGCCGGCGGCCGCCCGGAACTCGCGACGAGCCCGCGGCTCCGGGCCCATGGCCGCTTCACGGCGCGTATCACCTTCGAACTGCTGGCCTCGCGGCGCGGCTGGGTGGGTTAGGCCTCCGCCCGCACCTGGTTCAACGCCTCCGCCGTCCGCGTCAGGGCCAGCAGCAGCCGGCGCGCGGCATCGGGGGCGGTGCCCGCCAGACCCGCGGCGGGGAGCAGGGTCAGCGCGCCGAGCGAGGCCTCCGTGAGCCCCAACTGCCGCCAAGGCGTCAGGATGCGCTGGACCGAAGCGACCACGCCCGGGACCTCGCGCGCGGGGTCGAGCAGTCCCAGCCACAACTGACGGCCGGCCTCGATCGTCTCCGCGGCGCGCTCCCAGCCGGCGCGGTCCAACGAGGCGAGCGGCAGGCAGGTTCCGTCTGCCCCGGCCGACGCGGCGGCGTCGAACACGGCCCGAAGATCCACCGCGCGCACCGCCGGGGCGATCACGACGTGGGCCGCGCCCGCGGCGCGCACCGCATCGGCAAGTGTCCTCCAGGCCTGTGCAACCTCGTGGCGCGGCACGGAGCGCAACGTGCGGTAGCCACTGGCGGTGGGGACCGTGCCGCCGAGGATGTCGGAGAGTCCCGGCTCCTCGACAACGACGGTCAGCTCCCGGCTCCCGCTGGTGCGCAGGACGTCCGCGACGTGCCCGGCCGCACCGGACGCCAGCGAGTCGGCCAGATCGCGGCGCGCCCCGGCGTCGGACAGGGCACGCTCGCCGTGGTGGAGGTAGAGGCTCGAAGCCATCGCGAGGGGTCCCCGAAGCTGGATCTTCAGCGTGTCCCCGGGCTGGTCTTCGCCTCCGATCACGTCGGCGAGGACGTTCAGGTCCGTGGCGAGGGCGGATGTGGCGCGCCGGTGGTCCTGCCCCGGGCGGTCGACGAGCCGCCAGCCGAAGGGTTGCACGTCGACGAAGAGGCCCTCGAGCATGGATGCCGTCCGGCCGACGTCGTCCGAACCGACGCCACGGGCGGGCAGCTGGACCAGATGCGGGAGATGCGGTTCCCCGAGCTCGCCGCGAACGATGAGGGTGGATTCGACGGGATCCGTGCCGGGCATCGGCCCGTGCGCCGTGGCACGGACCGTGGGTACCGCGTTCAGGACGGCTCGCCCCGATCGGGAACGTGCGAGTCCGAGATCGCCTGGTGGTGGCGGATGACCTCGCTGATGATGAAGTTCAGGAACTTCTCGGCGAAGGCCGGATCCAGGTTGGCTTCCTCCGCGAGGCGACGCAGGCGCGAGATTTGGGACGCCTCGCGGCCGGGGTCCCCCGCCGGCAGCTGGTAGCGCGCCTTGAGGTAGCCGACCCGTTGGGTTGCCTTGAAGCGCTCGGCCAGCAGGTAGACGAGGGTCGCGTCGATGTTGTCGATGCTTCCCCTGACGGCGAGCAGCTCCTCCATCACCGCCGAGTCGATGTGCCCGGTGAGCGAACTGGCGGTGGGGTCGTAGTCCGGTCCCGTCGTCGGGTCGTTGTCCAGCTGGTCGCTCATATGTGCCAGTCTAGTTGGCGGCCACCGGATGGCACCGTGTTACGCCGCGCCGCGGCGCTGACTTGCCGACCCTCCCCGGGCTGGCAGCGGGCCTGCCACCAGCAGTCGTGCCGGCCACTCGACCTCCACAGGTTCCGTGCGCCGACGATTCTCCGCATTCGAAGATGTGTTCCCATTCTGTCGGTGACCGGGCGTAGCGTGGGGTCATGGACGAGGAAACGGCCACAGGGCAGGCGCCGCGGGAGTCGCCGGTCCCGCCGGGCCTGGCGGACATGACGGCCGGGGAGATCCTGCGCTGGGCGGCGGTGCTCGCCGTGCTCGGCTACCCCGGCGCGGAGGATTCCGGTTCCGTGGCCGCCCCTGCCGGCCCCGGGGTCCCCGCGTCCGTGCCGGACCCCGCTGCCGCCCCGGACCCCGCTGCCGCCCCGGCACCGGATCCGCTCCCGGTTCCCGTCCCGGCCCCGGCCCCCGGCCCGGCGCCGGATCCGCTCCCGGTTCCCGTCCCGGCCCCGGTTCCGCCGGTTCCGCCGGTTCCCGCCCGCCCGCCGCAACGTCCGGTTCCCCCGGGGGTAGCGGTTCCGCCGCAACCGCCGGGTCCGCCGGGGGTTG